>PMAM01000319.1:6609-6743 GCA_003152595.1 Acidobacterium sp.
AAGACGGAGGAGTGCTTCGTGAGCGGACCGTTGAGGTCGCCCCAGATCTCGATGGAGTGGTAGGGCGGCTGGGTCGTGACGAAGGGATTGCGGGAGTTGAGGCTGGCGTCGTTGTCCTCGGTCCAGAGGTCGCC
>PMAM01000319.1:6753-8819 GCA_003152595.1 Acidobacterium sp.
TTCTGGTTCATGCGGATTTCGCGGATCGCCGATTTGGGGGGCAGACGGCCGCCGGAGAATCCGTCGATGTAGAACTGGGTGCCAGCATCGGGATCGGCACCGGCGATGGCCTCGAGCTGCTGGGTGAGCTCGTCGGGATCGTCGGAGAGGGCGTCGAGGTCGCGGCCTTTGAAGATGACGGCATCGCCGTTTTTGTCGGGGCTGGAGTCGGGCGTGTCAGCGTTGACGGTGACCTGCTGCTGCTGCATTTGAATGACAAGGGTGAGGGTGAGGTTGCGGGTCTGTCCAGGCTGGAGAGCGATGCGATCGAGATGGACGGACTGGAAGCCGGGCGCGGTGGCGGAGACGGTCCATGTGCCGGGCGCGAGGCCGGTGATGCTGAAGTTCCCTGAGCCGTCGGAGGTGGCGGTGATGGGGGATGCTTTGGAACCCGTCGGAGCGGCGGTGATGGCGGCTCCGGGAATGACGGCGCCGGTGGGATCGACAACGGTGCCGGAGAGCGTGGCTGGGGATTTTTGTCCAGACAGCTTCGCGGAAGCCGGCGGCGAGGACTGCGCGAGGGCCTGGTTAGCGAACGAAAGGAGCAATAGCAACGAAAAGAAAACGCTTGCAGGGATCGGGCAGAGACGCCGGCGGTGGCGGAAGGACAACATGGGAGCGAACGACTCCTCTTGTGTTGGGACAGAGGTTGAACAACGCTGGATTCCGGGGCGGAAACAACAGATTAACAGGGGAAGATGAGGGGCCGGTCAACGGGGCGGTCTCGCGAGCCGCGTTGGTTATGGAGACGGAGGAGAGGGGGAAAGCGTTCGGGGAATTTGACAGCGGATAGCGGACAGCGGTTAGGGGGTTTGCGAAAAATGATTAGAAAATCGAGTGAAAGGACGAGCGATGAGGCGAGCATCGCCTGGTTGCCGATCATCAGAGTGGACGGCCAGGCAACTGCGGGGTCGTAGCGTGCCTCTGTCCGTTAGAACCTGCAGAGAACCCAAATCCCATGAACTCTTCTAACAGCGGACTGATTCGACTGATCGCCGTGTTCAAGCTGGCGAAGGCGGCTTTGCTGATCGCGACGGGCGTCGGGATCATGAAGCTGATGCACATGGATGTGGCGGGGGAGCTGGATCATTGGATCGTGCGGCTGGGACTCGATCCTGGCAGCCATTACGTCAACGCGGCGATGGAGAAGGCGACTCGTCTTTCTCCTGAGAAAATCAAGGAACTGGGGCTGGTGAGTTTTGTCTATGCGGGTTTGTTTCTGACCGAAGGCGTGGGGCTGTGGATGCTGAAACGCTGGGCCGAGTGGTTCACTGTGGTGATCACGTCGTCGCTGGTGCCGGTGGAGGTTTACGAGATTCACCGCCATCCGAGCGCGGTGAAGGTGGTTGTGCTGGTGATTAATATTGCTGTGGTTGGATACCTGCTTTATCGCATCGCGAAAGAGCCTAAGCGGAGTNNACCGATTGGGGTCAGGATTCACGCATGCGCGTCAACCTGAGCACTCGGCCGTCACGGCCCTCAACGTCTATGGCAGGAACCATTCCGCTTCTGCTGACCATCCGCCCCGCCTGTGGGGTACCCGGCGACTACGAGTGCCGCATGGAAAGTACGGCGCTGCTGCGGCTGTTGCGGCAACAGACGGATCTGCCGGGTTACGTGCTGGAGAGTTTTGAGCGGAGTCTCCGCGCGCCCATGGATGCGCGGCTGCTGGGTGTGGAGCTGAGCGAGAGCGTGCTGACGGATATTGGGTACTTTATCGACTAGCTGTTGCGGGTGGGGTGGAATGTAACACCCGACTGCGTTGTCATCCTGAGGAGCGCAGCGACGAAGGATCTGCGGTTGCTCTCTGCTGCGGTCCGGTCCAAACTTACGGTTTGCCGGTGATTCGCCCAGAACTTGGCTAAAGTCGGTCAGTTCCGATCGACAAGCTGCCCATACGGTGTTGTGCAGCCGCATTTGACGCTTTTGTCGCCCCGGTTCCTGGGGACATAAATTCCCGACTTGTGATCCGTGAGGCAGAAGCAACACCGTTCATTCGTCCGAAGACTAGCTGTGAGGTTTCAACA
>PMAM01000024.1 GCA_003152595.1 Acidobacterium sp.
GTCAGATCGGCGGCAAGCGCCGTCTGGTCACTATGACGAAGGAACAGCGCCGGAAGGCTGCGGCCAAGGCAGCCAAGGCGCGGTGGGGGAAGAGGAGCTAATCTGGCTTCCTGGCTGTACAGGAATAAGGTTCCTTCATCGCAAGGGCCACCCCGAGTATTTCGTGATCGTCGAGATGCTGCGGGTTCTTTTCCATGTACGCGACATACACTCGGATCAACGTCCCTATCCGGGCGTCGGCAACGCAGATGCCGGGACTCGGACTCATGGTTAACATATCCGTGAAGCCGCTGAAGTAGCCAAGGCAATACTCGCCCCCTTCAACAGGTGATTGAGGATTGTCCATAAATCGGACGGAGTCCTGACAGGAATGGAAGAGGCGCGATGAGGTATTTACTGTAGAGTTTTGCGCGTCGATTCGGCACGATAAGGCAACGCAAGACAGGAAAACGACCGCATACGCTTTCAATGGACTGCCTCCGCGATTAGGACTCGCACTATAATATTCCGCAGACGGAGACACCCGCCTGCCAGGGCGGGTGTCTAACAGATCTTTGAGATGTGATCGAGGGCGCACCCCACGCGCAACCCCTCTACGCGCATTCTAGCGCGGAGAGGATTTCATGTCCAACACTGGCTTGGTTTCGTCTGAGGTTTGCCACTCGTACATAAATAAATCCAGCCCTTCCACGAGTCTTACGCTGAGAGCGCAGACTACCCTCGGATCAACATTAACGCCCCCTGTAGCCTCTTTTGGGTCTGAATATTGGAAACTGCATTTTGAGGGGTCAAGGGCAAGGAAGCCTGCACCTTCATCCAGATTCAGCGCAATCTCGAAATCGTCTGCTCTCGCGACGGAAGCCCAGCCTTGTACGGTAAAAGATGAGCCAACCAACTGCAATTTAATCGGAGCAGCAGAATCGCGCCACCTCTGGAGTGTGCGGAGTTCCCTATCCCAGTCAGAGCGCATTTTTGTTGACTCCATAGAATTGCTAGGGATTGAAGAGGCGATTTATTGGGCCAAGAAATTCAACTTGGAATACACCCGCCCGCTTCAAATACTTGAGTCGCTACGCCAGCCATCATAGCCCGGGCAGTTGTGGCGCACACTTCTCTCTTGACATGCTAAAGCGGCTTTGGCATAATGGCAGGCATGAATTGCCTGGATGCCAAAACCCGCGCCCAAGTCATCCGCTGCCTGGTGGAAGGCTGCTCGATTCGCGCTACTGTGCGAATGACGGGAGCCGCCAAGAACACGGTGGTCAAGCTGCTGGCGGATATGGGCGAAGCGTGCGCCAGATTCCACGATCAGCACGTCCGCAATCTCAAGGTGCGGCGACTCCAGTGCGACGAAATCTGGTGCTTTGTCGGGTGCAAGCGGAAGAACGCCACGCCAGAGAAGAAGGCCGAAGGCTGGGGCGATGTGTGGACGTGGGTCGGCATTGACGCGGATACCAAACTGGTCGTCAGCTATCTGGTGGGTGGCCGGGATGGCGGCTGGGCGCACGACTTCATGCAGGACTGCGCCAGCCGTATCCGTGGGCGCGTCCAACTCACCACGGACGGCCACAAAGCCTATCTGGACGCGGTAGAAGATGCCTTCGGAATAGATGTGGACTTCGCCACGCTCACCAAGATTTACGGCGCACCCACGGAAGAGGAGCAGCGGCGCTATTCGCCGGCCAAGTGCATCGGCTGCGACATGAAGACGGTCATCGGGAAACCCGATCCGGCACACGTCAGCACATCGTATGTGGAGCGCCAGAATCTCACCATGCGGATGCAAATGCGGCGTTTCACGCGGCTAACGAACGGGTTCAGCAAGAAAGCGGAGAACCACGCGCACGCCGTCGCGCTGCACTACATGCATTACAACTTCTGCCGCGTGCATCAGACCGTGCGCGTTACGCCTGCGATGGAAGCCGGGATTACGGATCACGTCTGGAGCGTGGATGACCTGGTTGCGCTTCTGCCGAAACCGGTTGTCGGCCCGTCGCGGATCGATCAGGAGTTATTCAGGAAGGCTCTCGGGGAAACCGCCTGAAGCAGCGGCCTTTGCTGCGCGGATTCCTTCAATGGTTCGCTTCCCGGCGAGAGCCGCACGGCGCACTTCCTCCGAATGCTCAGTGAGCGCAAAATCCAGATCGCCATCGGACAGTTCCGAATCGGCAAGAGCGCGCATTAGTCTCCAGTCCTGTCGGCGCATAGTCTTCAGCAGATCGTAACCGGGGAAAATGACCGAATCCGCGATTGATTCCACTCTGCCGTCATTGCAGAGCTGAATCATCTCCGCTTCCCCACCGCAACTCTGATCGTATTCAATGGCGCTGTTAACGGCGCAGGAAGCGATCAGCGCGGCCTCGTTCAGCGTCTCTGGGTCCCCGTTTACAGCGACGTACTGCCGGATCACGTTTCTGCCCAAGTAGCCGCCCATCCCCAAGCATTCCCACGGCTGCTGTGGATGGGACAGAACGGTTTCCTTCGACACGAAAAGCGCCGTCTCGCCGCGTAGCCATACGCCGACGAGAAACTGGAAGAA
>PMAM01000371.1 GCA_003152595.1 Acidobacterium sp.
CTAGTGGCCTGTCGCAGAGAGTTCGTTAGGTGTGGATGTGGCGAACAGGGTCTGAGTACTTCCACTGGATAGGTTTGGAGTTGGCCGAATAGGCGTTGATGTAGCGACGAAGCTTGCGAGCCAGGTCGGCGACCGAAGTGAAGACGCCGCGGGCAATGACCTCGCGCTCGACTTTGGCGAACCACAGTTCAACCTGATTGAGCCATGAGGAATAGGTGGGCGTGAAGTGGAAGCGGACATGGGGATTGTGTTCCAGGAACTCCCGCACCAGGGCGGTCTTGTGAGCCGAGAGGTTGTCGAGGATGATATGGATCTGCTGCCGGGGCGGGCAAAGAGCGACGACTTCCCTGAGGAAAGCAACGAAGTCCTGGCTGGTGTGACGAGCGGCGGTTTTTCCGTGCACGCGGCCGGTGGCCGTTTCCAGCGCGGCATACAGGGAAAGCGTGCCATGGCGGTAGTATTCAAAGCCATGGCGCTCGGCGCGGCCCGGCGAAAGGGGCAGCACCGGATCGAGCCGGTCCAGGGCCTGAATAGCGGTCTTTTCATCGACGCAGAAAACGGCCGCATGCTCGGGCGGGTTCAGATACAGGCCGATGATGTCGGCGGCCTTGTTTTCGAAATCGGGATCATCGCTGGCCATGTACCGCTCCAGCCGATGCGGCTTCAGGCCGGCTTCTTTCCAGACCCGATGCACAGCGTCCTTGCTGACATCCAGCTGCGCGGCCAGCTTGCGGCAGCTCCAGTGCGTGGAACCGTCCTTCGGCTTCCTGCGGGTAGCCGAGAGAATCCTCGCCCGCAGCTTCGCAGTGAGCACCGAAGCTGGCTTCCCGGGATGGCTGGTATCCAGTCCGTCGATGCCGGAAGCGAGGAACCGCTGCTTCCAGCGGATGATGGTCGGAGCGGTGGTCCTCAGCCTCCGCTGAATGGTGCTGAACGAGGCACCCTCGGCCAGCATCAGGATCAGACGGGCGCGGAAGACGTATCCGGCAGGCAAAGAACGCGACTGGGCGATGCGGCTGAGCTCGCCCTGCTGACTCTCGGTGAGAATTACGGAATCGCTGGCCACACTCCATTAGACGTAAGTGGCCCCACTAATGTTATCTCTGCGACAGGCCACTAGAGCAGTTTGCTACTCCGGGAAGCGATAGGTTTCCGCAATCCCAGATGGGAGTCCTCAGTTTCACGTTCCTCACTGTTGTAAACCGGATTCTCAAGAGTTACCAAATGGCTCTTGTGCGTTGTGTAAAGTGAAAGGATAAGAGCCAAACCTCATGGATCACAATAAGAAAGGCTCTTCACAGGAACATGAATCGACTCGGCGCGAGTTCCTGAAAAGGTCAGCCTTGGGTTCAGCCGGAATACTGCTTGCACCGGAAACCGCACTTGCGGTGCGCGCAAGTGCGGTTTCCGACATACTTGCGGCCCCCGCGAGCCGTCAGACTGAGCTCAAGACGGGCTGGCGACTCATCTCTGCACGCGATGTTTCGGTACCTGATCGGGAGGTTTCCACCCTTCCATTTGATGCTTCGCACTGGCACTCGATCCCCCGAATGCCGGCGACAGTGCTGCAGGCGCTGGAAGACGCCGGCGTCTATAAAGACCTTTACTACGGCATGAACCTGACCAAAACGGTGCCGGCCGACCTCTGGCAGCAGGATTGGTGGTACCGGACGACGTTTGACGTGCCCGACGGTGAAGTACATTCTCTGATCCTTCATGGCATCAATTACCGCGCGGACATCTGGGTGAACGGGTATCTCGTCGCCGACAAGGATCATGTTGTGGGAATGTATAACAACTTTGAATATATCATTTCTGAATATGTTTATGCCCGCGGAAAGAATGTTTTGGCCGTTCGAGTGACTCCACCGCAGAAGCTTCCTTACATAGACGGCGTGGATCTGTGTGATAGCTGGCTGGACTGGATCAACTGGACGTATATCGGCTACCCTGACTCCAAGGTGTGGCAAGAACGGCACATTGGCTTCTCTTGTGTTCCTGACCGCAACGCCGGTGTCTGGAAAGGGGTCTTCCTGAGCACCACCGGAAAGGTGATGATCCGGCATCCCTACGTTGTCACCGACTTGCCGCTTCCCGCAACCAGTCCTGCCAGTCTTACCATCTATTGCGATTTGAGGAACGGAGTTTCCGACCCCGTGTCCGGAACCCTTCATGGAGAGATTTCGCGTCCCGGGAAGCCCATGATTCGTTTGCAACAGAAGGTGAACCTTCGCGGTGACGAAACGAAAGAAGTGGCTTTCATGCCTGAAGCTTACTCTCAGCTTACAGTGGACAACCCGGATCTGTGGTGGCCGTACGAGTGGGGCGAACAAGCGCTTTATGAATTGAAGCTCGAGTTCAGGCTCGATGGTCGGATCTCCGACGCTTCGACCATTGACTTTGGCATCCGCAAGGTTACACAGCATCGCGATGCCGACAACAATTTTCCCAAAGTAGGGACTGGAGGCAACTTCTATTTGAAAGTGAACGGGAGGGACTTCTTGATGCGGGGCGGTTGCTACACGCCGGATCTGCTTTTCAAGCGTGACGCTGATCGGGCCCGTGCGACGGCTCTTTACGCAAAGGACTTGGGGGCGAACATGCTTCGCTGGGAGTTGAAGATTGCTGGTGGCTCAATGCTGGAGCACACGGACCGCGAGGGCATTGGGGTAATGCAGGGATGGATGTGCTGCATGGAGTGGGAGATGTGGAAACAATGGAATCCGGAAGACCAGTGGGTGGCGCTTGCCAGCCTCAGGGCACGCATTCGCAACCTGCGGCACCATCCTTCGGCATTTATCTGGGCAAATGGAAGCGATGGACGTCCCCCAGACCCCTTTCTTAGTGAGTACCACAAGATATTAAAGGAACTGCACTGGCAGAATGCCGTGGTGGACACGGTCTCCAACTACAAGAAGGATGCTCAGGGCCACACAGTGTGGAACGGGATTCACATGCTGGGACCATACTCGTGGCGGCCGCCCTACTACTGGTTCAACGAGCAGTTTCCGTCGAATCAGGGCTCATGCGCGGAGCAAGGTGACAATGAAGGCATTCCTCCGTTTCGAAGCCTCAAGAAGTTCATCCCGGCGGATAAGCTGTGGCCGATCAACGAATATTGGTTCTACCACGCCGGCGCAATCCGCGGAAACAACAAGCTGGAAGCCACCCAGAAGGCTGTCGATAAGCGTTACGGTCCATGTACAGATGCGCAAGACTTCTGCAAAAAGGCGCAACTGGCCCACTACGAAAATACGCGTGCGCAGTTTGAAGATTATGCTGCCAACAGCTACGCAACCCACAAGATGACTCTCTATTGGATGCTGAATAACCACTGGCCCTCGTTCTTCGGGCATTTGATCGATTACTACCTATGCCCCGGAGGAGCTTACTTCGGCGCGAAAAAAGGGCTGAGACCGCTGAGCATTGTGTTTGATTACTATGCCACCGGTGACCGGGGTACGGCACACATCTATTTGGTGAATCAGACACTCACAAATCATGGAGGGCTGAAGGCAACGGTCAGGTTTTACAATCTCGACGGGAGCGTGAAGTTCTCAAAGGAACTAAGAGACTTGAGCATCGGTCCGATCTCGCGACAGCGTGTAATGTGGATTCCTCGAATCCTCGGGATGAGTTCAACCTACTTTGTGCGTTGCCAACTTGCGGACGCATCGGGCGAAACGATTGTGGATAACGTTTACTGGCAGTCCACAACCGATGACGATATGGGCAGTCCGCAAAACGATACTGACGCCATGACCCTGAATCAGATCAGTTGGGCCAACTTTACGGCACTCAACGCGATGCAGAAGGCCGAGGTCGAGATTTCTGGCCGTATCAGGCGAAGCGGTCGCGAGTCGCTGGCTACAGTCAATATCGAGAACCGTTCCAGCCACGTTGCCTTTTTCATGCGAGCTGATGTGACTAAGGGTGCAGACGGTGACGAGGTGCTGCCCATTACATATGAGGATAACTACGTCACGCTCTTTCCCAAAGAATCTCGAACCCTCTGGGCTAGATTCAGGACCGCCGACCTTGGTGGCCATCAGCCTGCCTTGCGGCTTGAGGGCTATAACGTCAACCAGCGAATCGGAGCGATGACACCCGAATAATGCACGAGCCCATTTGGCGCTTTAAAAGCTCTATTTTACAACAGTAGGGACGCGAAGTAGCAGCTTCGCGAACGATTCTCAGGAGCCCACCCAATGGTGAGAAATGCCCATCAGGGTACGCGTGGCAGGCACATGAATCACGGGGTTCACGCAGTTATTCCGGAGCCTAAAATAAAACCGGTGCCTTCACACATTGTGACTTCTCTGCGCACAATTCAACCGCCCTATGGTGGTGCTGCGGTGGCGATCATGCTGGAGAGTTGAGTTTTGGCAAGTGGTTGAGGAAACCTTGACCATCAAGCGACAGACGCGCTCCATGTCGGCTTTCCGGTTCCTTCTGGGGATGATTCTGGCCTGCTCTTCCCGGCTCAATCCATCTTCGCTTCCTGAAGGGCGAAACGACGCTGACCGGCATTCCGCAGGTGGCCGAGTTGCCCCCGCGGTCGACCTTCTGGCGCTTTCTGGCCTCGCTGCATCTGGGCGTCGCGCGCCAGTTGCTAAACATACAGAAGCCTGATGCGGGAGCGGGTGTGGGCGGCGGCCAACGTGCAACTCGACACCATCGCGGTCGATTGCGACAACACCGTGCACACACTGTTCGGCAATCAGATAGGCGGGCGCAGGGGCTACAACCCGAAGAACAAGGGCAAGAAGAGCTACCAGCCGATCCTGAGTCTCGTCGAGATGAAATGCCTTGATAACGCCAGGTGACTGTGATAAGTTTATCCCACTTTGCGGTAGCGTGCACGTGCACGGTACCGCCGTTCAGATTCAATAGGGAATCGGAAAGTCTGCACGTGATGGCCAGTTTTGGCGAGGTTAATCACCATAGTAACTTGAAGGCTCGGCGCAGGCGGTGGCGGACTAATGCGAACCAACTATTTTGTGGATAACAGAGACTTACGGCGCTGGTGTGCGATAGCGGCAGAGGAATTGCCTGGAAATCGTGAGTTGCGCGTGGGTTACCGGCAGGTCGCCGACTCGATAGTGATGGGCGCCTTGATGGCCAGAGAGTTGATCGAAGTCATCGAGGAGAACAATATTCAAGGCCGGCCAACGCGCGCCATTCTTCCGTGTGGACCTGCATCTTGGTATGAACCATTCCGGTCAACGGTGAATGCACGTGAACTGTCGTTAAAGAACTTGCACGTATTTCATATGGACGAGTGCCTGGACTGGCAGGGAAATGCCCTACCGGCCGGTCATCCTTACAATTTCAAGTCCTTCATGGAGCGGCACTTCTACGGAGGCATTATCCCCGAACTGGCAGTTCCTGAAGAACAACGGTATTGGCTTCTGCCCGCAACTGTGGAGCAGGTACGCACCGCGATCGTGGCGGCACCGGTGGATATTACTTTGGGCGGCTGGGGCCAGGATGGTCATGTGGCTTATAACCAGGCGCGCCGCCACCCGTTTCACCATCCTTCGTTAGAAGAAATGGCAAACTCCAGTATCCGAATTCAGGAAAATAATATTGACACGATCCTCGCACTAGCTAATAGGACTTTCGGTGCGGCGTATCAGTTTGTTCCGCCTATGTCGATCACGTTGGGGATGCGTGAGTGCCTTTCCGCAAAGAAGGTGCGCGTCTTCAGCGACACAGGCACTTGGAAGCAAACGGCTCTGAGGGTGGCGCTATTCAGCGAGCCGACGCCGGAATACCCGATAACGTTGCTCCAGACCCACCCCGACGCAATCATAACCGCAACACTGGAAACAGCGCGCCATCCTATCAGTGAAAATCCAGACTGGAAGTTATTCTGAGTTTATGCTGTCAATGCGTGCAAGCCGGAAAACCGGATTCACATGCGCCTTTGGCATCGGAGGCATCGGTGCTGGCATTGTCTATGCACTTCAGGGCAACCACGAACTGGGCCGCAATGAGAGCAGGTTGGGCGACCTGCTCGACTCGCGGGATTATTGCAAACTGCACATTGTTCTTCATTACATTGCGCGGCTAATGGGTTCGACCCCGGGCTCTGGATCTTTTCGAGTGTGGCCGGTCGGCGTTGTGGGCGAGGATGCAACGGGAGATCGAATCCTAAGCGAAATGAGCCACGCGGGAATCGATACACGGTTTGTGCGGACCGACCCAGCGCTCAAGACGCTCTCCAGCGTTTGCTTCGTCTATCCAGATGGTTCAGGTGGAAATATTACTAGCAGTAACTCAGCCGCCCAGACGTTGGCTGTCGAGGATCTAAGAGCTGCAGCGCCTTATATGAAAGCGGCTGGGGCACACGGTGTGGCGCTCTGCCTTCCAGAGATTCCTTTGGAGGTGAGGCGGAAGTTCCTTGAACTTGCATCTGATTGTGGCAATTATCGCGTATGTTCCTTTGCGCTCGGGGATATTGAACAGGCGCAGAGGGTGGGGCTGGTTTCTCTCACCGACCTTTTGGCGCTAAATCAGGATGAAGCCTCAGCCCTATTTGGAAATGACCCGGACCAGTCTCCTGATTGGGGGTTGTTGGCGGGCCACGCTGCCGATTTTCTCGGAGCCTATCCCCAGCTGCGACTGGTTATCAGCGCCGGCCCAAGGGGAGCATACGGGTTCGGATGTGGAAGTTCGCAATTCTGTCCCGCACCAGTGGTTCAAACGGTATCTACGGCGGGAGCCGGGGATGCACTTCTCGCTGGCATTGTAAGTGGTTTGGCGGCGGGCATCCCATTCATCAAGCCGAATCAGCATGGCAGTTCGTTTTCGCACCGAGTTCTTGAAACGGCACTGGATCTCGGGGTGCTGAATGCAAGCTTCAGTGTGACTTCGATACATACGATTCATCCCGACGCGTCACTGGAAAATCTGTTCGGCTTCGCAGAATTGAACGGTGCGTCAATTTCCGATGCGCTTCGCTCAGTGTGCTGCGAAAGTAAGGCTGAAGCCCCCTGAGAGTGTTTCAAGTGTCGCCTAATCGGGAGCTTCTAGGTTGCATGCCTCACGTTCGATGGGCTGATACCATGAACTGCTCTCAAGAAGAGAAGCAAGTCTGCAGTTAGCCGTTGCGAATGCGAAAGGCGCACATCAAACTATGGGAATATCTGCATCAGGAGACTCGGGCGTGCCGAAACTTCGACGTGCGCTTGG
The DNA here is from genome assembly GCA_003152595.1 of Acidobacterium sp. Taxonomy (GTDB): domain Bacteria; phylum Acidobacteriota; class Terriglobia; order Terriglobales; family Acidobacteriaceae; genus Palsa-343. The sequence continues at coordinate 7,198 of PMAM01000371.1, forward strand.
TCTCTGGGATCTGATTCTCTATGGGCTTATTGTTGTTCAACCCACTGCCCCTATGCCGGTTTATGGGGTAATGAGCACGCGGTCTCATGGTTATGCTGTGGATACGGTGCTGCTCGCCATGGTAGCCATGCTGTTTACCGCCAGAAGCTATGGCAAAATGGCCTCGGTGTATCCGAGCGCGGGCTCAGCGTTTACCTATGTAGGACGCGAGATTCACCCAGCGCTTGGCTATTTGACAGGGTGGAGCATGGCCATGGACT
>PMAM01000179.1:0-13733 GCA_003152595.1 Acidobacterium sp.
CAATGAAAGGGTTCACGTCATCGGCGTGTAGTCGATTTTGTAGCGGTCAGTGCACCAAGGAGCCACAAGGAACAACAAGCCTGGCTCGGACTAGCTAAATAGCTCAATCCACATGCCTTACAATCCACAGATTTCAACAATATTCGACAAATCGCCTGTTATGTTTTGGGAGCAGAGGGTCGGGGGTTCGAATCCCTCCGCCCCGACCATCCGAATCCCTCCGAGCGAGCCCTTCCCGGGTCCTCCGCAAATGCCTCAAACACAGTCGTAGAAGATGGCCTGGCCTCGCGCGTCGAGTTGCATCAGCAGATCGAATTCCGACAGGTTGCGCGTGAGCACCGCACAGCCATTTTTAGCCGCTGTAAGAAAAATCAATGCATCGTTGAGNNATGCCGGCTTCGCGCCATGTATCCCGATCCGGAGCGAGGATGCGATAAGCAGGGCGCAACTCGATGGACGCGCCCACCTGGGCGACCACGCCTGCTGTATCCGGATGTTTCGGATCAAGCAGACCGGCCAGCGCCGCCAGCTCGGCTTCGGTAACCGTCGAGTGCCAGAGACTCCCGGCGCGCAGAGCAACCTCAGCATCCTGCGGGAGCCTTCCCTGCAGGGCATCGATATAAACGGTGGTATCGAGGAGCAGTTTCGGAAACGGAGGCCTGAGGTTCGACAAAAACCGCAATTCGGGGCGATCGCGGCAGACGAGCCGCCTTCGATATTTCTCCGGCTTCAGCCGGCGGAGCGACTGCTGGAAAGGGCCGCTAGAACTCAAGATCGAGATCCCTGTTTACGGTAGCGCGCTGGGCGAGAAGCCAGTCGGCGTAATCGTCGGCGACCACAAGGTTCGCAAGGGCGGCCTCGATGAGCCTGGAATCGGACTGGATGCCGCTCTTCTTTTTTGCCTGCTCAACGAGCAGCGACGGCATACGGCCGCGCACGATGAGGGTCCGGTCACCACTCAGCAGCCCCTGCTGTTTGGCGATGGACAGAACGTCACCGAGCCGGCGACCACTCACGGCCGCCTTCCGTCGCTTTGAGCCTCGGGTCGCTGGGAGTATCTTCGCCTGGGCCATCGGGACGCCTCCTCACCGAGCGTAGCACATTCGATGGATATTTGTGCCACATCTGGCAGGGTGCGAGCTTCAGGACTCGAAGACTCCCGACTCTTTGTTTTCCTGCGAACCGATTCCCGCGCGATGCGCTCAGGGCTTTGCCTGCGAGTTCCCGATGCTGCGCTACGGAGCGGTTTCGATCGGCGTGATGGTAGTTCCGGTTTGGCCGAACTGGAAGTGTAGGATCCATGCGCTGGCGGCGGAGTGGCCACCGACCTGCGCGGGTGTGAACTTCCAGTTGCGCGCGGATGCGAGAGCTTTGGCGGCGAAGTAGCGGCTGGTTCCCGGGTCGTCAATGGCCGCGTCGGCGACCTTACCTTGCGAGTCGACCTGCACACGGATGCGCACGCGGACGTGGCCCTGAACGGTGTCGAGGATGGGCTGGGGCACGTTGGGTGTGGCCTGGGAAGCGACTTCACCTTTCACGACTGCGCCCTGGAGAGGAGTCGCTGCGGGCCCTGGAGATTCCACACTTTGAGGCGGTGCCGAAGCCCAGGGTTGCGGTGCTGCGGGCGACACCGACTGCGGAGCGGGAGGCTCAGGAGCGGTCTGCTGTGCGGCGGAAGACTGCGGTTGCGAAGCGGTCGGTGGAGGAGCGGAATTCTCAGTGACGGCCGGGGCAGGAACGGAGGTCTGGGTGACGGGCGGCGGCGCGGGCTCGGCATGGTGCGAAGCGACGACCAGGGCGGAGATGGTCCCACCCAGAACCAGCACGGCGCCGGCAAGGATCATCGTGCGAATTCTCGAAGGCGGGGTTGGCGTGCTCCCGCGAGTGGGCTCCGGAGCGTGCGTGGGCTGAAGCGAAGTCCGGACGTCGCTCAGCGTCCAGCGGATTGCCGGGTCCACTTGCAGACATCCTCGCGCGATGGAGGAGAAAGGCCGGGGCATAGGTGCCGGCAGGATGGGTTCCGCATCACTCGATGCGTTCCAGACGGGCGGACGCAGGGTGAGAGCTTCGACCACAAGGACGCCGAGCGACCAGGCGTCGGCCGCCGGAGAGAGGATACCCGTGGCGATTTCCGGCGCGTCCCCCTTGCCGGAGGACAGGGAGGGTCTGCCGAACTCGCCATCGGAGCGCAGCCGGTCGACGGAAAGCTTCAGGCGGTCATCGACCACCATAATGTTGGATGGCTTGAGGTGAGCGTGAACGAGATCGCGGGCGTGCAGCCAGGAAAGCGCGTCGAGAACCGGGCCGAGCATCTCCCTGGTCTCCGGTGGGCTCAGGGGACGCGCGGCAAGGATGTCGGAGAGGATTTCGTCGGCGTACTCGGTGACAACATAGAGATACTCATCGCCGTCGATTGCGCAGTGTCCGAAATCAAAGAGACGCACGAGGTGAGGATGCGAGAGGGAGCTGGCCGCGGCCCACTGATCGAGGCAAGCACCGGCATCCACCGCGCTGACCGGAATCAGCTTGATGGCGGCTCTGCGGGGCGGATCGCCTTCGAGCTCGGTGCGGAAGACGCTGCTCCGCTCGGTACCGCCGATCCAGCGGAGAAGGGGGAATCTCCCGTCGATGATGCTTCCTACGCAGTCGCTGGCAAGCATTTCACAAGTCAACACGGAATTCATTCTGATCTATATCGGCAGAACACGCAGCAGCATAGATGCATATAACCGCGAGATCAATCAAAGTGATTCCTGGCGTTACCTGATTGGATGCAGGGCCCGAATCGATGCTGCCTGGGAGACCGGAGAGTGCGGCGGCAGTATCCTTCTTTGCATGGATCTGGGATTGCATGACAGTGTGATTGTGGTAACCGGCGGGGGCGCGGGGATTGGGCAGGCGATCACGCGGGCTTGTCTGGACGAGGGCGCGACGGTGGTGGTGGTGAGCCGCGCTTCGGACAACGTGAAAAACTTCCTGGCGGAGATGCTGAACACGCGGCGCAGGTGCGATTTTGTGGAAGCGCATCTGGCGGACATCGCGCAGTGCAAGCGCGCGGTGGAGTATGTGCGCGAGCGCTACGGCAAGCTGCTGGGGCTGGTGAACAACGCGGGGGCGAACGATGGGGTGGGTCTCGAGTCGGGCACGCCGGAGCGATTTGTAGAGAGCCTGCAGCAGAACCTCGTCCACTACTACGCGATGGCGCATTACGCGCTGCCGATGCTGAAGGCGTCGCGCGGGGCGATTGTGAACATCAGCTCGAAGGTGGCGCTCACCGGCCAGGGGGGAACGTCGGCCTACGCGGCGGCGAAAGGCGCGCAGCTGGCGCTGACGCGGGAGTGGGCGGCGGAGCTGGCGGAGCACGGGGTTCGGGCCAACTCCGTGCTGCCGGCGGAGGTGATGACGCCGCTGTACGAGCGCTGGATTGCGTCGCGGCCCGATCCGAAGGCGGCGCTGGAGACGATCGCGCGGCGGATTCCGCTGGGGCATCGCTTTACCGAGGCGCGGGAGATTGCGGCGATGACGGTGTTTCTGCTGTCGCCGACGCAGAGCGGGCACACCACGGGGCAGAACATTGTGGTGGACGGGGGCTATACGCATCTGGACCGTGCGCTGACTTAGCTCTTTGCGAAAGGGCCGCCAAACGCGAGCTTGAGCAGCGGCCCTCGCCATCTGCACAGGAGTCACAGCGACGTCCTCGAGTCGCAGCACCAGCAACTGCACCTTCGCTGCTCCAGCCATCCAGCGCAAGGGTTCCACTCTACTCGCGGCGTCCTCGCCTCCAGGAGCGAAATCCCGCCGGTAATTTCATCTCTCAACACTACGAATCTTCCCTTATTGCAGAGAACAATTTGCGTTGTGACTTTTTCGCGGCCTGAAATCCTCAACTTTCGTGCCCCTCGCTGCAGAAAAAGCTTTCTTACATTTAATTTCTGTGTATTAATGCGCATAACAACCGGCTGAAATCTGAACCGCGCCGTCGCCTTCGCTCAAGCGACGCGGGAAAACTCGGGGGTCTCCCCGATTCCTGCCGGGCTCCCCACCCGCGGACGGTTGCCGTATACCTCTGCGCGGCTGCCCCGTAATTTCGGATGCAGTCCAGGTGTACGGCCATTTTCCTGCACAGGTGTCCTGCCTATGAGCGTCTTTCGCAAGCTGTTTTGGAGCGGCTCAATCCTCACTCTCTGCGCTGGTTCCGCATTCGCAGGTGTCCATGTCAGCAGCCCAAGTAACGGCGCCACCGTCTCGTCCCCCTTCACGCTCTCGGCCTGGGCGGCCGACTGCTCCTCGCAGCCCATCGCGGCCATTGGCTATTCCTTCGACAACAGTACCTCCAACCGCCGCTTCCACGCCGCCGCCATCGATGGCCCGGTCAGCGCCCCGGTCGGCTGGCACACCCTGCACGTCAAAGCCTGGGGCATCAAGGGCGCAGCCTGCGTCACCGATGTCTCTATCGAAGTCCAGCAAAATACCCTTATGACGGGCCTTGCCATTCCCATCTGGGCCACCAGCGTCAGCAGCATTCAGGCCCTCGATAACTGGGCCGGAGCAAGTGACACCGAAGCCTCCGGTTCTTCCGACGGCACCACCAGCATCGTCAGCTTGCCCTCGCTCTTCGGCAGTACCCGGCAGTTCAATGTCAATTTCCTGAACTATGGCGGCGAGCGCTTCTATACCAGCTTCGGCGACGACACCACCTCCACCAATTTCGTCTACGACGCCTGGGTCTACCTCGACAACTCCTCATCCCAGATCGCCAACCTCGAGTTCGACCTCAATCAGGTCATGGACAACGGCCAGACCGTGATCTTCGGCGTCCAGTGCGACGGCTGGACCAACACCTGGGACTACACCGCCAATACCGGCACCCCCACCAACTACGTCGACGTGTGGGTCCACTCCCCTCAACCCTGCAATCCGGGTACGTGGAGCATCAATACCTGGCACAACGTCCAGATTGCGTACTCCCGCGACAGCAACGGCGTCGTTACATACAAGACCGTCTCCCTCGACGGCGTAACCGGGACGATCAATGCCACCGTTCCATCGGCATTCGCTTTGGGATGGGGGCCGACCCTCCTGACCAACTTCCAGGTCGATGGCGATAGCGCCAGTGGCTCCGCGACGGCCTGGCTGGACAGCCTGACAATCTACTACTGGTAGCGCCTGCTCATCAAGCGCCGGCGAATCTAAAAGGCGGCCAAATCGTCACCGATCTCGCTGTCTTTTTCGCCTTCACAGCGTCCTCCAGGAAGGCGTTGGGCACGGCTGCGGTCGAATCATGCGCGTCCCGTTTTCCCAACCGATCTCAATTGGCGTGTGATGGCCATCACGGACAGCAATCGCCCGATGCACTCTGATGTTTCTAGGCTGGTCTTTTCGCTGTTGAAAGCCGGGTCGCCCGTTGCCTCAGGCCGGAGAGCCCACGCCTCCGGCCCATGCTTCCACGAACCTCAAGCGCAGTCCCTCCTGGAGTTTCTGCGTGTGCCTTCCCCCCGGGGTTTCCAGGCCCCCGCCACGGAGGATTTCCATGAGGAGCAATGCGATGCTTCACCCCGCCACGCATGTCGCCCCGCAACCGGCTCATTGTGCCGTGCTCGCCCGCGACACGGTGGTCTGCATCTACTGCTATCGCACCCTCGGCATGGCGGCCAGTCCGCAAAAGCACGACCAGTTGCTGCACGCGCACGACTGCGCTGAAGCCCGCCTCGCCAGGCAGCCCGGCGCTCCGCCGCCCTTCAACTAGGTTTCGGAATTCCGGCTCCTGCTTCCTGCTGCTCGCTTCCTGCTTCCTGTTGTTTCGTATGCGCCACTCCTGACGGAGCGGTCCCCACCACCACCAGATCCACCCGGCGGTTCATGCGCCGGCCGTCGGGCGTCGAGTCGTTCGCGATGGGCCGGTACTGCGCATAACCGGCCACCGAAATCTTCATCGGATCGTAGCCGGCGTCGTTCACCATCAGCAACAGCACCGTCATGGCGCGCGCCGTCGACAGCTCCCAGTTATTGCGAAACTGCGAGTTATTGATCGGCTGATTGTCCGAGTGCCCTTCCACGCGCAGCTCCAGCCCATGTTTCGACAGGATGCGCGCAATGCGCGTAATCTTGTCCGCCGCCCCGGGGAGCAACGCCGCCTGCCCGCTGTCGAAAAACCCCAGCTCGCGCAGGCTCACGACGAATCCTTCCGGCGTCACGCGCATGTCCATTTCATGGTTCTTCAGCTCATCGCCCATGGCCGCCTGCAGTTCGCTGCGCAGTTGCTGCACCTCGGCCTGCGACGCGGCTGCCGCGCGCTGCCGCGCCAACTCGATCTGCCGATCGGCCTGCAGCGGGCCCATCGTCTCCGCGGGGACGACATACACATTCTGGGCGTCGGCATGGCTGGAAAACGCGCCCATGTTCTGGAATGCGTTGTGAATCGCATTCGAGAGCCGCACGATGTTTTTGTTGTCGCGATAGACCGACGCGAACAGCACCACGAAAAACGCGAAGAGCAGCGTGATGAAATCCGCGTAGGACACCAGCCAGCGCTCGTGGCTGGTATGTTCTTCCGCTGTTTGCCGGCGTCTCCTCATTGCGCGGCGGCCTTCGCCGTCGATGCGAGCTTGGTCAGGCTGCGCTTGGGCCGGGCCGGCAGATAGCTCACCAGCTGCAGTTCCAGCGCTCGCGGATTCACGCCTTCCAGAATGGCGAGCACCGCCTCCAGCGTCATCTCCTGGATCACCTGGCGCTCGCGAATCCGAATCTTCAGCTTGCCCGCGCAGGGCAGGAACACCAGGTTCGCTGCCGCCACGCCGTAGATCGTTGCCACAAACGCGACCGCAACGCCACGGCCGACCGCGTCGATGTCCTGCAAGTGCTGCATCACCTGAATCAGCCCCAGGACCGCGCCGATAATGCCGATGGTTGGCGAGTACCCGGCCGCCGACTCAAATACCTTCGGGATGCGCTCGTCCTTTTCGCCGCGATAGTCGATCTGCAGCTCCATCATCTTGCGCAAGTCGGCGGCGCTCACGCCGTCGATGGCCAGCATCAGGCTCTCTTTCAGGAACGGGTCCTCGATCTTCGCCAGCTCGCTGTCGAGCGAGAGCAGCCCTTCGCGGCGCGCCTTGAACGCATAGCGCAACAGGTTCTCCACCAGCGCGTCCGGCGCGGGCTCCTTGTCCCAGAAGACATCCTTCAACTGCTTCGCCGCCTGCAGGAGAATCCGCAGCGGAAACTGCACCAGCACCGCGCCCAGCGTTCCGCCGAACACAATCAGGGCCGCAGTGGGCTGCAGAACCTGCGTCAGCCTGCCGCCGTCGAGCATCAGGCCCAGTCCAATGCCGCTCAGCGCCACCAGAATGCCGCTTACGGTACTCTTGTCCACGCTCTCTCCATCATTCCGCCGCTGCAGACGAACCAAGGCAAACGCAGCGATCCGGTTACCACAGTCGAATTGCCAGAGCGCCGCCGGCTCGTGTCGGAGTGCGCACGGATCCCGCGCAATCGAGGGATGCCGGTCCTCTATCGGCATATGGGCTGAGGATTTCCAGCGCTCGAGGACGTCGTGCGCACCGTCATCACTGCGGTTACCGCGCGGTCCGCTCGACTCAACCCGGCAACTTTTGCCCACTCCTCCATTGCGACCGGCTATCCCCTGGAGGATGCAGGAAGCCGCTGCGACTCGGCTGGAAATTCACGCCTCCTTTGCCGATAGAGCACAGACCAATCAGCACTAATCTCCGTTCGACGCTCGAACACTCAGTCGAATTTGGAGAATCTTCCCCGAGGTGCGCAGGTTATATGTTTTCGATCATCGGAATTCTGCTGGTTTTCGCCGCGGTTCTCGCCGGGTTCCTCATGGAAAAGGGACCGATCCTGGTCCTGATGCAGCCGTCCGAGCTCATCATCATCGGCGGCGCGGCCGTTGGCACCATGCTGGCCGCCAATCCCATGCACGTGATTAAGAAGATCATCGCCGGCCTTACGGGCGTGCTGGGCGGGTCGAAGTACTCCGAGGCTCGCTACGTCGAATCGCTGAAGATGATGTTCCAGCTCTTCAACAAGGCGCGCAAAGACGGCCTCGTCGGCATCGAGATGGACATCGAAGAGCCGGAAAAGAGCGCGGTCTTTTCGAAGTACCCGAAGTTTCTCAAGGATCATCACGCGCGCGACTTCGTCTGCGACACGATGCGCATGGCCGTCACCGGCGGCGCTTCACCCTTCGACGTCGATCAGATGATGGAACTCGACATGGACGTCCATCATGCCGGCGCATCCCTGCCCGTGGCGGCGCTCAGCACGGTGGCGGATTCCCTGCCCGGGCTTGGCATTGTCGCCGCGGTGCTGGGCGTGGTCGTGACCATGAGCGCGCTGGGCGGCCCTCCGGAGCAGATCGGCCACAAAGTCGCTGCGGCGCTGGTCGGAACTTTCCTCGGCATCCTGCTCTGCTACGGCGTCGTCGGGCCGCTCTCGTCGAATATGGCCAAGCTGGTTGAGGACGAGCACGCCTTCTATCACGTCATCCGGGTCGTCATGTTGTCGTTTCTCAAAGGCATGTCGCCGACGCTTGCTGTCGAAGTCGGACGCCGCGCCGTTCCCGAGCATGTGCGGCCCAGCTTTAAGGAAGTCGAGCAGGCCTGCCGGCAGCGAGACGAGGCGGGCGCAACCGAAGCGGCGGGCTCACCGGCACCGGCGACTGCATAGAACGCGGACCAGGGAAGGATTATCGCTGTGGCGGACTTGACGACCCCCATCATCGTTATCAAGAAGAAGAAGGGCCATGGCGGCCACCACGGCGGCGCGTGGAAGGTCGCTTACGCCGACTTCGTCACCGCCATGATGGCGCTCTTCATCGTGCTGTGGCTGCTCAACGCCAGTAAACAGGTGCAGGAGGCCGTCGGCGGATACTTCAAGGATCCGCGTGGCACCGCCAAAGTTGTCGGCAGCAATCGCGACGGCTCCGACACCTATGTGGCGCTCAAAAAAGAGGACATGTCGAAGCTGAAGGAGCAGCTTCTCCAGTCCATCCACCACCTCGACCAGCAGGACAAGCTAAAGGACCAGATCGAGATCACGGTCACGGCCGAGGGCCTGCGCATTGAGCTGATGGAGTCGGCGAAAGGCACCTTCTTTGAGCTCGGCAACGCCACACCGACCCCGGCGCTGCGCGATCTTCTGGCCGTGCTCTCGCACGAGCTGAGCAAGCTGCCTAACAAAATCTCCATNNCAGATTTCGCAGGTGCGCGGGTTTGCCGACCGCCAGCCGCGCCTGCCACAGCATCCTGAGGACCCGTCGAATCGGCGGATCTGTCTCATCGTTCAGTACGTGGTGAAGGACGCCTCGGAAGTTCCGCTGCCCGCGGCCGTTACAGCGCAGAATGCGGTTTCCAGCACGCCTGCCAGCCCAAAATGAAGAGGGATTTACCGGACCAGAACCAAGCCCGGCTGATCCGCGGGCTCGGCCGGATCCGCCAGCCGCGCGACCAGGTCCGCCACTGCAGCGCGCTCCTTCTCCGACCCAAAGACGAATCGCAGCGCGTCCTGCTTCGCACCGGTATGCGCCAGCCGCACCTGCAGTTCCAGATGGACATTCTGCCAGGAGAGGCAAACCACGCCCTGGAATCCGGCCGGCAGCGGCCTCCGCAGCTCCAGCTGCATGCCGTCGGTGCTGATCTCTCGGCATCGGCCTGTGATGATCGCTTCGCCCAGCGCCAGCTGAACAGGAAAGTCGACTGTGTAGCGTGGGGTTCGATAGGTGAACTTATGCATGGGCGATCGATCTGCGAACGCAGTATAGCCGAGCGGCATCTCCACCTCCTGCTCCACAAAGGTGGTACTCGCATCACGACGATCCCCCTTTTGGGGGAATTTGTAGCAGCGACAGTAACAATCATCCGGCGTTTCGCTGCAAAAAAGTTTTACCTGCCTCTGGAATCTCCCGAGACAGGGGCCGATAGAGCATCTGCAACAACCACCTGCTCCATGTGACGATTCCGGACCTCTAAGACGGAAGCGGTTCGGCGCAGGCGGAATCCAAAACAAGGAGCGACACACTCAAATGATCAGCGTAATTAACAACGTTTCTTCGCTCGTTGCGGAGAACGCTCTTTCGTCCACGCAGGCCAGCCTGCAGAGCACTCTCACCGAGCTGTCCACCGGCCTGAAACTGAACAGCGGATCGCAGGATCCGGCGGCTATTTCGATTGCCGACGGCCTCGGCGCCAACATCGCAGCTCTCACGCAGTCGAGCCAGAACGCCTCCAACGGCGTGGGTCTTCTGCAGACCGCGGACGGCGCGCTGTCGCAGGTCACCAACCTGCTGAACCAGGCTGTCACGATCGCCACGGAAGCGGCGAACGGCGGGCTGACGACCGATCAGGCGACAGCGGCCGACACCGAATTCCAGTCGATTCTGTCGGAGATCAACCAGATCGGCACCACCACCAACTTCAACGGCGTCGCGGTCTTCAGCGCGACGGCGCAGACCACGTTCACCAGCGACGGCACCGCCAGCGGCGCGACCACAACCTCCACCACCACGGGCGCTCTGTCCTCCACAACGCTGGGCCTGAACACCGACGTGCTGACCTCGACGACGGGGGCGGCCAAAGCTCTCACCGACATCACCGCGGCGATTGCGACGGTGGCGGCCACCCGCGGCTCCGTCGGCGCCTCGGTCAACCAGCTGAGCGCCGATACGAACGTTGAGAACACGGAAGTCTCGAACCTGACCAGCGCACAGAACAACGTTCGCAACGCCGACATCGGCACGACCGTGGCCAACATGACCCAGTACAACGTTCTGGAGCAGACGGGTATGGCGGCTCTGTCCCAGTCCAACTCGATGGAACAGAACGTCCTGAAGCTCCTCCAGTAGTTCGTTGTTTCCACCCTCCTCGGCGATGGCGTCTCTCGGGGGACGCTGTCGCCCTTTTTCGTTCCCAGGGACTGAAATTGGCACCGCAGAGTGCCGATAGCACAGTGCGCGCTTCTGCTGCCCGGAGGCGGCGCAAAGGAAAGTCACCGCTATGAGTTCCCTTTCGGCTCTCAATTCGCTTCTCTCGGGTTCGTCCTCCTCGTCCTCGGGCATCAACCTGACCGAGATCCTGCAGGCCGCACTGGGCGCTTCGTCCCCGGGCATCGACGTCAATACGGCGGTCAGCGCGGCCATCACCGCAGCTGAAGCCCCTGAGCAGACGTGGCTCTCCCAGGAAAGCCTCATCCAGAGCCAGACCAGCGCGCTCAATTCCCTGCAGAGCGGCGTCTCCACTCTCGACAGCGACCTGCTCTCCCTCAACAACCTCATGGGACCGCTCTCGGCCAACACCGTGGCCTCGTCCAATTCCGGCATCGTCACAGGTTCGGCGGTTTCAGGCACGGCGGCCGGCAATCACGTCGTGGTCGTCAACAGCCTGGCCAGCACCGCCTCCTGGGCCTCCGGCACCGTGGCCAGCGCGAGCACGCCTCTGGCCGCCGGCAGCTTCACCATCACCGGCGCCGACGGCACCGTGACCACCATCTCCACCGGCACCGGNNCGGCGCCCGGCTGGCCATCGTCAGCAACACCTCCGGCAGCGCGGCCAACTTCTCGGTCGGCAGCGGCGGCGGTCTCACCTTCGGCCAGATCGTCTCCGGCAGTAATGCTTCGTTCTCGGTCGATGGCCTCAGCCTCTCCAGTGCCAGCAACACCGTCACCGGCGCCGTCCCGGGTATGACCCTTAACCTGCTCAGCGCCAGTCCGGGAACGCAGATCAGCCTCACCGTCGCGCCCGACACCACGCAGGCTTCGACGGCGATCAATCAGTTGGTCACCGACTACAACGCCGTGATCTCCGGTCTGAACTCGCAGTTCCAGGACAGCGGTTCGGGCCAGGGCGTTCTCGCCACCGATCCCACGGTGCGCAATCTGCAGAGCGAACTGCTCGGAGCGCTCTCGTATACATACTCACCAGTATCCGGGACCACCAGCATTCCCAACCTGTCTTCCATGGGCGTCTCCGTCAATAAAGACGGCACGCTCAGCGTTGACAGCGCGACCCTGAACAATGCTCTGCAGAACCACTACAGCGACGTGCAGAACTTTTTCCAGGGCACGGCTTTCAATGGCTTCGCCGCCTCTCTGGATCAGCAACTCACTGGCTTCCTGAGCCCGGCCGACGGTGCTTTCACCGTCGACCTGCAGAGCCTCAGCAGCCAATACAGCACGCTGCAGAGCGATGTCACCAACTTCCAGAACAACGTGATCGCGCCGCTGCAGCAGCAGCTGCAGGCGAAGTACAGCCAGGCGGAGATCCTGCTGCAACAGCTGCCGACCGAGATGAAGCAGATCGATCAGGAACTCGGTTACAACAACTCGAACGGATAACGCCGGGACGCCATGACGCCAGCAGAACTCTACTATCGGAAGACGGCAGCCGCATCCAGCAGCGGCGGGCTCGGGGTCCTGATCGGCCTCTACGACACGCTCGCCGGCGATCTGCGGCGGATGGCCGAAGCCGAACGCGGGGACGACCTGGTCCGCCGATGCCGCGAAGCCAACCACGCGCTGCTGGTGATCGGCTGCCTCGAAGACTGCGAAACCAAAGGCAGCAGCGGTGAACTGGCGGATCAGCTCACGGCCTTTTATGGATCGCTGCGGCGCAATCTGGTGCTCGCCCAGGCCAAGCGCTCGCCGGAGATGATCGAGGAGCAGATGGCGCAGGTGCTCAAGCTGCGCGAAGCCTGGCAGGCGATCGAACTGCGCGCGCCGGCGCCGGAGCCGGAATCCGCGACGGCAGCGCAGAAGTTCGCGGCCGCCGCGCCGGAACAACCGGAGCCCCGGCGGCTGGGCTGGACTGCGTAACGAGGCGGATGGGCTTATAGGTCAGCGGTTCGCGGCCAGGGGCAGCAAGCCTGGCCAGGCCACACCCACCCTTGCGGCGAGGCTCACGCCACAGTAAGAAGCTGACACATGCAGATGCGTGGCTCTTCTCCAGCCAGGCGTACTGTGCATCCCGATCCCCGAGCGCCAAATACACCGGCGAGACGAAGCGACGACCGCGCCGAATGGACCCTCCGGCTCACCGTCGATCCTGTCCAGATGGCGAATGCAGCGATCCGCGCGTCCAGACCATGGCGCGCTAGGTTGGCCTCTCATGCGGCGGACTGCTACCGTGTTAACCTTGAATTTGTCCCCGAGCCCTATCCCCGGGGCTGTCGTTTCGGGCGCATAACTCAGCGGTAGAGTGCCACCTTCACACGGTGGAAGTCGCAGGTTCGAATCCTGCTGCGCCCACCATCGTTTCAACAATTTGCAGTTTCTCCCACTCCTCGCGAGGCTCCGGAAGGCTCCATTCAGGCTTTTATCGATTCGTCTTCGCAACCCTCGTCAGCCAAAACTGCCGGTATCGGGGCGCTCTGCTCCGCCTCCCGGCGAAGCATTTGGACAACCCGTTCATGGGCTCTCCGCTTCTCCANNCCAGCAATGTCGAGAACGAGTGGCGAAACGTGTGCCATCCGATGCGCTTTCGAATGCCGGCTTTGACTGCGGCAGGCCGGATGACCTTGGCCAGCGTGATATCCGGCCAGAAAGGCCGCAGGCCGTGCGTGTGGGGACTGGCGAACACCCAATCCTCGGGTTGCCGATACTGCGATGTGTTTTGCCAGACCCACAAATCGGCCGCCACTGAGGCGTCGATGGGTATCGGCCGGCACGATCCTTCCGTCTTGCATTTGCCGACGACCTGCCGAAATATGAATCGCGTCACCCG
>PMAM01000179.1:13752-14867 GCA_003152595.1 Acidobacterium sp.
GGTGATCGGGTTCCTTCCCTGCTCCAGCCATTCATATCGGATGGCATGATTGAACAGGACGCTCATCAGGCTTCTGATCTTTGCCTTGGTGTTGTTCGCCAGCGGCCTCCCGTCTTTGCGCAGCAGTTGATGAAGCCACGCCTCAACGTCCACCGTGCGAATCTGACGGATATTAAATGGGCTCCATCGCGGCCTGATCCAGCGTTTGATGAACTCCCGATAAGCAATTCGCGTGGCATGCGAATGCCACTCCGATCCGTCGCAGAGTTCCACTCGCGTGTAGTGATCTGCCAAATCTCCGACCGTGTTGGTTCTGTCCTGCCGGCGGTGACGGTCCTCATTGATGGACATCCTCAGCCCATTGATTGCTTCGCTTGCCCCCTCACGCGTCGGGTACTCCTCAACGGGTCCCGACGATGGTCTTATGCCGCACGATCCGTCCCCGGAAATTTGCATCGCGCCACAGATATTCCCAGCAGTCCGGTCCGATCTTGCGCTTCGAACGCCGCAGGCAGGCCCGGACTGCGAGGGGCAGGAGCAGAATTGTGAATGCGAGGACGAAGCGGACATCCAGCCGAATGGGGATGATGGAGAATCGGATGAGACGACGAATCAGGATCACTTTGCACCTCCACTGGCGGCGAAAGCCATCAGCCATGGCGCAAACGTAATGTCGCGGTCCTAACGAGTCCAATCACATCCGATGGGGCCGTTATTCCCTGCGGTCATAACGAGGAATCCAGCCTCTATTCCAAATGGGAATATGGTCGCAACATCCTGGGCGACGCTGCCCGCTTGACTCGCTGGCAAAACCTCAGTTGACGCCTGTGATCTGCGCCGAAAGCAATCGGCATCTATTTGCCTTCGACCCGATCAGGCACCCTGCGAACCACTCGATTGAATATCTCATGCGCAAATCCACGGATTCCTCCATCGCGGTGCTGGTCGGGATCACGCGGACATTGATGTGCTTCTCTCTCGCAAGAACTCAGTCTCTGGATCGCGCGTTTTATGAAATAAACGGTCGCGCGCTTGTCACTCTTTTTTGCTAATGCGCGGAGCGGATTCGGACTGCGGCCGCAAGATCGCGAGCGAGGTGCAAAGCCTTCGAAACG
>PMAM01000142.1:0-3024 GCA_003152595.1 Acidobacterium sp.
TTCGCATCCCAGTCCAGCGGCAGCAGCCCCGGCATGTGTTGCATGGACTTCGTTTTTTCGGCGATTGACGCAGGGGCCTTCGACTCAGCGTTCTGAGCCGCGGCAGCAAATCCGGTGGAACCAGCAATCACGGCAAGGGGAAAGGCAACAGCCAGCAGAGATGTGCGGATGCGAACCATGCTCTCCCTTTTAGCACGGGAATGGGTTTCTGCCCTTTCGCCAGGCCGATCCGGTGCGAAATTCCGGGAGGGCCCCGCGATGGTAAACTGAACCAGACCTCTGCTGTTGTCGGGACGTGGCTCAGCCTGGTAGAGCACTCGCTTGGGGTGCGAGGGGTCGGCAGTTCAAATCTGCCCGTCCCGACCATTCAGATCCGTCTTCTGAACCTCTCTCGAACCTTCCCAGCTACCGAGGCACCTGCCACCCCGCCCCCACCGTCGCCAGCGTGATCTGGTCCGTCGGCGCGTTCCCCAGCGACTTCGCCAGCGCGGGAAAGCCCGCCTTTACCTCATCCGTCGTCGCCCACACCGGCACATCCCGCATCACGTACTGGTACGTCACCGTCGTCTCGGTGAACCCATCCTTCGGTCCCGGCGGCGTGTTGCTCACAATCCCCGTGACCTCGCGATGCCCGTAGCAGAACCGCGGCGCGAACCGCTGTCCCGCCAGATTCAGCGTATACCGGTCCACATGCATGTCGCGATCTTCCAGCCGCGTCAGCAGCCCCGCATTGGTCAGCGAGTCCAGCTGCTGCTTCTCTTCCT
The DNA here is from genome assembly GCA_003152595.1 of Acidobacterium sp. Lineage (GTDB taxonomy): Bacteria > Acidobacteriota > Terriglobia > Terriglobales > Acidobacteriaceae > Palsa-343. The sequence continues at coordinate 765 of PMAM01000142.1, forward strand.
TCGCGGTGGAACTGGGCGCCACCTCCCAGGGCCACGCGTGTCCCTGCGGAAACAGGCAGTCGCTGCGGTCCTGAAACCAGGTGTTAAGCGTCTTTGTGAAATTCGCCGGCGTCGGCTTGTTCTCCCTGTTGCACCCGCCTGCGAGCGCCAGAATCGCCGCCATTCCTGCCCCGGCCACCAGCCACATCTTCCGTGTCATGTTCATCTGTCCTCGCACCGCTGCTCCGATGCATGGTAGAGGAAAACTGCCGCCCGCGCAGCATTGCTACCGGCCACAGCATACCGGGTAAAAACAAGAAAGCGGCAGGGTCCCCCGGCTGACGCGATTCTCCTGCACCGGGGGCGAGCAGAGGAAATCGCGAAAACCTGCGTCCCTGCCGTGATGCACTCTGCGTTGCTTCGCGATCGCTCCGCAGGGAGCCTGGCCTGCGGCATGCGTCACCGCTGCCGGCTCACCCTAAAGAGGATGCGGCTCGGCGGCGCTGGAGATGGCCCGCAAAACACGCAATTCATCGCGCCGCCCCGCCCGTTTACCCAGAAGCCCGGGAACCAAACCCCTCCCGCGGGCGTATCGTTTCTCAAGGGATTATTGGGGGGTTGCCTATGCGTTTGCGCGTGCGCCTGTTGCCGCAAGCCTTCATCCTCGGCGCGCTGCTGACCGCCGTCGGCTGCCACGTCTCGGTCGACAAGGGAAAGAACGGCGAGGATAAGAACGTCAGGATCGATACCCCGCTCGGCGGCCTCCATGTCCGCAGCGATCAGACCACCGCCCTCGATCTCGGCCTGCCCGCCTATCCGGGGGCGCAAATCTCACCCGACCATGAGGGCGACAAGTCCGCCGATGTTCACTTTGGCTTCGGCCAGTTCCAGCTGCGCATCCGCGTCGTTTCCTACCAGACCACCGACGATCGCGACAAAGTCGTCGCCTTCTATAAGAATGCGATGGGCCGCTTCGGCGACGTGCTCACCTGCCAGGGCAACCACTCCATCGGTTCACCCACCGTCACCGGTGAGGGCCTCACCTGCAGTGAGGATTCAAAGGTCCACGTGAATCAGGGCAATTTCGACGACGACAACGCCTTCACTCTTCGCGCCGGCTCCAAACACCACCAGCACATTTTTGCCATTAAGAATGGCGGCCCAGGCACCCGCTTCACCCTCGTCGAGCTGCAGCTGCCCACCGGACTCGAAGAACACTCGTCAAAGACCAGCGACTAGCAGCGATTGCCTTCGCAACCCTCCGCCTTTGCGGCCCCTCGAATCATGATTGCACTCCCTGTCCGCGTGCGATAGGGTCGAAGTATGGAACTGCTCTGTCACCGCTGCGGAAACACTCTGCATGAGGGCGAAAGTTTCTGCCCCCACTGCGGCGCGCCCCAGCTGGTGGTGGATACCTCCGAACCGGTCGGACCCCAGCAGCCCGCGCAACGCCTCGGCGTCGATCCCTCCCGGGTGGAGTGGCGAGTGGCCATCGCTTACGCTCTTCTCCTCGCTGTGCCCGTTGGTCTGCTCTCTGCATTCGCTGGCATGAGTTCGCTCTTTGTCATCGCGGGCGGTTTCGGCGCGATCGCCCTTTACCGCAAACGAACCGAAGCGCTCACCGATGGCGCCATTGGCTGGCGAGTCGGCGCCATTCTCGGCGCAGCCGCCGCATCCATCGCCACTCTGGCTGACGGTGTTCGTCTCCTCGTCGAGCGCTATCTCCTGCACCACGGCACGGAGATCGATAGCCAGTTCGCCAGCGTCGCGCAGCAACTGGCCGACCAGGCCCTGAAGAGCAACAGCCAGGCCATGCAGCAGGCGCCCCAACTCGTCCACAACTGGGCGAACTTCTGGCTCTCCGCCGATGGCCATGCCGCCATCCAGCTCCTGACTGCATCCATGGTCTCGGCCGGCATGATCCTCTTCGCTGCCACGGGCGGCGCCATTGCCGGCCGCATCCTCTCCGCGCGTCCCCGTCCCCAGCGCACCCTCTGAATCCGCATCCCTCGTTTTCCCGCTCGCGTTTTCCTCGCTTCTCCGCTCGCCTTACGGCTCGTTTTTCCACTCGTTTCTCTGCTTTTCCCGTCTTGCGGCGTAGCAGGGAGGCTCGTATCATCGCCTGTACAGCTATGTCAGATTTGCAGGCAGTCGCTACGCCGAAATTGCGCGAGAAGGGCCGCATCATGTCGGCCTCCGAAATCGAGCGCACCCTGGTCCGCCTCGCTCACCAGATCATCGAGAAGAACAACGGCGCGGAAACCATCGGCCTTGTCGGCAT
>PMAM01000142.1:3032-32995 GCA_003152595.1 Acidobacterium sp.
GCCGCGCTCGATGCGCTGTTCGACCACGGCCGCCCGCGCCGCGTGCAGCTGCTGGTGCTTATTGACCGCGGCCATCGCGAACTCCCGATTGAGGCGACTTTTGTCGGACGATCGGTTCCGACCTCGCAGCGCGAGATCATCGAAGTCAAGCTCAAAGAAGTCGACAACGACGAGCAGGTGCTGCTCGTCGAGCGTGTGTAGTTTTTATTCGAAGAAAGCCGAAGGAGAATGGCGCTGACCAGGGCCGCAATCCGCAAACCGCCGCAAAAATCCTCAGCCCCCTCCTTTTTTCAGCAGCCCATCCATCCTGGCTCCGCGATCTCCGCCTCGGACTTCTCGGTCCCTGAAGTCCGCCGCATCCTCGAATCTGCCGACGTCCTGGAAAAGGAAAACGCCTTCCGCCGCGCCGAGCGCCTCGCCAGGCGCCGCGTCGCTCTCCTCTTCTACGAATCGAGCACGCGGACCCGCACCTCCTTCGAACTCGCCGCCAAGGGTCTGGGCGCCGACACCACCCTGGTCAGCTCGCTTTCTTCCAGCATCGAAAAAGGCGAGTCCCTCAAGGACACCGGCATCACCCTCAAGGCCCTCGGCGCAGAGTGCATCATCCTCCGCAGCCCATACTCCGGCGCGCCGTATCTCCTCGCTCAAGCCACGGGCCTGCCCGTCCTCAACGCCGGCGACGGCATGGCCGAGCATCCCTCGCAGGCCCTCCTCGACCTGCGCACGATGCTGCAGTTCCTCGAAATCCCTGCGCGCAAAATCTCCGACAAAGTCCTCCGCGGCGTCACCGTGAGCATCGTTGGCGACATCCTCCACTCCCGCGTCGCCCGCTCCAACGCGCTGCTGCTGCCGAAGCTCGGCGCCAAAGTCATTCTCTGCGGACCGCCTGCTCTTCTGCCAGAAACCGCAGCCTGCATCACTTCCGGCCTGATGATCGAGCGCGACTACGACGCCGCCCTGCGCGCTTCGACTATCGTCATGATGCTGCGCATCCAGGCCGAACGTCTCGCGGGTCTCTCCGTCGATCTCGACGACTACCGCACCCGCTACCAGGCGCGGGCCGATCGCATCGCCGCAGTCGCGCCGAAAGCGCTGATCATGCACCCCGGCCCCATCATCCGCGGCATGGAAATCACCGCCGAAGTCGCCGACGGTCCGCAGTCTGGCATCGCCCAGCAAGTTCACAACGGCGTCCCGATTCGGATGGCCCTCCTCGTGCGCGCGCTCGGCGCAACGAAGAAAGGCGGACGCCGATGAAGCCCATTCTCATCCGAAACGGCCGCCTCATCGATCCCGGGTCGAACACCGATGCCCCGCGCGACCTCCTCCTCCACGACGGCAAAGTCGCCGCCATCGAAGCGCCNNGGCCTCATCGATATTCATGTTCACCTGCGCGAGCCCGGCCAGAGCTACAAGGAAACCATCGCGACCGGCACTGCCGCGGCAGCGGCCGGCGGATTCACCACCGTCTGCGCGATGCCCAACACCACCCCGGTGAACGACACGCCCGAGATCACCCGCTGGATGCAATCGCCCGAGCGCGGCGCCGCGATCCGCGTTCTGCCCATCGCCGCCGCCACCATCGGCTCCGACGGCGAAACCCTGACCAACTACTCTGCGCTCAAAGACGCCGGAGCCATCGCCGTCACCGACGACGGCCGCCCCATCCTCGGCGACGCCATCATGCTTCAGGCTCTCCGCGCCGCGACGCAGCAGGGCCTCCCCGTCATCCAACACGCCGAAGACACGCGCCTCACCGGCGGCTGCTCCATGAACGCCGGAGTCTTGGCGTTTCGTCTCGGTTTGCGCGGCATACCTGTCGAAGCCGAGTCCGGCCTCGTCGAGCGCGACATCGCCCTCGTGCGCCAGGTCCCCAACGCCCACCTCCACGTCGCGCACCTCTCCACGAAGAAAGCCCTCGACGCCGTCCGCGCCGCGCGCAAGGCTGGCCTGCATGTCACCTGCGAGGTCACTCCGCACCACTTCGCGCTCACCGAAGAGCGCATCGGCCACTACGACACCAACGCGAAGATGAACCCGCCCCTCCGCGCCGAATCGGACCGCGCCGCCATGATCGAAGGCCTCCTCGATGGCACCATCGACGCCATCGCCACCGACCATGCCCCTCACGCCGCGCACGAGAAAGAGCAGGAATTCGACCGCGCCCCCAACGGCATCACCGGTCTTGAAACCGCGCTGGGCCTCGCGATCCGCATCCTGCATCTCGAGCACAAAATGCAGCTCGCGAAAGTTCTGGCGCTGCTCACAACGCGCCCGGCGCAGGCCCTCGGCCTCAAAGGGAGGGGAACTCTCGCTGTCGGCTCGGCCGCCGGCCTCGTCCTCTTCGATCCCGCCGAGAAATGGACCTTTCACGCCGCCGACTCAAAATCCAAAGCGAAGAACACGCCTTTCGACGGTTGGGATCTGAACGGCCGCGTCCACGCGACGCTTTTCGAAGGCCGCATCGCCTACCGGCGCAACTGATCGCCTACTTTCTCTTTTTCTTCCGCAACTGGCTCGCCTTCGGCGCCCGATACTTCCCGCGTTTCGCGCTCTTCCCCGCCTGCGCCGCCGCTTCTTTCCGCGCTGCCTTCGCGCGCTTCTCCTCGCGCAGCGCCTGCTTGCCCTTCTTGCTTCCCGCTTCCTGCTTCCTGCCTTCCTCTTCCAGGATCGAGAACTGCAGCCGCTTCTCCACCGCGTCTACGCGATCCAGGACGACCCTCACTCGTTCGCCCACGGAGAACTTGCGTCCCCACCGCTCGCCGATAATCTGCCGCGTGTTCTCCCGATACGTGTACCGGTCCCCATCCATCATTCCCAGGCTTTGCAGCGGCACCAGACCCTCGACAAACAAATCGTCCAGCTCCACAAACAGCCCGTACTTTGTTGCGTTCAGAATCATGCCGCTGAAGCTCTCGCCCACGCGATCGCGCATGAACTTGATCTTTTTCCAGTCCACCAGCTCGCGCTCCGCATCGGCCGCCCGCCGCTCGCTCTCGCTCGACTCCCGCGCAATCGCCGCCAGGGACTGCTCGTCCAGCGGTTCGAACGGCGGAGTGTTTGCTGTGGAAGGGCGTACCCGTGGCTCGTGTCGCGTCTCAAACGGTGACCTCCCACTCGCGGCGTGAGGCTCTCCTTTCGCGAGCACGCCATGGCCGCCGACCCCTGCGTGCAGCAGCTCCTTCGCGATCCGGTGCACAATCAAATCCGGATAACNNCGCGCCTGCTTCAGCGACCGCAGCATCAGGTACGACAGAATCCGCTCCTCCGCCTTCCCCGTAATCTTCTCCGTCAGCTTCTGGTACATCCGCGGCGTGATCGGAATCTCTCCCGGCACCTCATACGTCCGCGCCTCCCGCCCGCCGTGCCGCTGCTCCCGCCGCTCGCTCTTCATGCGAAACGTCTGCACCGGCAAGCTCCCGATCCCCAGCGAATACCCAAAGGCTGCCGCAATCTCCTCGAACTCCACCACCCGCCGCGGCTCCGGCTTTTCGTGAATGCGGTACAGCGATGCCACGCTCAGATTTTCGAGCCATGACGCCACGCATTCGTTTGCCGACAGCATGAACTCCTCAATCAGCCGATGCGCCCAGTTCCGCTCCGCCCGCGTCACCGCCTTCATCGCGCCAAACTCATCAAACTCGATCAGGGGCTCCGGCAAATCGAAATCAATGGAACCGCGCCGGTCGCGCTTGCGGTTCAGAATCCGCGCCAGATCGAGCATCCGCTCGAACTCCGGCACCAGCCCCGCGAACTCCGCCCGCAGTTCCTGATCGCCTTCCAAAACCCCGTGTACCTCTGTGTAGGTCATCCGCCGCGCCGACCGGATCACACCCTCGCACACTTCGTATCCCAGGATTTCGCCGTGCGGATCGATCCGCATCAGGCACGACAGCACCAGGCGATTCTCGTCCGGTCGCAAACTGCAGATGTCCGTCGATAGATCCATCGGCAGCATCGGAATCGCGCGATCCGGAAAGTAGACTGACGTCCCGCGCAGCCGAGCCTCCAGATCCAACGCCGTCCCCGGCCGCACATACTGCGCGACGTCTGCAATGTGCACCTGCAGATCCCAGATCCCATCGCCGCCGCGCCGCACCAACACTGCGTCGTCGAAGTCCCGCGCCGTCTCGCCGTCGATGGTCACAATGGGCAGGGCGCGAAAATCGCGCCGCTTTGCCGCTACGGCCGCATCGAACCGCGCGACTTCGCGCGCCTCCTGCAGCACCGCATCCGGAAAAACCCGCGGCAGATGATGCTTGCGGATCACCATCTCCACATCGACGCCGAAATCGTCCTCCGCGCCCAGCACCTCGATCACGCGCCCGCGGGCCGCCCGTAGCGGCGTCGGCCAGTCCGTGATCTCTACATCGACCACGAGCCCCTCAAGGTCCGCATGCTGCCGCGCCGCCTGCGCCTCCCGGCCGAGCACGCGATGCGGCGTCGTCGCCTCGCCCTCCGCTGACGGAAGCTCCGCGCCAAACGGAATCACAATCGGCTGCGTCATCCGCTCATCGAAGGGAACCACGATGTTCCCGCCCCGAGCGCGTTCCGAAGAATCGCCGCGGGCGCTTTCCCCTTCCAGCCGCCGCGAATAGTGAAAGATCCCCACCACGGTCGGGTTCCGCCGCGTCAGGATCCGCAGCACCCGCCCCGAGCGCCGATTGTCCTCGCGCCCAAACCGCGGCGCTGCCAGTTCCACCAGCACCTGATCGCCCTGCATCGCGCCGCCCATCTCGCCCGGCGGAATGAAAACGTCCTCGTCGACCGGCGCCTTCGCGCCAGGATGTCGCGGATCGGGCCGCACAAACCCAAATCCGTCTCGATGCAGATCCAGCCGGCCGGCGACAAGATCCTCGCTGCGAATCCCCGCCGGTCGCGCATCCGCCCGCACCTCCCGCCGTGCACGGTCTCGCCCCGCGGCTTCAGTCTCCGCTGTGCGGATCCTCCAGTGATCGCCGTCGATCTGCACCAGCTGCCGCGATCCCGTCAGCCGGCCCAGTTGCTGGCGCAGCTCACGCCTCTCCTGGCCACCGCCGAGCCCCAGCTCGCGCACCAGCTGCTTGAATCCCGCGCGCCCATTCGGCAGCCGCTCGATGTGGCGCAGCAATTCGCGGTCGTTCATGCCCTCGATGGTACGCGACGAAGCCACAGCAACCCGCTATCACCTTCCAGCTACTTCGTGGCAATCACCTGGATCTTGTGAATCTGCGGCGGCTCGGCCAGCAGCTCACCCGCCTTCGCCATCAGAGCCTTCGCGATCTCTCCGTTCAGGTGTGTCTCCCGGCCTGCCTCATCGTTGAACGTGTCAAAGATCCCGTATCGCCCGTCATCCTCTTTGATCGCGTACCAGGTCACCGTGCCCGTTTCCTTCTTCGCCAGTTCTGCGCCCTGCTTTAAAAACGCCTCTACCTCCGCTTCTTTGCCCGGTTTTGCCTTCAACATTCCATACAATGCCAGTTTCACCATTTTCCTTGTCTCCTTCTCTGTTGATTGTGTTTGAATTTCGCGTCCCCTGTTGTGCGGGCCGGCGTGGAAACCGCTGCACGCCCTCAACAGATGATGCCCCACGCCCCCGCCGGGATCGTTACAATCCGCGACCAACCGCATTTCACAGCCTCGCGAGACGCAAAAGGGATGCCAATTTGCCCTGAACATGTTTAAGATGCAGGTAACGGCGGCGATAGCGCGGAGGGAGTTCGTCTACTCCAGAGGCAAGAGGGTCGGCGCTGCACAGTTCTGCATGGGCCCACGGAAACCGGCAGGCCAGTTGCAGGGCGCCATGTTCACCAAACATTCTTCAGAAGGAAGGAACTGCAATTATGTGGAAACCCAACCAGCCCGGCACCGGCAGCGGTCCGCAGAACCCCGAACCCGCTCGTCCCGCCACTCCCCCAACCCAGAGTTTTGACGCAGGCCAGCGCCCGGCTCCGGCTCCTGTTTCCACCCCCGCCTCCGGCGAACAGGCCACCATCGGCAAAAGCCTGGTGATCAAAGGCGAGGTCTCCGGCTCGGAATCTCTCTACATCGACGGCAAGGTCGAAGGCTCCATCAACCTCTCGGGCAATCGCGTCACCGTCGGCCGCAACGGCCAGGTCGCCGCCAACATCACCGCGCGCGAAATCGTCGTGCTCGGCAAGGTTCGCGGCAACGTCACCGCCAGCGATCGCGTCGACATTCGCAGCGAGGGCTCGCTCACCGGCGACGTCACCGCCCAGCGCATCTCCATCGAAGACGGCGCCTTCTTCAAGGGTGGCATCGACATCCGCAAGCCCGGCTCCAACGAGAAGGCTGGCGAGTCGAAGGCTGCTGCGAATGCCAACGCCGAGCATCCGGTTCCCGCTACGGTCTAGTCTTCGCGTTGCTTACCTAAGGCTCCCGCGGCAGGTTGCAGGACGCTCATCGCGTCCGCAACCTGTCAGCAGGAGCCTTCTGCATTACTCGCTGCGGGTGTCGGGGAGCAGGAGGGACGGTTTAGGTCCGCATTCCCCACGTCAGGAAAATTCGGGCTTTAGCCGGGACCTCTCAGTGCCCCAGCGTCCCCTTCCCCACCTCGATCACGAAATACGACGCCACCGTGTCGCCGGCATTCCGCACCCAGTGCATCGTCCCCGCCACGGCGATGCCCACATCGCCGGCCGCGAGCAGGTGCGACGTGCCATCGAGCATGAGCTCCACCTTGCCCTCGCGCACCAGCCAAATCTCCGAGTGCTGGTGCTTCTCCAGCGGCTCGTGCTGCGAGCCCACGGCCAGATACGACACGTGCGCCTCGCATCCGATATCCGTCGGCAGCATCCCGTGAAAGAAGCTGTGCCCCTTGCGCCCCGTGAATTCCGCTGGCGGCGTAAATCCGGGATACACGCCCGTTTCGATCGGCTTCTCTGCCGCACCCGAAGCCGGCCCTGTTTGTGCCAATCCATTTTGTTCAGCGAGCGCGGGCAATCCGGCAGCCAGCGCAGGAAGCAATGCAGCAAAACTCCGGCGATTCATCAGGCGTCTCCTCCAGGTCCAGCGCTCAGGTCCGTGCTGAGAGCTAAGAGCTAAGAGCTAAAGGCTAAAGGCTAAAGGCTAACAGCTAATAGCCGACAGCTAGCCCCGCCGCCCGAGCAGCCGCTTCATCATCCGCGCATTCCCGATCCCCATCCACTGGGTCAGGCCCAGATAGAGCGCCGCATAGGGAATCAGCACGCACGGCCCCACCAGCAGCGGCCGATGGAACGGCAGCACCTGCTTGATGCCGTAGCCCGCCGCTGCACAAAGAATCGCCACCAGCCACAGCCGCATAACCCTCGACGCCTCCGACGGCACTGCGCCAATCCTGCGGTTCATCGCCCGCCGCAGCAGCAAAAACTCCACCCAGCCCGCGATCCCCGCAGACATCGTCAGCCCCGCCGTTCCCCATCGCTGGTCGATCCCCAGCATGCGCGGCAGCGGCAGCGCGAACACATACCCCAGCCCTAGGGTCAGCGCCACCCGCAGAACTGCAAAATTCAGCGGTGTCCGCGTATCCCGCAGCGCGTAGAACGCGGACGAATACAAACGTCCCGATGTCGAGGCCAGCAGCCCCACCGACGACCCCGCCAGCACGGCCCATACAAACAGCACATCCGCCTCTCCGAAATGTCCGGTGTGATAGATCGTCGCCACAATCACATCGCCCAGGATCACGAATCCCACTGCGGACGGAATCACGAAGAAAGCAATCTGCGCGAGCCCCGCCTTGAGCCGTCCGCGCAGCGCGCCCGCAATCTCCTCCTGCGTGCCCAGCGCGCTCGACATCGCCGGCAATTCCGCTGCCGACACCGCCATGCCGAACAGACTCACCGGCAGCGTGTACAGCGTCTGCGCGTAGGCCAGCGCCGCCACCGCGCCCGTGCCCAGAAAACTCCCCAGCCACGAATCGACGTACGCGCTGATCTGGACCACGCCCCGGCTCAGAAACACCGGGAAGAAATTCTTTGTCACGGTCGCGACGTGCAGCCCGCCGAAGTTCAAATGCAGCCGCAACGGCCACAGGAATTTCAGCACTGCCGGCAGCTGCACCACGAACTGCAGCACGCTCCCCACTACGGACCCCATAGCCAGCAGCACCGCCAGCCGCATCTGCGTGTGGTGCCGTCCGCCCCAGATCAGGGTCGCGATCATCGCCAGGTTCCACACCACCGGCGCCGAGTAGGACAGCAAAAACTTTCTGTGGCTGTTCAGGATCCCGAGGCACCACGCGGAGAGCACCAGCACCGCTGCCCCGGGGAACAGGATCTGCACCAGCTTGATCGTCAGCAGCCGCTTGTCGCCGTGAAACCCGGGCGCAATCGCGTCAATCAGCCACGGCGTCGCCAGCACCCCCACCGCCGCCAGCACCGCCGTCACCAGAACCAGCAGCGCGAACACCGCCTCGGCCAGCTGGGATGCTTCCTCGTGCCGTTCCTCGGCGCGCAGCCGCGCGTACACCGGAATGAACGACGCCGAGAGCACACCCTCGCCGAAAAGGTTTTGCAGGATATTCGGAATCCGGAACGCCGCACGAAACGCGTCCGCCGCATCCGAGGCGCCGAAATAGTGCGCAAAGACGCGATCCCGCACCAGCCCCACCAGGCGGCTGCACAGGATCCCTGTCGCCACGGCGACAGCATGTCCACGCGCGACCCGCTGCGGTTTTGGGGAAGCTGGCGGTCCTGGTGTCTGATCTGCCGGAGGAAAAGTCATCAGAGAACGATGGCTCGATTCTACAGACTCACCCCCGACCGATCGCTTCCACTTTCCGGGTACCGGCTACAGTTGTTGCATGGAGAATTTCCGGCTGAAGGTCTTCCGCACCGTCGCTGAAGAATCCAGCTTCCGCCGTGCTGCCGAACGACTCAACCTCAGTCAGCCCGCCGTCAGCCAGCAGATCCACGCCCTCGAAGAAGAACTCGGCGCCACCCTCTTCGACCGCGGCAAAGGGCGCATCCGGCTCACCGATTCCGGCGCCCTCCTCCTCCGCTACGCCCGCAAAGGTGCGCGTCTGGCCGACGAAGCTCGCGCGGCACTCGACGGCCTGCGCGGCGAAACTACAGGCCACCTTCGCATCGGCGCGTCGATGACCGTCACCCAGTACATCCTCCCNNACCAGCGGCAACACCGAACAGATTGTCGCCGCCCTCGCCCACCGCAAAATCGACCTCGGCCTGATCGAAGGCCCGGTGTCCTCGCGCGAGGTCTTCCGCCAGCGCTTCTTCGAAGACCGCCTCGTGCTCATCGTCGGCCGCCGCTACCCCTGGCCTGCAAGTCCGGTGTCTGGCAAATCAGGGCCGGTGAAACCCACCATCGCGGTCCGCGCCCTCACCGAGGTCCCGCTCCTGATGCGCGAGCGCGGCTCAGGATCGCGCCGCGTCGTCGAGCTGGCCCTGCGCCGCGCCGGCCTGCGCTTCAGGGATCTCCGCATCGCCATGAATCTCGACTCCATCGTTGCCATCATCTCCGCTGTTGAAGCCGGCCTCGGCGCCGGCTTCGTCTCCGAATGGGCCATCCAGAAAGAGCTGAAGCTCGGTACCGTCCGCGTCGTCCCTGTCGACGGCCTCGACATCCGCCGCAGCATGCACCTCATCCGCCCCTTCGGTCCCCTGCCTGAAGGCCCCGCCGGAGCTTTCGAGCGCTTCATCCTCGCCGAATAACCCTATTCCCTATTCCCTATTCCCTCTATACCCCATACCCCATAAGCAAAACTTATCGCCCATCCACATTTCCGTCTTTCCGGTCACTGACAATCCCGTCATCCTTGAACCCATGACGAAGAACCTGTTCTTTTTGGGGATTATCCTCGCCGCCAGCGGAATTCTCTCCCCTCCCCTCGCGCTGGCCGCCGGCCTGGCCTACGGTCTCTCCGTCGCTCACGGATTCCATCTCGACGCCCGCCGCCTCTCCAAATTTCTCCTCCAGGCTTCCGTCGTTTGCCTCGGCTTCGGCATGAACCTCGGCGAAGTCGTCCGCGTCGGCCGCTCCGGATTCCTCTACACCGCGCTCGGCATCACCTTCGCCATGCTTCTCGGCCTCAGCCTCGCCTGGCTGCTCCGCGTCGGCAAAACCTCAGGCTTCCTCATCTCTGCCGGAACCGCCATCTGTGGCGGCAGCGCCATCGCCGCGCTGGGCCCCGTCACCAACGCCAGCGAAGAAGCCATGGCCGTCTCCATGGGCACCGTCTTCGTCCTCAATTCCGTCGCGCTTTTCATCTTCCCCGTGATCGGCCACTCGCTGCACCTCACCCAGACGCAGTTCGGCCTCTGGTCGGCCCTCGCGATCCACGACACCAGCTCTGTCGTCGGTGCCGCTGCCCGCTACGGCGCCGTCGCGCTCGCCATTGCCACCACCGTCAAGCTCGCCCGCGCCCTCTGGATCGTCCCCATGTCGATCGGCACCGCCATCGTTCGCCGCAGCCGCGCCAGGATCCACCTGCCCTGGTTCATCCTCTTCTTTTGTCTCGCCGCCGTCGCCAACACCGCCGTCCAGTGGTTCCATCCGGAATATGTTCAGCTCGCGCGGCTCGGCCGACTCGGACTCGGCGTGACGCTGTTCCTGATCGGCACCACGATCTCCCGCCAGACGCTGAAAAGCGTCGGCGCGCGCCCCCTCATTCAGGGCGTTCTTCTGTGGATTTTGGTCGGCAGCGTTTCGCTGATGATGATTCTCAAAGGCTGGATCCACCTCTGAGTTTTAGGAGGCCTACTGCACGGACACCGACGGGTAGTAGCCCTGCTTGGCATCGACCTGGAGACCCGTCAGTCCTTCAACCCGCACGTCGATCACGTGGTACTTGCCGCTGATGGTCGGCTGGTGGCTGTAGTAGACAATGGTGTAGGCGGTGCGCAGCGAGTCGGTGATCTTCACGAACGCGCTCTGGATGCCGTTCTCGCTCAGCTCGTGGTCCACATCGCCGCCGGTCGCGATGGCGTAGCGCGGCAGCACGTCCTCCGGCTGCAGGAACGGCAGCTTGGTGCGATCGAGATAGCCGATTCCCCACAGCGCCGAGTCGCCGACGTTGGTTCCGTAGACCGAGATATTGTTCGCGAGCAGGTACTGGACGACTTCCTTGTAGCTGGCTTTGCTGCGCGAGTTCTTGCCGTCGCTGATAACGTAGATCACGCGACGCCGCCCGCGTGGCTGGCTGGCCAGCTGCTCAGCCGCGTAGAGGATCGCATCGTTGAGCGGATGAATTTCTTTGGGCAGCATCAGGAAGCCGCCCGCGTTGCCGTGCTGCGGCGCCAGGGTGGGATCGGCCTGCAGGCCGTTCACCGTGGGACCGCTGGCGAAAGGCCCGTCAACCAGAGGAACGCCGGGTTGTTCCCCGGGCTTCTTCGCCATGTCCATGGCGGCCACCAGTCGCGGACCCTGGGCGGCGGTGAAGTCGGTGAGCATCTGCGGACCGGTGCCGGCATAACTGATCACGGAAACCGTATCTGCCGGCGTCAACCCGTTGCTGACCACCGAGAGGCTGCGATTGACCTTCGCCATGATGTCCGACGGAAGCGTGGCATCGATCACGAACGCGACCGAGAGGGGAAAAGCATCGGTGCTGAACCAGGCGATGCGCTGCCGGACGCCGTCCTCATAAATCCGGAAGCGCCACCACGGCAGCCCCGCGATTTCCTTGCCGTGCTTGTCCTTGACGGTGACCGGAACTTCAACGGCAGTGACGGGTATATGAATTGTCGAGACTGGACCCTGATTGAGCGGGGCAGTCGGCTCCTCGCTGGGCGTTCCGGTGGCGGGCACTGCCTGCTGGACCGAGTCCGGCGGCGGTGCCTGCTGAACGGGTGCGCCAACCTGGCCGCTACTCACTTTCGGTGCCGCCTGGCCCGCGGCCGCGGCGCCCTGCTCGTCCGAATTCGTGCCTTTGCCGGGAGCGACCTGGCCACGAAGGTCAGGAAGAGGAGTCGCCGGCTGCGTCTGAGGAGCGGGGGCGTTCGGCGCGGTCTGGCTCTGGGACGCGGCCTGCGGGGCCGGCGCATCCGGCACATTCTGCTGGGCCTGGCCAAAGGCGGAAAGCGTGACAACCGCCGAAAAAAGTAACAAGTAAGCGCTGAGCCGAACTGCCCGCATCACGCTGCAACCCCCTCGATCGTTCCAGAACCCTTCCAAAACTGTCCTCAACCGCGTCGATTCTCCCTTGTCCGTGTCTTCAGGAGACGATGCGCGGAGCTTCCACTGCCTTAGATGCGCCCTCGATCCACGAGTCTTTCCGAGCGTATGCTCAAGATTAGCAGAGCGAGAAGCGCCTGTTCCGAATAACCCCGGCAAAGAATAACCCAACCTGGAACTGCTCCGTCTAAACGCAAGGAGAACTGGCTGTGCGCTGGCTGCGTCGATTCATCTTCCCCATCCTGCTTGCGGGTGCCGCTGTCCCTCTGACGTGGGCGCAGGCGGCTCCGTCACCCGACGCGCCGCCGGTCAGCAATTTTCCCGCCGACAACTCGCCGACCGAGGTCAATCCCAAAGAAACCCTGAAGGTGACTTCGAACCTGGTCAGCGAGTATTTCACCGTCCGCGACAAGAAGAACGCACTCATTCCGTTCCTGACCAAAAACGACTGCTCGGTCTTCGAAGACAAAGCGCCGCAGAAGCTGATCAGCCTCGTTGCCGAGGCTAACCAGCCGCTGACTCTGGGAATCCTGATCGATACCAGCGGGAGCCAGCAGTATGTTTTGCCCCTTGAGCAGCAGTCGGGCTCGGCCTTTCTCAAGCGCATCCTGCGGCCCAAGGACGAGGCTTTTCTGCTCAGCTTCGACGTGGGCGTGAACCTTGAGCAGGATTACACCAACGACACCCGGGCGCTGGACCGAGCCATCAGCAAGGTGCAAATCAACACCGCCGCCGGTGGTGGATCGGTCGGCGTGCCAGGCATCGGCCAGGGGCCCATCCCAACGCACGGGGATCCCAAGGGCACGCTGCTCTACGACGCGGTCTATCTGGCCTCGAACAACAAACTGCGCTCGGAAACGGGCCGCAAGGCGCTCATCCTGCNNGGCGACGCGTGGATGAAGCAGATGAGCGAGGCGACCGGCGGCCGCGTGATCAACGTCGGCAACAACGGCAAGAAACTCGAAGACGCCTTCGATCAGATCGAGCAGGAACTCCGCACCCAGTACGTCGCGCAGTATGTTCCGGGCAACAAAACGATGGACGGCCGATTCCGCAAGATCGACATTGCCTGCCATGACCAGGACGGCGACCTGAAAATCCAGGCGCGAAAGGGATACTTCGCCGTGGGCGATGAAGACTGAAAAGAGAGTTTAGAGTTTAGGGATCAGAGTTTAGCGGCGTCCTCATTCGTCCCGGCGCTTTGTCAGGATCGTCTGCTGCTGATTCCACAGAGCCGAAACCCTGAGGCTAAACTCTAAACTCCAAACTCAGCCTTTCTCGCCCGCCACTCCTCCGCGGTGATCTCCCAAACCTCGCTCAGCTGCCTGCCAGACACAAGGTTGCGCTCCTCGGTCCCGATCAGGCGCATGCCCGTCTTCTCCGAGATGCGGCGCGACGCGGCGTTCGCAACCGCCTTCGGAGCGCGCAGAACCGGAAAGCCGAGCACCTCGAACCAGTAATCGTTCACCGCGAAGACGGCCTCGGTCATCAGGCCCTCGCAGCGCCATTCCGGCACCAGCCAAAATCCGCGGTGCTCCCTCTCGCCACGAATGAGACCAATCGCCCCGATGATCCGCCCGGGCTCTTCCTTCCGCCGCAGCGTCCAGTGCCACTCTTCACCGCGGGCCATCGCGGGCAGCGCGCGATCACGAATGTACGCAAGCGCGCCGTCGCGCGGGTAAGGCCAGGGCACGACGGCATTGAGGTACTTCACGATCTCCCACTGCGGAAAAATCTGCTGGATCGGCTCAGCGTCCTCAAGGGTGAGCGGGCGCAGCACCAGGCGCGGCGTTTCAAGCGTGGGAGCCATGCTTAGCGGAGAGCTGTTTTGCCGATAGCGTATCGCGATTCAGCCGGCTGGCAAACCATTCGGGGCGGGTGGGACCGGCCCAGGGAACCGCCCTCACTCGTGGATGACTTTGCTTTCGCCCGGCTTCACGCTGCCGCAATCGGCGCTCAGGTATTTCGTCTTCATGGTCATGTGCATCGTCATGCCCTGGGGAAAGGCCGCGCCGCTCATCTTCATATCCATAAAGCCGTGCCCGTTCTCGGTATCGTCGATGAGCATCTCGAAGTGGATGGTGGTGGAATAGCCACCCTGATTCGAGCAGGCCTGATCGAAAGTGACCTTGTGGCTGTCCTGCTGGAAGTTGGACTGGGTGCATTCAGTGTTTTGCTGGTGCTTCTGTGCGCCCTGAATGTCTTTGCTCCAGCTCTCCGGCGTCAAACAGCCCTGGGTGACGGTCGTGCGGCCGTTGCCCATTGCCCGGCCCATCGGTGAGTCGGGAGCGCCGGAGATGGCGGTGGTGGTTTCCGATTGCCAGAGGCCCATTTTGATCGGCGGCGGCATCACCGAGGGGTTTTGTGCGAGGGCAAGCGTCGAGAGCGTCAGGAGCGTCGTGACCGATGCAGCCGGGATCAGGCGGATTCTCATGGAGGGCTACCTCACTGGCGAGATCTTCAGGTGAGCAGCGTTATAGCATGGCCGGCGATCCGGTGACCACAGAGAATGGCTCCTGAGCAGCCCGATCAGCCTTCCCGGGCTTTACCGGTGCCCCTGATTTTCAGGTTGTTCCCAGGCCGGGACAGGTCGCTGGCTCTCCGGCAGATCGCGGCCTTTTACCCGGTCGTAAAGATACGCGTCGCTCACCGTCCCCAGCGCCTCGTTGTAGAGAGTCACCGAGCCGGTGACCTCCTTCAGTTCCTCGACGAAGTTGTGGAGGCTCGTCAGACGATCGGCGGTCGCCGGAAACTCGGCCATGCTGGTGTGGAAGAATTTCTGGAAGCCTCGATCGACCAGTTGAGCGATTTCGCCATTGATTACCGGGCCTGGACGGACGACCATGCGCAGGCCGGCCGCGTTGTCCGCCTTTTCGAGGACAATCGCGCTTCCATTTTTCGAGATGCGCTCCTGATTTGCGACTCCGCTGACGGGCTGAACATCGAACTGAAGGCGGCGGAGTTCGCTCAGAACTTCGTCCCACGTGCGCTGGCGCGGTTTTTTGAGCATGACGGCAAACTCCCCGGAAAATCGGCCAGCCGCTACACTGAACGAAAGCGCCAGCCTGTAGTCTCAGGGTCGCACAGGCGCTCGCTCGCTGCAATTGACCGCTGCATCCATTAGTAATGGGCTCAGGATTGGGAATGGCGACACTGGCCGCAACGAAGACGAATCTTCCGGGCTCGACACCAGGCTCGACGCTGCTCGATCGCATCGGCAATACACCCCTGGTGCGTCTGGAGCGGATCGCGGCGGAGCTGCCTGGCGTGCAAATTCTTGCCAAGGCGGAGTGGACCAATCCTGGCGGATCGGTAAAGGATCGCGCCGTCGTGGCGATTGTTCTGGAAGCCATGCGCCAGGAAAAGCTGTGCCCAGGCATGCGCCTGCTGGACGCGACCAGCGGCAACACCGGCATCGCCTACGCGATGCTCGGTGCTGCCATGGCCTTTCCGGTAACGCTCTGCATGCCGTCGAACGTCTCGCCCGAGCGCAAGCGAATTCTGAAGGCCTACGGAGCCGAAGTGGTCTGGACCGACCCGGCGGAGAGCAGCGACGGCGCCATCCGCAAGGCGCGCGAGTTGGCAAAAGATCGGCAGTACTACTACGCCGACCAGTACAGCAACGATGCCAACTGGCGCGCGCACTACAACGGAACCGGCAGGGAAATCATCGAGCAAACCCACGGGCGCATCACGCACTTCATCGCGGGACTGGGCACCAGCGGGACCTTCACAGGCGTGTCGCGGCGGCTCAAGGAAGCGAATCCGCAGATCGAATGCATCTCCATGCAGCCGGACTCGCCGTTCCACGGCCTCGAAGGCCTGAAGCACATGGCCACGGCCATCGTCCCAAAGATCTACGATCCCAACCTCGCCGACCGCAATGTCGAGGTTGAAACGGAGGCAGCCTATACGATGGCGAAGCGCCTGGCGCGCACCGAGGGCCTGCTCGTCGGCATTTCGGCCGCTGCTGCCGTTGCCGCCGCGCTGCGCATTGGGGAAGAGCAAGCCGCCCAGGGAAAAGAAGCCGTCATTGTTACGATTTTGCCCGACGCTGCGGACAAATACCTGAGCGAACGATTCTGGGAGGAATGATTTGCTGCGGCTGAGCCAGCAGGTTTACGACGCGATTCGCCAGCACGGCGAGGAGACGTATCCGCACGAGTGCTGCGGCGTATTGCTGGGCCGATTTCTGACCGAAAACAACGGCTCGGTGAACGAGATCGAGGACGCAATCCGCGCCGGCAATACCCGGACCGACTCGGCCCACAACCGCTACAACATCGCTCCGCAGGAACTGGTGAAGATCCAGCGGATCGGGCGCGAACGGGAGTTGGAGATCGTCGGCTTCTACCACTCCCATCCGGATCATCCGGCGCAGTGGTCCCCGACGGATTTCGCCGAAGCCCACTGGCTGGGCTGCAGCTACGTGATTACCGCGGTCGAGAAGGGCGCTGCGCGCCAAACCAATTCGTTTCTGCTGACCGGCTCGACGGAGGACGACAAAGCCTTCGCAAATGAGGCGATCGAGGTCACCGGACAACTCGATCCAGGGCTCGAGCCGGAACCTCAGGCAGACAGCGCTTCGGGTTTTGTTGCACAATAGATAGTGAAGATGGCAAACCTTCCCGAGACCGGCTTGCGGCGCGTGCCCTGCACGTTGACCTGTTGCTGTCTCTGTACCATGGCACGACGCCCGTCGTGCCGCTAGCGCCTCTTCGTCCCCTTTTCTGAAAGAATCGCAGTCCCCAACCCCAAGGACAACCGCCATGACCATCGAAATCCCTACACCGCTCCGTGTCTATACCGGCAATCAGCCCAATGTCACCGTCCACGCCGATACGGTTTCCCAGGCGATCACGACCTTGATCGACGAGTTTCCGGACTTCAGGAAGCACCTCTATACGCCGGAAGGGAAGCTGCGGTCGTTCGTCAATCTGTATCTGAACGACGAAGACATCCGGTATCTGCCGCAGCGGGAAGAGAGCGCGGTCAAGAGTTCCGACACGCTGACGATCATCCCCTCCATCGCCGGCGGCTCCTGGCCGGAGGGGCGGACGCGCCTTGCGGCGCAGAAGTAGCCGACCACGCATACCCGTCGTCGCCGGTATCTCTACGAAAATGGCGCGAAGCGCGGCTGCCAGGACGGCTAGTCCCCATTTGCACCGCAGGCTGCTCAGACAGCATCCTTAAAGGAACAACCATGGCCACCACCACCGAACCCATCACCCTCCCGCAGCTGTCCACCGAAGAAATGGCGCGCTACTCGCGCCACCTCATCCTGCCCGAAGTCGGCATGGAGGGGCAGCAGAAGCTGAAGGCGGCGAAGGTGCTGTGCATCGGCACGGGCGGCCTCGGCTCGCCGCTGGCGTTCTATCTGGCGGCCGCCGGAATTGGCACCCTCGGGCTGGTCGACTTCGACGTCGTCGACTCAAGCAACCTGCAGCGGCAGATCATCCACAGCACGAAGGACGTGGGGCGGTCCAAGATCGTTTCGGCGACCGAAAAGCTCACCGCGCTGAACCCCTTCCTGAATGTCGTGCAGCACGAGACGATGCTCACCAGCCAGAATGCGATCGAGATCATCTCGCAGTACGACATCGTCGCGGACGGCACCGACAATTTCCCCACGCGCTATCTCGTCAACGATGCGTGCGTCCTCACCGGCAAGCCGAATGCGTATGGCTCCATCTTCCGCTTCGAGGGCCAGGCCAGCGTCTTTGCCACCGAGCACGGCCCGTGCTATCGCTGCCTCTATCCGGAGCCCCCGCCGCCCGGACTGGTCCCCTCATGCGCCGAAGGCGGCGTCCTCGGCATCCTGCCCGGCCTGGTGGGTGTGATCCAGGCGACCGAAGTGATCAAGCTGATCCTCGGCAAAGGCGAGCCGCTCATTGGCCGCCTGCTGCTGGTGAACTCCCTCGACATGAAGTTCCGCGAGCTGAAGCTGAGAAAGAATCCGGAGTGCCCCGTGTGCGGGAAGAACCCGACCGTGACAAAATTGATCGACTACCAGCAGTTCTGTGGCATTATCCCGGAGGCAAAGGTGGCAGCAGAGAAGAACGGCATCCCGCAAATGAGCGTGACCGAGCTCAAGCAGAAGCTCGATGCCGGCGAAGACGTCTTCATCCTCGATGTACGCGAGCCGTACGAGTACCAGATTGCGCAGATCGGTGGACACCTGATCCCGCTCGGCGAGCTGCCAAATCGTTTGGGCGAGCTGGATACAGCGAAGAACATCGTGGTGCAGTGCAAGTCCGGCGGGCGCAGCCAGCGCGCCGCCGAGTTCCTGGCGCAGAACGGCTTCAGCAAGCTGCACAACCTGGCGGGCGGCATCCTGGCCTGGTCCAACGAGATCGACCCCGACGTGCCGCGGTACTAGACTTCCAGGTCAGCCTGAATCCGAAAGCGAAGCCGCCTGCCAGGGCCGCGTGTCAATCCCTCTTTCCGTATCATCCCTTGTGAAAATCGTGGCCTTGGACTGCGCCGCGGCGCCTGCGTATACTCCGTTTGCCCGGCAATGCCGATCGAAATGTAGTCCCCCCTTATGCTGTTCTGCGTGGCCGGCGCACGTTGTCGGGGGCCTGTATGGATTTATTCGCTCTTCGTCTGCTCTTTATCCTTGTCTTTACGGTAGCCTGCTGGTTCTTTCGCCCGTTCGGCCTTGCGCCGTGGACCGCGGGCGGCATCGGCGCAGCCGTCTCCGCGCTCATCATCCTGTTTGAGCTGCGCGTTCGCGCCTTGAGCCTGCGGCGGCTGATTGGGGCGGTGATCGGCAGCCTGCTCGGTATCACCGGAGCCTTTCTCTTCTCGCTGGTACTGCGCAACAGCCTGCCGGAAGGCCATACCCGCAGCCTGTTCCAGCTTGGCGTGCTGCTGCTCATGACCTACATCGGCCTGGTCGTGGGCGCGAGCAAAGGTGACCTGCTCAACCTTGCTGCATTGGGCGGGCTGTTCACCGGGGAGCGCACGAGCAAGCGCAATACCAAGGTCATCGACACCAGCGCGATCATCGACGGACGCATCGCGGATATCGCGGAAACCGGGTTTCTGGAAGGCGTGCTGATCATCCCGGAATTTGTCCTGCGCGAGCTGCAGATGGTGGCCGACTCCTCCGACTCGTCGAAGCGCCAGCGCGGACGGCGGGGCCTGGACGTGCTGCAGACCATGCGGGCGAACGGCCAGATTACGGTGCAGATTGCGGAAGAGGATTATCCGCACATCAAGGAAGTGGACCTGAAGCTCATCGAGCTGGCGAAGCAGATGGAAGCGAAGATCGTCACCAATGACTTCAACCTGAATAAGGTAGCGCAGGTGCGCGGCGTCGCGGTGCTGAACATCAACGATCTCGCGAACTCGCTGCGCCCCGTGGTGCTCCCCGGCGAGAAGATGCGCGTCGTGATCATGAAGGAAGGCAAGGAGTTCGACCAGGGCGTGGGCTATCTCGACGACGGCACCATGGTGGTCGTCGATCACGCGCGGCGCCTGATCGGCCGCACNNGAGTTGGCTCCGATTGCCTTTATCTTGAAGATGGAGCACTGTTTTCTGATGCCGCCTGTTGTCGAGACACCCGCTGAGATTCCCGCTGAAACCGTGCGCGCCGACGCCGAAGCGCTCGAACAGACGCGCTCCGCGAAGCTGAACGTGATCTTCGCGGTCACGCTGACGGTTTTTCACGTGCTCGCGATCGTGGCGCTGTTCTTCTTCAGCTGGAGCGCTCTGGCCGTCGCCCTGGTGCTGTGGGTGCTCGCGCAAAACGTCGGCATTGCAATGAGCTACCACCGGCTCCTCACCCATCGCGGCTACATCACGCCGAAGTGGGTCGAATACGCGATGGCAATCTGCGCCACCCTGGCTCTCCAGGGCGGGCCGATCTACTGGGTTGCCGTGCATCGCATGCATCACCAGCTGACCGATCGCCCCGGCGATCCGCATTCGCCGCGCGATGGCAAGTGGTGGTCGCACATGGGCTGGATTCTCCACGGATCTCTCCGCAACAAGAATCCGCGTCTGGCGCGCTACGTGCCCGACCTCGCGAACGATCGGTTCTATGTGTGGCTCAGCCGCTGGCACTGGCTGCCCATCACCGTGGTCGGCATCGCACTGTTCTTCATCGGCGGATGGTCGTGGTTTCTGTGGGGCATCTTCCTGCGCATCACCCTCGGCCTGCATGCCACCTGGCTGGTGAACTCCGCCACCCACATGTGGGGCGCGCGCCGCTTTGAAACCCGAGACGACTCGCGCAACAACTGGTGGGTCGCGCTCATTACGGGCGGCGAAGGCTGGCACAACAACCACCACGCGCATCCGGTGTCCGCGAGCCACGGCATGGCGTGGTACGAGCTGGATTTCAACTACTGGGGCATTCGCGTGCTGGGTTTCCTCGGCCTGGCGAAGCGCATCAAGGTGTCGGGTCCCGACGGCGGTCCGGCGCGCGTCCTTCACCTCTGAATTCCATCTTCCGGCCGTTCCCACGTTCCACAATCCGCTGGTAGACTCGCGGGAATGGTCCTCAGGAAAGTCGCACGCCTGCTTCTCCTGCCGTTTCTGGTTTCCCTCGCCTGCGCGCAGACCGCAGCTCCGCATCTTTTCTTCCGCGTCACGCTGGATCCGAGCATGCAGCCCGCCTCGGGGCGGCTGCTCATTTTCCTCGAGCCGGGCAGCGGCGCAAAGAGCGTCGAGGCCAACGAATTCCATCCCTCCGCCACATCGGTTGCGGCGAAAGAAATCTCCGATCTGAAGCCAGGCTCCTCCATCGATGTAGACGTCGACAACCTCGCGTTCCCGGCGCCGTTCTCCTCGCTGAAGCCGGGAACGTATCAGGCCCAGGCGATTCTCGATGTGGACCACACCTACGCCTACGACGGCGCTGAGCCTGGAGACCTCGAGAGCGACGTGGTCGCCCTGCCCGCCTGGACGCCAGGCGCGGGCTCCGAGCCGGATTTCGTGCTAAGCCACGTGATGGAAGCACGGGCTCCCCGGCCCTCGCCCCTAAAGCCCGAGGACCTCGCCGCGGCAGAGAAGGCGACATCGGAGGTCGACTTCATCAGCCCTGCGCTCACGGCTTTTTCCGGCCGCGAGACGCACATTCGCGGATGGATCGTCCTGCCGCCGGGCTACGCAGAGCATCCGAAGGAGCACTATCCAACCGTCTATTGGACACACGGATTCGGCGCCAGGCTCGATACGATTCACCCCACGGCGCTGATGATCGCCAGCCGCGTGAACGCAGGCAAAATGCCCCCCATGATCTGGGTATTTCTCGATGAATCCCTTCCGACGGGCACCCACGAGTTCGCCGATTCCGTGAACAACGGGCCGTGGGGCCAAGCGCTCACCGCGGAGTTCATTCCATGGATTGAAGCGAAGTACCGGATGGTCGCGAAGCCGTCAGGCCGTTTCCTCCAGGGACATTCATCCGGCGGCTGGGCGACCCTGCAGCTCCAGGTGAATTATCCGCANNCACAGCCAGGTGGTCGCGACCTTCGAGGAGTTTGGACGCCAGGAACGCGTGCTCGGCGCCTATGGGGGACAGATCGCCTCGTTCGAGTGGGTCTTCTCGCCGCGCGGAGCCGACGGGCGGCCGGTGAAGATGTTCGACCGCGAGACCGGCGACGTAGATCCGAAGGTCGTCGCGTACTGGCACGATCACTACGATCTGGCGCATATCGTCGAAGCGAACTGGGCAACACGCGGCCGTTCTCTGAAAGGCAGGATCCATGTCGTGGTCGGGACGGCGGACACTTTCTACCTCGACGGCGCCGCTCACAAGTTTGAGGCGGTACTGAACCGTCTCGGCGCCGATCCGCATTTCACTTACCGCGACAATCGCACTCACTTCGATCTGTATGAAGAGAACGGCGACCGGATGGCGATGATGGACGAGATCGCCGAACAGATGTACGCTGTGGCGCGGCCGGCAGCGCACTGGAAGCGGCCGGAGGGGGCGCCGCCGGCGATCCTGCATCAATAGCGCGAGGACAGGATGAAGAGGCCATGGGCAGTCACTCTCGTTGCAGTGCTGGAGTATCTCGCGGCGGCGGTTGCCTGGGCGGTAAGCTTCACGCTGTTCGTTCCCGGCACCTGGCTCGACCGCATGTGGAACCTGAATGCGCCCGCGCATGATGCGCTTGCGGCTCAGGCGCACCCCGTCGCAACACTCCTGCTGCTTGTCGGAGCGCTGGCCGCTGCCGCCGGCGTGGGTCTGCTGGCGCGCCGTGTTTGGGCATGGCTCCTGTCGCTGGCGATCTTCGCCATCAACGCCCTCGGCGATGTCGTGAGCCTGCTCGTCACTCGGGACTGGTTCCACGGCCTCTCGGGGATCCTGATCGACGCCCTTTTCCTGTATCTTCTTTTGCGCGCCGGCGTGCGCGCCTTCTTTCTCGCGCGACGCTAGCTACTGCTGCGTGGTCCACGTCTGCAGATCCGCAGGGCTGTTCATGCGCCCCGCGAGCATCGCTTCGATCATCCCGTGCATATCGATCAACGGGAAGGCGCGCGTGACCTTCACCCCTTCGCTCTCGCCAGGAAAACGCACGATCAGCAGCGGCCGGGGATCGAAACGGCCGCCGGAAACTCGCGTATCCTCTGGGCGCCAGTCGCTGGTCGGCCGCCACAGATCGACACGCCACGAGTGGTCCGACGACACGACGACCGTTGTCCGGTCAGCCAGCGGAGTCGCGTCGATGGCCTGCAGCAACGCGCCAAGTGTCTGGTCCGCGAAGACGAGGTTGTCGAGATAGCTGCCGTCCATACCGGCCTGATGTGTCCGGCGGTTGTAGAAGCCACCAGGATGCGGCACCGGCAGGTGGATGAAAACGAAGCCGCCACGTCCAGCGATCTCCTCGAAGGCATGCTGCATCAGCACGCTGTAGTCCGCAGCGTGCATCTGCCAGGGCGCAGGATCCTGGATCGGCCGGCCTGCGAACCGCAACAGAGACTTCGCCACCGGTGCAACAGCGTTCTGCAGAGCCGTTCGGTCGGGCTTGTAACGGCCGGGCAGGGGCGTCGTGAGCGTCCAGTAGCAATGGTCGAGTTCCGCAACATCGGTACGGCAGTACGGGTTGTACCAGCCCACCGCCGCGGTGGACCAACCTTCATGCTGCGCATCGGCGAAGAGCGTCTGGCGATCGGGGTAAACGTGCCAATGAGGATTCCGCTCCGTGCGCACGAACAGCCGGCCATCGAGGTCGCTGCGCTCATCGGTGATGGTGTCGCCAGTGAACAGAGCAGGAATCACCTTCTCGGTGAAGTATCCTGCCGGCTGCACGTTGGAGAAGTGAACGGCGTGACCGGCCAGGCGATCGAAGTTTGGGTAGTCAATGCCCGGCTGGCGATGATCGAAGATCTGATCCTGGGACGCCTCATCGAACAGGATCCAGACGATCCGCCGCTGCGGCGCTTGCGCGATCGGCTTCGAGAATCCCGCCGTCTCGCGCGGCTCGGCGTGAAAGGCCATGAACGTCAGTTCAGGCAGCAGCCACAGGATCGAGAAACCCAGCAGAAGCAGGACAAACCGTCCGCCGCGGACGACACCCGCGTACCACCTGCGGTTCGCGATCCACACGAGTAAGCCCGCCCCCGCGACGACGAGAAAGATACGGCCGCCGCTCGCGGCTTTCGGTGAGACGATCTCAGCCACCACAAGGCCGCGAAATACGCGCATCACCAGAACGGCCGCGACGATGAGCCAGGCGAGGCCGCGATGGCGAGCCTCCCACCGCTCCACGAGCCACAGAACCAGCACACTGAACAGAACCACCACCACAAAGTCGATCAGCACTCCCTGATAGACCGAGTTCATCGGCAGCAGCTCGTGGTACAGCGTCTGCTGCGAGGGCAGAATGTGCAGGATGATCAGCGGCAGCGCCGTCAGAATGCCGGCGCCTGCGCCGCGGAGCCACAGGTGCCAGCCTGCATCGAGACTGGCGCGCCGGGGAGCCATGTGAATCGGATTGGAAGCATGCGAAGGTCTGGACGAATGCACGCTGACTTTCTCGGTGCGCTAAGGAATGCGGGGCCGGCTTCTATTTTCCCTGAAGCGCAAAAAGCACGCGACCGTTGGGCAGCGCTTCGCGCAGAACCACGCTGAAATGCCGCTCCGCCGACCGGAGAAAAGCCGCCTCGTCCAGATGTCCGTACAACGCATCGCGGCCACGCAGCAAATCGACAAACCGCGGATCGCTCGCCGGCACCCACTCGACAATCGCCCATCCGGCACTCAGCTCGCGCAACAGCCCGAGAATCTCGCTCAGAGGAATCTGCTCGGAAAGAAGCAGATGGTGGATCAGCCCCAGCATCATCACGCAGTCGAAGCGCCCCCGCGAACGATCCAGCAGCGACAGGCTCTCCGCATTGCGCCACCCCGCCGAAGGCGTGGGACGCGCCGGATTGGCAACGATCGGCGCGATGTCAAGATCCTGCTCCAGCGCTTTCCTGAAGTTCTGCTCGGTAGCCTGCACATCGGTATCCCAGGCCACCACGGTCGCGCCGCAGTCCGCCGCAATGTGGGAATACACCCCGCTGTTGGCGCCCAGGTCGAGCACCCGGCGGGGCGCAACCGCTGCCAGCGCTTCCTCAACAAACCGCCGCTTCAGTTCCTGGTCCACGCCGCTGTAATGGTCCGCACTGGACGCGTAACCGCTCCATCGCGAAGCCATCCGGCGTCTGCCCATGCGCTGCTCGATCCGCCGCAGGTGCCGGCGCAGCTGGCCCAGATTTCCCCGGAGCTGGCGCATCGCTGCGTCGGGCTGCTGCCGGACCCTGGTATTGCGCGCGCTGCCGCTGCCGCTCGTTTCCAGCATCAGCGGCAGGGTCACCAGCGATCGGAACGGTTCGCGCCAGCGCTGCCATCGGCTCAGATGCGGCGCCAGATCGGCGGGTTCGTAGCCGTCGCGGTTCTGCATCGATGCGGCCAGCGGCCACCCCAGCGAAACATACGCTGCCAGCGGCAGCAGAAACGTACGCACAAACTGCGCATACGCCAGCCACAGCGGACTCGCCGGATCGTGCTCCTCAATGGACAGAACGTCCACCAATACTGGCGTGGTTCCGCGGAAAAGAATGTTCAGCGGCGTCGCGTCCTTGAGAATCAGGCCGTGGTCCAGTAACTCTTCACACAAGTCAAGAGTCAGATCGGCGGCTGCAATCCATGCGCTCGGAGTCCACTCCCACGGATAAGAAGGAAAGAAGACGCGCGGATGTTCGAGTGTCAGCGCGCTGTCGTCTTCGTGAACAACGCGGGTCTCGATGAGCCGCCCCTGCGCCACCCACTTCTCCGCGGTCGGTGACTGCAGGAATCGGATTGCAGCCTCAGCGTGGCCGCGATGAACCTGGCGCAGCACCCGATCCCCTGCCATGCGCAGCGAGCCGGCCGGATCGCGAAAGGTCCCGAGCGTGACCTCGGCTGCCGCCACTACTCGCCCGTTTCAGCAGGCGTGCTCTTTTCTGCTTCGTTCTTTTCGCTGGCCGAGGTCAGGCCAAACAAACGCCGGAGCTTCGAGCGAAGGATGAACAGCCCTCCCGCCAGCATCGTCCCGCCCACCTGCATGGCGAGCAGGCCCGAGCCTGGATCCACGTATCCATACGCCGGTTTGGCGAGTGCGGCGAGCAATACCGCCAGTTCGATCGATGTAAACGCGACCAGGGCAGTGCGGCGAACAATATCCACGAAAAGCCTGCCTTCCTATCCCGAGAAATAATGACGTATCAGCAACTAGACGGTCAGATTTCTAAAAAGTTGCGCTTTGCGCCTGGGCGAATCCGCGCTGATTCCGCCCATCCCAAAAATCACAGGTGCGCATCGTCTGTCCCGCCCTCCCACTCTGGTGTCATCGCCTCTGCTCCAGAGCTGGAATGCAACCTCGTAACGAAGTTTTCGGCAGTTATCGCCAGCCGATACAATTAGGTGACAATTATGAGTACTCGCCTCGATTCAACTCTTTCTGCTAACCTGCAGGCCGCTGCGCAGCAGGCGGGCCTCGTCGTGCTTTCTGTCGACGCCGGATCGGACTTCAACGGACATCCCACCGCCCGCTTCCGCCTGGGCGTGACCACAGATGCCCCCGCCGAACGGACGCTGCTGCTGGAACTGAGCGAGGCCTTCGACTTTCATAAGCCGGAGCTGCTGCCGGAAATGACCACCCACCTGCGCGAGGCGGCGAGCCGGCTCCGCAATCCGCGCCCCGACGCTTCCGTCACCCTCGCCGGCCTGCCGGTGAGCTTCGCCAGTTTCGCCTGGCCGTTTCATCGTTCCACCTCAGGTGCGGATACCTACATCGTGCATGGCACGGTCCGCCTGGAGGACGGCGCCCAGTCGCCGCTCCACTCCCTGGTTTCAGCCAGCATGACCGTCACCTTTGCAGAGATCGTCCCCGCACCGGAACAGCCCTATGCGGAAACCTTCATCTACAACGCGGTGCGCAAGACGCTCGACCGCGGACAGCTGGAGCTGCTCAAGAGCGGCAACCGGCAGCCCGTTCCCGTGACCACGCGCTATTACAGCCGCTGGCAAAAGAAATTCTTCTTCACGGATACCGACGACAGCAGCCGCATGGACTTCCTGGCGCTGAAAACTTACTGGCTCTCCGGTGTGCTGGGTGCGAATCAGCCTGTCTGGATCGCCGATCCACGCGATGCGCAGTATCTGAACACCACCGCCGCCGAATTGCAGCGCATGGCGGCAGACCTGGCGGGCCAGGGTGTGCTGAAGGTAGAAGGCGAATATGCTTCCGCCGCCCCCGCGCTGCTCGGTCGCGGCGAGGAGTATCACGCGAAGCTCCAGGCGGCGCTGGCCGTCACGCGCCCCACCTTCAACGAGGACATGCGCGCCGGCCACACGAACATGTAGCCCCCGAACGGCACTCAGGCGGGCGTACACTCCGCGCCAGCAATGGGAGCCTCCTTCACACCCACGCGCACAAAAGCCGTCCCGACCGTCCATGCGGCCTGGGCTCCCCGCTCTTCTCCCCGAACCAGCGACTGCGAATCGCCGCACTGTCCATGTCCTCGATCTTCGTGAACCGCAGCCTGCGCAGCTCCGCCGCCAACTCCTCCGGCTCAAAGAAAAGCCGGAACGGCTCTCCCGCTCGCGCCACCCTCTCCGCCAGCGCATCGAAGGTACGCCGTTCCGCTTCCCCCATGCTCTCGCGCGGAATCGTGTAGTCGAAAACCACACCGCTGCCGCGCGGAAGCCCGCCAACAAAGCTCAGCGTCGCAAAGGCGGCATCGCGCGTCAGGTAAGGCACAACGCCCAGCCATGAGAAAAACGCCGGCTCGCCTCGCCGGAATCCCGCAGCTTCCAGTCCATGCGCCAGCGTGTCACGCTCGAAATCGATCGGGGCAAAGCGCATCGAATCCGGAATCGCGATCTCCGCATGCTGCAGCCGCTCGCGCTTCCACGCCTGCGTATCGGGATGATCCACCTCGAACACCCGCAGCTCGGCAAGAGGATTCCGGTAGGCGAACGTGTCGAGCCCCGCGCCCAGAACCACGTACTGCCGCACGCCCTGCTCAACGGCCAGCGTCAGCTCCTCTTCCGCAAAGCGGCTGCGCGCAGCAATAAAAATCCTCAGGCCGCGAAGCCAGGGATGCTGCTCCTGATCCCCGGCTTCGGCGCGAGCCCTTGCCGCGCCCTCCTCGCTCAGAATCCGCATCGCCAGCGGGTCCTCGAAGATCGCCGGCCGATCGCAAATCGGATGCGCCGCGCGCCGGATGGCCACCCGCTCCGCGGTGCCACTCCGGCGGCCGTCAATCATGCGGCATCACGGCTGCGCGTAGTAGCCGTTCAGGGTGCGCACCTTCACGCCCGGCTTGTCGACCTTGACCGCGAGATCGTGCCACGTATCGGGCGAGTCGGCCTTTTGCGAATCGAAGTCCATCGAGTACCACACCGACGCGTCCTCCGCGCACTTCTCGATCGCTCCCGTGATGTCGTTGCTGCCAACCTCCACGGTTCCGCCGCTGTGTGCTACGAACACCTGCAACGAGAGATCGCCGGGTTCCGCCTTCGTTGGTTTGGTCACCGGTTTGTTGAAGCTCTCCCACAAAAAGGTCCGCGGGCTCGCCGAGTCTGCCGGACCGAGAGGATCGATGGAGTAGAGCGTGATGCCGAGCTGCCGCAGCATCCCGGACAGGTAGACAACCCCGCTGAAAAAGTTTCGCTGCTGCTGCGCGCCGAAGCTGACGTTGGGATTGTCGAAGATCGGCCACCCCGGTCCGATCCACACCACCAGTTTCCGGCCGTTCACTCCGGCCAGCTCCTTGCCCAGCGAGCCCAGGCCATTCAGGGAGATCTGCGTCCGTTCCTCGGCGCCATAGAACCCGGACGAGCGCTCGATCGAGTGAAGCTGCCCATCCTTCTGGTGCAGAACGCTGGCCAGCGCATTGCCCTCGGCGCTGGGCGGTGCAATCTCCGACAGACCGCTGTCCGTCAGCAGAACAATTCCTACCGGGATCGGAAGCTTGCCGCCGTTGCTGTGAAGGAAGTTCTCAATCTGCGTGCGAACCGTGCTCACAATGGTGAAGTTCGCATTCACGTCGTCGATCAGCAGGATCAACGTCTGTGGATCGTTCTGGGCCGCCGAGAGATCGTGAGCTGTGAACGACCGAATGGCCGCCGGCTGCTTGTTGTCCAGCAGGGTGAAATCGGCCTGCGTCAGGCCCCGAATCGGATGCCCCGCCTTATCTGTGACCACAACGCTCAGGCTGATCGGGCCCGAGCTTGCTGCGGGCACTGCCGGTGATACCGGCGGCAAATCGAGCGGCTTCTGCGCGAACGCGACCGCGCTCGCAGCACAGCACAACAGAATCAGCGGGAATCTTCTCCAGGGCATAAGAATGGGTGCCTCCTGTGCACAAGCCCGTAGCCCTCACGCAAACGGAACCTTCCAGCTTACTGCGGCGGAGCCTTCTCCGGCATCGCGCTCGTCCCGCTCCCGGCATCGTTCGTCCCGCCGGACTGCGGCGTGTTCTGTGTTGCAGGGGCCGTCTCTTCCCCCGGCTGCGAGTTCGCCGTTGCGCTCTGCGGCTGCTGAGCAGACGACGGCGGAGGCCCCGGTTGAGTTGCATGCGGAGAGGTCTTTTGCGGCGGAGTTGAAGGCGGCGGAACAGCCTTGTCTCCTGGTCCGGTTCCCGGCTGTGTCGTTGGCGCCGTTACATCTCCCGCCTGTCCCGTCGCACCCGGCGCTGGCGCGGCTTCACCTTCGTGATAGGCGGCCCGCGGCCCATGCTGCGTCTCTCCCGGCGGCGCAGGCAGCTTCTCCGCGGCCAGCGTCACCTGGTTTACCACCGAAGGATCGTCGCGCAGCTTCAGGTACAGCTGCCCTCCTTCCGGATGCGGAACCGGCAGAACATATCCGGGAAAACCGTCGGGAACCTGAATCGGATGATCGAACTCAGGATCGCTCGCCACAGAATCCACCAGAAACAGATTCGAGCCGCTCAGCCGGCACTGCTGGTCGTCCCCCGCCGGACACTTCAGGTCATGGAGCTCGGGCAGCCGCACCAGCGTTGCCAGAGCCTGCCAGTCTCCGGCCGTGCTGCCGTCCACTACGCGAAACTTCAGTGGACCAAAGGCCGATGCGCCGAACGCCTTTGCCGGATCGAGCGTCGCCACGGCCACCTTCGCGGTCTCCAGCGTCATGCCTCCGTTGTCGAGGCTCAGCGTGGTCGAGAACGCCTCGTCTTCGGTGGCGATTTCAATCTTCTCGCTCCGCCCGAACGACGCTGGCGACTGCGCCCGCACGCTGAATCGCAGCTTAGCGTCCTGCGGCAGCTCATCCTGGTTGGCCAGCTGAATGTTGCTGCCCGTGCTCGTTGCCGATTCCTGCACGCTCTTGCCGATCAGCAGCAC
>PMAM01000142.1:33020-36361 GCA_003152595.1 Acidobacterium sp.
CGACGCCGTTCACCGTCAGGTTCGCGACCTCATCCAGACCGCTGCCCTTCAGAATCCCCTGTGCGTCGCCGGCGTGCAGCGCAAAGCTGTCCAGATGCCCCGCCTCCGCGTACGCGCGCAACGGAATCGTCTGCGCCGTCACCGTGCCGTACTGCTTCACCTCCAGCTGCAGCGCTCCAGGGTGCGCTTCTTTCAGCGGCAGCTTCACTTCAAGCTCATCGGGACTCGTCGCCTTCCAGTCGGCCTTCAGTTCCTTCCCCGCCGAATCCTTCACCAGGATCGTGTCCACGCAGCTGGCGTCGTCCGTAGCCAGATGCATCGTGTCCTCGCGCCCAACGATCAGCGCCTCCCGATCTTCCTCCGCCAGCTCCCAGTGCTGGGCATGCGTGTTCTCCAGCCGGAACGTCGGCCCGTCGTACTTCTCAAATCCCCAATAGCCGTGCAGCGACGCGTCAATCGTGTTCGGGAAATCGCTGGCGCTCAGGTCCTTCGCCTCCAGCTCAAGCCCACCCTTCACCGCATCCGGCTTCACGATCTCATCGACGAATTTCCCGTCCTTCTTCTTCAGCCGCAGCGTCATCTCGTGCGCGTAGCCGGTCGAAAAAACCAGCGGCGCCCCATCCACCGCCAGAACCAGCGAGTTTTTTTCCGCGCAGTAATTCTGCTTCGAGTCCACGGGATGCAATGGCGGAGGCTGCGCCGCCTCGACAGCCGGCAGCGCCGTTACCAGCACCGATTTCGGATTGTGGAACGAAGGCGGCGTGTTCA
This sequence comes from Acidobacterium sp., assembly GCA_003152595.1. Taxonomy (GTDB): domain Bacteria; phylum Acidobacteriota; class Terriglobia; order Terriglobales; family Acidobacteriaceae; genus Palsa-343. Next base: position 33,789 of record PMAM01000142.1, read on the forward strand.
GCATCAGCGCAATCTGCTCTCCCTGCTGTGTCGCCAGTGCAGGAATGTACTGGTACTGCGCGGTGTGAAACGTGTCGAGGATGCGCGCGATGTCCATCACCGACCCGATATACGGGCTGTAGAATCCGTAGCTCGCCTGCGGCGTGTACGCCAGCTGCATCGCCAGATCGCTCGCCGGTCCGGTGCTCATCGCTTCCACAATCGACTCGCTGTGCCCGTCGCTCAGGATCAGCGCGTCCTGCCCCTGGGTCAGGCATGCGGCCTGCAGCTCGGCCATCCGGTCCAGGCACTTGTCGTCGATCTTCATGCCCAGGCTCCGCGCCAGCAGCGGTGCCGCATCTTTCAGCTTCGACGGATCCGCTGCATCGATCTGACGCACGGCGGCCAGATACGTGTCCAGCCGCGACCGGTCGAGCATCGCCTGATTCAGATCCTGCGAGGCCCGCACGAACGACCCCGGCCGGCCGCGCACAGCGCCCATCAGCGTTTTAAAGTCGCCGCCCGTCTCTGGCGCCAGAAAAATCAGTACCTGCTGTGCGCCCTGCGGCACCGTAACCGTGAGCCCCTCGTTCGCCTTCTTATCCCAGGTTTCCTGCCTGAAGAACCAGTTCTCCGGCGGCGGATTGGTCGAGCCCCGCAGGAACGCCGCCACCATCAGATAGTGCGCAGCCTGGCCCTTCGGCAGGTCCGCCTTGATCCACACCTGATCGCCCGCCACAAGGTTCGGCACCTCGGATATCGGAAGCGCCTTCCCCGCGCGCGTCACCTTGACCTCGAGCTTCGGCCCGGTCAAATCAAACGGAGCAGGATCCGCCCAGGCGCAACTCAAAGCCGCCAGACACACACCCACTCCCAAAAACAGACGAAACCACCGAATTGCCATATCAGTAACTATTCTAGGCTGCATTGGGGTCGGAATCAGGACGGAAAATGCTTCGTCTACAAAGACGCGATCCAGGTGAAAACGTTGTTGACAGAAAGTAAAGGGGACGGTTACCACAGAGATACCGCACCCATTGCAATTCTTGCGCCATCCAAAGAGAACATGGACCCGAGTCGTCGCCGTTTCAATCGCATGCTTACCTCCATCGGGCTCGCTCCTGCCTTTGCAGCACTCACCGCCGAAGGCGCGATCACCGGCAGCAGCGGGGGTGCGCGCGACCCACAGACTCTCCGCCTCTCGCGCAACGGCTGGATGCCCAACAACGAGCACCTGCCCGTGCTACTGTATCGCGGCGTGCTGCAGGGGCGGGGCGACGATCCCGCCGCCACCTGCGAAGCACTCTTCACCCGCAATGGCTGGCCGCCGCAGTGGCGCAACGGCGTGTACGACTATCACCACTACCACTCGACCGCGCATGAGGTGTTGGGGTTCGTCGCCGGATCGGCACGGCTGATGCTCGGCGGCGAAAACGGCCACGAAGTCACAGTCAGTTCCGGCGATGTCGCCGTTCTTCCCACCGGCACCGGCCACTGCTGCCTCTCCGCTTCAGCGGATTTTCTGGTGGTCGGCGCCTATCCACCCGATCAGCATTGGGACATCTGCCGATCCGCCCCCGACGCCGCCGCACAACAGCGCATGGAGCATCTTCCGTTTCCGAAGTCCGATCCCGTCACCGGCGTCTCCGGCCCGCTGGTGCGCATCCTCGGGCCGAACATTCGAAATGCAGTTCCGCTCGGCATCGGTGCGTCCCACCCGCGGAGCCCACGTCAGATAAATCCCCAGACTGTCCGGCGAACTGAGCCCCGGGCGCTCCCCGATCAGCATAACCACGGCTTCTGCGCCCAGCCGTTCGCCAATCTCATCGCCAAGAGCCACGCGAGCGCGATTTGCAACCACGACGGTGACATGTTTCCAGAAATCGGCCAGCAGCATGCCCCAGCCGGCGCGCACTTCCCGCAGCAGAGGCAGGGCATGCCGCGCCGTGGCAATCGCGGAGAGCCCGTCAGCGATCACGAAGGCCAAAGCAGGCTCGCCGGATCGGGCAGAGCGAAGCTTCTCGCGGCTCACCTCATCCAGCGCACGCCCCAGATCGGGCCGCAGCAGATACTCCATGCGATCAGGCGCCTGGCTCGACACAATGAGCGCATCTCCAAATCCGGATTCACCCAACTCCCGCGCCAAAGCCTCCGCGTCGAAGGCGGCATGCACCGCATCACGAGCGCGAGCATGAGCCAGATCGAAGTCCAGCAGCGCCCGAGTCGGCAGGCTCGCGCCCGCACGGCCCAGCCCGATCCGCGCCGGCGTGAATCGGCGCAGCCGCGTCCAGACATCATCGTCTGAATCCGCCCGCCGCAGCGACGCACCATCGCGTGCATCGCCTATTTCAGCCATTCGCTTGCCCCCATCAACATTCGCCGAGAAGCCGCTGCCCCCATCAAGTCACCGCGATCGTCACAAATCCCCATCTGTTCCAGCCACGCCTCAAATTCCGGCGCCCGGTGCAGCCCCAGCACGCTGCGCGCGTACAGCGCATCGTGGAATGACGTGCTCTGGTAGTTCAGCATCACGTCATCCGCGCCCGGCACGCCCATCACGAAATTCACTCCAGCCACGGCGAGCAGCGTCAGCA
>PMAM01000048.1:0-6019 GCA_003152595.1 Acidobacterium sp.
ACCAGCACCTTCACCACCGGCGCCAGGCAGTTCGTCGTGCACGACGCGTTCGAGATGATGTTGTGCTTCGCCGGGTCGTACTTCTTCTCGTTCACGCCCAGCACCACCGTCAAATCCTCATTCGTCGCCGGCGCCGAGATGATCACCTTCTTCACCGGCCCGCGCAGGTGCGCCTTGGCCTTGGCGCCATCGGTAAAGTGCCCCGTCGACTCGACCACAATCTGCGCCCCCACCGAATCCCACGCCAGCAGCGCCGGATCCTTCTGCGCGAATACCTTGATCTTCTTGCCGTCGACCGAGATGAAATCCTCGCCCGCCGTGATCTCGTTCTTCAGATTCCCCAGGATCGAGTCGTACTTCAAAAGATGGGCCAGCGTAGCGGGACTGGTCAGATCGTTCACTGCCACAAAATCGAGTTCCGGATTCCCCAGCGACGCCCGCAGCACGTTCCGGCCAATGCGTCCGAACCCGTTAATGCCAACCTTCACGGCCATAGCAAATCGTCTCCTTGCCTCATTTTTCAGCCTTGATGCCACAACTCGCGGTGATCCGGATCACTCAGCTTTTTACGGTCCAAAACGCCCGGAATCGCCCATTTACCGATGCTAGCACCGTAGTCAATGAAAAAGTGCAGGACCCCCGCCCACCGCCCACATTTGCCCATACCAACGTCACATCTTTTTCACACAAAACCGTGCCTCATCTGGCACATAACACCGTTCGGTGTTTGCCCCGCGCCCACGTCTGTGTTACACCCTGGATATGCGCCTGTGGATGCGCGATCGCATGAGACGTCGTTCGAAGCGTGGGCCCAATGATTCAGAGTCCACCGGAAAAATTGGGCAGGAATTGCCCCAAAATCAGCCGGCTCCCCTCCAGCCTTCCTATCACGGCGGTGCACCGCCGCCGGTGCCGGAGGAAATCGAGTCATCCCCCGCGGCTCCGGCCAAAAAAACCAAATCCGCAGCCGCCGAAGTCCCGGCTGAGCCCGTCGGCACCCTTACCGCCGCCGCCGCCGAGCCCGCCGGCAAAATGGTCCTCGAAACCCAGCCCGAACTCCTCTCCACGCCGCCTCCCGAGCCCGTCGCCGGCAACGCCAAAGGCGCACGCGGATTCGTCGTCCTCACCATCGGCCTTCCCGGCTCCGGCAAAACCACCTGGTTCAAGCGTCGCGGCGTCACCCCTCTCTCCAGCGACCTCCTCCGCTCGCTGCTCTTCGACGACATCGCCGAGCAGCGCTGGCAGGGCCTCGTCTTCTCCACCCTCCGCTCGCTTCTCCGCGCCCGCCTCATCGCCAAAATGCCCTGGAACTACGTCGACGCGACGAACTTATCGCCCCACGAGCGCCGCCAGTGGATCAAGATGGCCAAAAGCTTCGGCTACGACGTCCAGGCCGTCTTCTTCGACGTGCCACTGGAAATCTGCATGGAACGCAACAAGCGCCGCGAGCGCACCGTCAGTGACGACATCATGAAGAAGATGGCCGAACGCCTCCGCCCCCCGGACTTCAAAGAGGGCTTCTCCAAAATCACCGTCGTGCGCGTTAAGGGCGCGCCCGGATCGGGTGCGTCGGCAGCGGGCGAAGACGAGTAGCGTTAAGTGAAATGGGAAACGCCTCGGCTTCAGATTCCGCTTATATCGTCACCACATGAAGCCCGGGAATGTGCTGGAAATGGCGTACATTGAGCGTCGCGATATCGAAGCCGAGATGCAGGGCCGTCGTGCCAATAATCAGGCCTTCCATGGCGATGGAAACGCCCCTGGCCGCCTGCTCGCCCTCGATCCGCCCCGCAATCTGCGCGATCTCCAGTGAAACTGGGTGTACAACCATGTCGCGAATGAGTTCGTCGGTGAAGGCGATGCGCCGCGCACGATCCGCATCCGTCCTGGCCCGGTAGATGCCGTGGGTGAGTTCGATGATGGTGATTGCGGACAGCGCACTCTCCGCGTCTCCACAGGCGGCGATAACGCCTCGCATCACTTGCCTGACGGTTTCACCTCGCCGCTCGCCAGCGATCAGGATGCTCGAGTCGAGGATCAGCCCCAATGGATTATTCCCACGCTGACGTATCGCGGGGCTTGCGATTGCGGATGATTTCCTCCAGATCAGCAGCAAACTCCGGATCCATCCGAGGTTCGTAACCCAGCTCCGCCGCGTGCCTCTCCGCCATGGCAATGGACTCCGACAACAAACGTCCTGGCGGCTGAGCGGCGACTCGCAGCACAACAGCGGGAGCAGTCTCGTTCACGATCACGACTTCCTCGCCGGCACGCACCCGAGCCAGCAGTCCGGGCAGGTCCCGAGCCGCTTCTGCCTCCTGGATGTGGACCGTAGCCATACCGACGATGATACCCCGATTCCGCAACGGCCCTACGCCCTGTCCCCTGCCCCCTGCTTTACCGCCCCGATCCCCTCCAACTCCCCCATCTCCTCCTCAGGAATTTCCAGCTCCGCAGCCGCCAGATTCTCCCGCAAATGCCCCACCGACGAAGTGCCCGGAATCAGCAGCACATTCTCCGCCCGGCGCAGCAGCCACGCCAGCGCCACCTGCATCGGCGTCGCTCCCAGCCGCGCCGCCACCTCGTTCAGCGTCCCGGACTGCAGCGGCGTAAACCCGCCCAGCGGGAAATACGGAACGAACGCGATCCCCTTCGCCGCCAGCGCATCGATCAGTTCATCGTCCCCGCGCACCGCTACGTTATAGAAATTCTGCACGCACACCACCGGCGCAATCGTCACCGCCTCCTCCACCTGCGCCACCGTCACATGGCTCACTCCCAAATGCCGGATTAGCCCCTGCCGCTGCAGCTCCGCCAGCGTCTCAAACTGCACCCCAATCGACCCCTCCTGCGGTCGCTCGAATCCCCACGCCCGCAGGTTCACCACGTCCAGCCCTCCAGGCCCAGGTTGCGCAGATTGTCCTGCACCGCCTGCCGCAGTTCTGCCGGGCTCTGCGCCGCAATCCACGCTCCGTCCTCGCCGCGCCGCCCGCCCACCTTCGTCACAATCGTCAGCCCCGTATAAGGATGCAGCGCCTCGCGCAAAATCTGATTCGTCACATGCGGCCCATAAAAATCGCTCGTGTCAATGTGATTCACGCCCGATTCCACGGCCTCCCGCAGTACCGCCACCGCCGCCGCCCGATCCTTCGGCGGACCAAACACGCCCGGCCCGGCCAGCTGCATCGCGCCGTACCCCATCCGGTTCACCGTCACATGGGTGCCCGGCAGCGTGAACGTGCCTCCCAGCTTCTTTCCGTTCGTCATCTCGGCCATCGCGATCATTTCCTCCCGCAGCCACACAAAGCCGCATGGTAAATAGATGAAGGAACCTTCAGTTTCGGAGTTCGCATTTGCCCGTAGCCGCCAAACCCATGTTGCACCCGCGAAAAACGCCCGTCCAGGCCCGTTCCGCAGTCACTGTGGACGCCATTCTCGACGCCACCATTCAGGTTTTGCTCGCCTGCGGCAAGGAGCGCCTCACCACCACCCTCGTCGCCCGCCGCGCCGGTGTCTCCATCGGCACCCTCTACCAGTACTTCCCCAATAAGAGCGCACTCCTCCAGGCCTGTCTCCGCCGCCACATGGACGAGGTCCGCCAGGCCGTCGATAACGCATGCGAGCAGAACCGCGGCGCCGCACTCATGGATATGAGCACGTCCCTAATCGACGCCTTCCTCGCCGCCAAAATGCGCAGCGTAAAAACCAGCGCCGCCCTCTATGCTGTCAGTTCCGACATCGAGGGAGCCGCCATCGCCAAAGCCGTGGGTGCCCGCTCTTTGCGCTCCATCGCCGCTCTGTTCGCCACCGCCAAAGAACGCCTTGCCAAAGATCCCGAACTCGTCGCCTCGGTCGTGGCCGCCACCCTCAACGGCATCTCCCGCCGCGTCCTCGAATCAAAATTCCCCCAGCACGAAGTGGACATCCTCCGCGACGAGCTCATCGTCCTCGTCCACGCCTACCTGCGCACCTGCACCGCATCGCCCCTCGCCTGAACAGCGCCGCACAACCGGGTTTTGGCCAACCGGTTTTCAGCTGACCGGCTTTTAGCTGCCCGCCCCTTAGCTGCCCCTACAGCGACTCCCACACCAGCGCCACAAACGTCCCCGGCTGGATGCTCCCCTTCGCCCACGCCGCGTCCAGGTCCGCCGTCGGCCTCGCCGCCACCGCGTCCTCCACCGTCGTCCCCTGCGCCTTCAGCTTCTCCACCCGGTCCGCCACCGTCACCAGCATCTCGCGATATCCCTGCAGCGCCGCCTTGTCTCCCAGCGGCCCGTGCCCCGGCACAATCTTCGTCCGCTGGTCGGCCAGCGCCAGCACCTGGTCCACCCCGCGAATCATCCCGTTGATCGTTCCGCCCGACCCGATATCGATCAGCGGATACATCCCGTTGAACCACAGATCCCCGGTATGGATCACATTCCCCCGGTTGAAGTAGATGAAGACATCCGAATCCGTGTGCGCCTCCGGCGTATGCACCAGCTCCAGATGATCGTTGTTCACCCACAGCGCTTCCGACTCGGCAAACGTCTCCTGCGGTAATCCCGCATCCGGAGCCGCCGGAAACTGCGCCGCATACGTTTCGATCGTCTGCGGCTTCAGCAGCCGCGACCGCGTGTTCTCGTGCGCCAGAATAAACGCGCCCTCCAGATGGAGTGCCGCGTTCCCGTCCGTGTGATCGAAATGCCAGTGCGTGTTGATCAGCAGCTTCAGCTTGTGCTCGTCCAGCTTCGCCAGCGCATCCAGCAGGTGCGGCGTCCCCGTCGAAATCTGCGAGTCGATCACCAGCTTCCCGTCCGGTCCGACCTGGCAAACCACGTTGCCGCCCACGCCCTGCAGCAGGAAGATCGTGTCCGTCAGCTTCGTTGTCTTGATCGTCTCTTTCGCCGCTGCCGTCCGCAGCTGCTGCGCCAGGTCGGGATTCGGCTGCACCGCCGGATTCGTTTTCACCGCTGGCGATTGCGCCCCGCCCGCATCCTGTCCAGTCTGCGCAAGCGCCGTCCCCCGCGTCAGCCACGCAGCCGTCGCCATGCCGGACCCAACCAGAAAATCGCGGCGCGTCTTCATAAAACCATTAGAAACCGAAACGCGGATGCACGCCCGAAGCCCACCTACAACAGCCCCGGCGGCAGATTCAGTCCGCTCAGCATCCCCTGCACATTCGACTTGATGATCTCGTCCGCCCGCCGGCCCGCCTCGTTGAACGCCGCCGCCACCAGATCCTCCAGCATCTCCACGTCAGGATTCGGCCCGGCCAGGCTGCTCACCGCGGCCGGATCGATGCTCACCTTCAGGACCTCTTTCTTCCCGTTCATCTTCACGGTCACCGCGCCGCCTCCCGACGACGCCTCCACCACCGACGCAGCCAGCTTCTGCTGGATTTGCTCCTGCATCTGTTTGGCCTGACCCAGCATTTCCTGAAGTTTTAGAGGATTCAGCATCGATTCGTCTTCATACTCTCTCTGATGTAGTTTTGGATCCCGCGGATCCCTCAGCCCTGGCTTCTCAGCTCTGAGCTCCGCGCTCTGAGCCCTGCTTCTTAACCCTTGTCCCGCAGATCCAGCACGCTGCGAATATCCGCCTTGAACAGCTCCTGCGTCTTCTTNNCGATCTTCTGCGTCGCGCCCATCGCCTTCATCGTCTTCCGCACAATCGCCTCGGCCTCGCCGTTCACCGTCAGCGTCAGCATCGTCTTCCGCACCGCCAGCTCCACCTGGATCGCATTCCCTTCCTGCGTCCACTTTCCTTGGTGGATCAGGTTCGCCGCCGTCTCATGTCCCGAGTCCGCCAGCGCCGCAACCGCCGCCTCGCGGATCTGGTCCAGATCCGGCGCAGCCTCCGCCGCTCCGGCCGACGCAGCCAAAGCAACTGCCGGGGCCAAAACTAACACCCCGTCGGTCGACTCGCCCATGTGTTCCGCGACGCCAACCGCAACAGGAGGCTTGGATTCCGGAACAACCGCCCCTGCCGAATAAGACGCTTTCCCCTCGACCGCAGCTCGCGCCACGCTCTCGGCCGG
>PMAM01000048.1:6029-15531 GCA_003152595.1 Acidobacterium sp.
GCCCGGTGCCCGTTCCTCGACCTGCTCCCTGCTCCCTGCTCCCTGCTCCCTGAACTGCACTCAGCAGTTCTTCCACCGGTAAGAGCCTCTGCAGATGCACCAGCTTCACCAGCCCCAGTTCCAGGTGGAACCGCTGCTCCTGCCGATAATTCAGCTCATCGAAGGTCCGCAGCATCACCTGCAGAAACCGCGTCAGATCCTCTTCGCCGAACAGCGCCGCCGACCGCATCGCTCGCGCCCGCTCATCGGCGGAAATCTGCAACACGTCGGTGTGCTCGCCGCCCACCTTCGCCATCAGCGCATTCCGCAGATACCGCACGAACTGCCGCGCCATCGCCGAGGGGCTGTTCCCCGCATTCAGCAGCGTGTTCAGCTCCTCCACNNCCCATCAGCTCGCGAATCTGCTCCGACTCCAGATGCGCGTTGCCCTTCTCCAGCGGAGCCGACGCAATCGCCTGATCCATGATCGACAGCGCATCGCGCATCGATCCGTCGCCTGCCTCGGCCAGCAGCGCCAGCGCCGCGGCCTCCGCCTCGATCTCCTCCTGCGCCGCAATCGTCTTCAGCTGCGCCAGGATGTCGTCGTATTTCACCGCATGGAAGCTGAAGTGCTGGCATCGCGACCGGATCGTCTGCGGAATATCTTCCGGCTGCGTCGTCGCCATCATAAAGATCACGTGATCCGGCGGCTCTTCCAGCGTCTTCAGCAGCGCGTTGAACGCCGCATCCGTAATCTGGTGCGCCTCGTCCAGAATCCAGATTTTGTACTTATCCCGCGCCGGCCGGTACCGCGCCGCCTCCCTCAGCTCGCGCACTTCATCGATGCCGCGGTTCGTCGCCGCGTCGATCTCCAGCACATCCACCGAATTCCCCGCCCGAATTTCCGTACACGAATCGCACACCCCGCACGGCTCCTGTGTCGGCCGCTGCGCATCGCCCACTGCCGTCCGGCAGTTCAGCGCCTGCGCCAGGATGCGTGCAATCGTCGTCTTCCCGATCCCGCGATGCCCGGAAAAGATATAGCCGTGCGCAATTCGGCCCTGTTCGAGAGCATTCAGCAGAGTACGCGTGACGTGCTCCTGCCCGGCAACGTCGGCAAACTTCTGGGGACGATATTTCCGTGCAAGAACCTGGTAGGCCATTTCGAATGCTTGATTGTATCGCCTGGATGGGACCTGAAATTTCCAGAACTTTCGAAGGCCGCCCGAACCCGGACTTTTTTCGACTGCTATTTTCTGAACACCCTTGCGGACAGATCGACCACTCGGTTCGAGCCACGTTCCGATACCGGAAACAGCGATGTCATCGCACGATCGAGCGTCACCAGGCGGCCCTTCCGATGCATCGCCAGGGCAACCAGATACGCATCGGTGATCTCACGGTATCCCTGGAGCCTTCTTCCGCACAGCGACAGAGCATGAGGAAGATCGAGATCGTCCGCCCAGAACACATGCCCGGGATGTTTGAGATTGGCCGCGAGAACATTCAATGCTTCGGTCACGCTCAGAGCGTCGGGAGTCAAAGCGGGGTTCGATGCCAGACGAACAAAGCCAGCCTGGGTAATCGGGCAGGTTGCCCAGTTCCTGCTACCTTCTGCGTGAAACCACGCGGTGACCTTTTCATGATCTTGCTGTGTCGGCACCCACAAGGCGAGCAGTATGTTCACATCGAGCAGAAAACTCGACGCTACCATTCGTCCTCAAGCTCCAGAACGCGCCTGGTGGGAATCATTGGGGAATCCGGCGGCAGCACAGGCAGGTATACCCCATCGACGCACTTCAGTTCCAGCGGCCGGGAAATCCCCCGTCGGATCAGGTTGCTCGCCGCCTTGCCCACACTCAGTTTCCGCTGCTCCGCGTACTCCTTCACCTGTTCCAGCACGTCGTCATCAATCGCCAAAGTGGTGCGCATAATGCTACTATGATGCCGCACTCTGAAAGTGATGTCAAGATCTCCATCCTGGCATCAGTAGCCCGTGAATGATGACACTCCTCTACCGACTCGCCACCCCCGCCGACATCCCCCACCTCGGCCCCCTCATCGAGGCCTCCATCCGTGGCCTCCAGACCCGCGACTACTCCCCAACCCAGATCGAACAAGCCATCGGCACCTGGCTCGGCCTCGATACCCATCTCATTGCCGACCAAACCTACTTCGCTGTCGAAGTCCCAACCGGATCCGAAAACAGCGCCAACCCCGACCGCCTCCCCACCATCGGCAATCTCGCCGCCTGCGGCGGCTGGTCTCGCCGCAAAACTCCATACGGCTCCGACCACCGCCCCAACCGCGACGACTCCCTCCTCGATCCGCGCACCGACGCCGCCAAAATCCGCGCCTTCTTCGTACACCCCGCCTGGGCCCGCCGCGGCATCGGCTCCCGCATCCTCGAGCTCTGCGAACAGGCCGCCCAGGCCGAAGGCTTCACCCGCTTCGAGATGGGAGCCACCCTCACCGGCATCCCCCTCTACCGCCACCACGGCTACGTCGAACACGAGCGCATCGATCTGCCCCTCGCCAATGGCGAATCCCTCCCCATCGTGAAAATGGCCAAAAGCTTTTAGTTGCCGACAAAGACGGCAACCGAACAAGCGTATGATTGCCGGGCTGAGAAGTCCCTGAAACGTCCCCCACGAAAATCAAACTGGAGGAAACATCGACATGAAATTTATGACCACATGGTCATTTCCCACCGGAAACATTCCTGAAGCCGCCGAGCGCTTCCTCGCCGGCGAAGCGACTCCCCCTGAAGGCGTAAAGCTGCTCGGACGCTGGCACAACACCGACTGTAGCGGAGGCTTCGTGCTGGTCGAGACCAACGATCCGATCGCGATGTACGCGGATGCCGCCAAGTGGGCGGACTTGCTGGAACTGAACACCGTCCCGGTGATCGAAGACGCCGATGCCGGACCTGTGCTCGCGAACCGCTTCAAAAAATAACCTGCAACCCGGCCGGATACGCCGCTACTTCCGGCTCTGCTTACCGCGTGGCGCCGCAGTCCTGGGTCTGCTTTTCCTCCCCGCCCGCTTCTTCGCCCGCGCCCGCCGCCGGATCTCCTCCGGCGAATACATGCTTTTCCGGCAGTTCTTCGACCCGCAGTTGCATCGCGCCTCATCCTCGTCGCCGTCGTAGAGGTAGTAGTCGTACACCAGTTCCTCGCCCGCCCTGATACTCCGGATCGCCACAATCCACACCCGCCCGTCCATCTCCTCCGTCTCGCAGTTCGGCTCGCACGAGTGATTCAGGAACATCGCCGTCCCATGCCCGTCGATCACCGTCTTCCCGTCGCCCACCCCAAACAGATAGGTCGTCGGCGAGTCCTGGTACTTCTCATCCGCCTCGTCTTTGGGAATGCGCGGCCCCGTGTACTCCACCACCCGCGCGCCTTTGCGGATCGGCGCCATCGTGTAGCACCCCGCTGCGTGAATTGCCGAAGAACGAATGATCAGACTCATCTCCACCACAATATCAACCCCTCAACCCTCCCCGAAATTTCCGCCGTCTAAAATAAAGGACAGATGCTGCGCCCCTCCCTCATNNAGCCAAAGGACCAGCCGAAGAAGAGCACCGCCCAGGACAACCCCTTCCCCGAAGCCCAGTCCGAGGCCGCCGCCCACCAGTCCCAGCAGCAGCAAAACCCCAACGCAGCCCCGGACGCCCCACAACCCCAGTCCGCACCCAAAGCCGGTTCCCCCGACAAACCCGCCGGCCCGAACTCCTTCCCTGAAGCGCAATCCGAAAAAGCCGCACGCGACGCCCAACAAACCGACAAGGATCAGCCCGGCTCCGCACCGTCCTCCGACGAACCGAGCTACAGCTCCAGCCGCGTCAAGGGCCTCGACATGCCCACCACCGACGAGACTCCTCCCGCCAATCTCTCCCCCTCTCCGCTGCCCTTCGATACGAAGCGCGCCAAAAAAGACGCCAACATCGGCGACTACTACATGGAGTCCGGCAACTGGAAAGGCGCTTACGATCGTTTCCTCGAAGCGAACCGATCCGATCCCGGCAACGCCGAAGCCGTCTTCGGCCTCGCCGAGTCCGCGCGTCACCTTCACCTCGATGACGAGGCTCGTCGCAACTACCGCCTCTACCTCAGCGCTCTGCCCAACGGCCCCCACGCCAAAGAGATTCACAAGGCCCTGAAGCAGATGGGCGCCGAGCCTTAGCGAGCCCCCGCCCGCCTCAATCCTGTGGTGATATAGTTCCCACGAAACGGATTCGCGCCCACTCGCGGCCATCCCATGCATGCCGTCCTGCAGCAGGTCTTCGATTCCTGGAGCGCCGGTCTCTCCGCTGCGCCTGCCGAGTGGTGCCAGATGCACCCCCTTCAGGACGACCGGCTCTGGTCCGCCCAGGAACTCATCGAGCACCTCGTCCTCACCTTCCGCAGCACCAGCCGGGTTCTCTCCAGGCGCCTGGAGCGTGGCCGCCCTACGGCCGACCGCAGCACTCCCGTTCAATGGCTGCTGCAGATGATCGTCCTCTCCTTCGGCCACATGCCGCGCGGCGCGCCCGCGCCCTCCTTTGCGCGCCCCGATCAGCTGCACTGGCCACCCATGCAGGGCTCCGCTCTCGTCGATCTCCTCCGCCAGGAAATCGACCAGATGGACGCTCTCCTCGACCAGTGCCGCCAGCGCTTCGGGCCGCAGCGCGTCGCCACCCACTTTATGCTCGGTCCCCTGCGCCCGGATCAGTGGCGGCGCTTCCACGTCGTTCACCTGCGCCACCACCTCGGCCAGCTCCGCCGCCTTAGGCAGGCGGTCGGCCAGCCCGCCGAGCACCAGGCTCAGCCCGCTCGCACTTGAACCACTCCCGGCTCCCTGCTCCCTGCTCCCTTAGTACTTCGACTTGAACGCGTACGTCAGCCCCATCGTGAACTGGAACGAATTCCGCTTCGTCGGCGGAGCCGTCTGCGGCGGATCGTTCAGGTAGCTGTCCATCGTCCCCACCGAAAGTCCGAAATTCTTGTACGTCGGAAACGCAAACGTGTTCGTCTCCTCTGCCGAGTACGCCCGCACGTTGTTGTACGCCGGTATAAACGACACATCCTGCGTCAACGTCATCAGCTTCAGCTTCAGCAGATAATTTCCCGCAAACGTCGACCCCACCAGATCCTGGTTCTCCGCCGACGTGCCCGCGATGAACTGCTGCTTCTCGTACTGCATCGTCCCTTTCAGATCCAGCTGCTGCGTCGGCTTTTTCATCGCCGTCCAGCCCAGTCCGCCGCCGTAAATCTGCTGCAGGTTCAGATCCTGCGAGAAGTTGTGATCGAACGCCGTCTGTCCCAAAACATAAAAGCGCGGCGAGAAAAATTCATCCCGCTCCGCATCGAAATGTGAAATCGACGACTTCGTGACGCTGGCCGGCGTAAACACCCCGCCGTTGGTGAACGCCGGCTGCGTGATCCTGCCAAACGATCCGCTGAAATCCGCCGACGTCCGATTCCGCGAGTCCAGCCACTCCACCGTCGGCACCACCCGCATCAGCTCAATGCTGCCCGACGCCGCATACTGGTTCTGCGTCGCACTCACCAGCGTCGCCCCTGCCGTCGCCGCGCCGTTCCATCCCGTAAAGAACCCCGGCTCGTGGTTCAGCTGCTTGTCCAGCTCTGCTTTGTCCACAATCACCTGAGCATCCTTCACCGGAATCGTCGCCGGCGCCGCCCCTTCGCTCGCCGGATGCACCGCCACCGCGCCGTTCGCCACGTCGATGACGCCCGCCGGCAGATTCCCCGCCGTCCTCTTACTGCGGCTCTTCATCTGCGAGTTCAATACGGCGAAGCTGCCGCTCGCGTGCAGCGACTGGATCTTGTCCCACCCAATCTTCACATCGCCCAGCGAACCGCTGTGGAACGTCACCGTCCCATTCGTTTCCTGCACCAGCTTGCCGTGCAGCGTGTCCCCGTTGCTCAGCACCAGCGTGTCGGGTTCCTTGTTCCTATCCGCGCCCTGCGCGTACAAAGTCAACGGCAGCGCGGCCAGCATCAACGGGAACAGACACATCGAACGGCGAAAAAGACGGATTGCACACATGGACGAGAATTTCTCCTGAAGAAAATGAACTGGAAAATGACCGATGGCTTTCTGTATTTCAAGATGCGGCGAGCACTCCCTGGCGTTGTAGCAGCGCTGGACGCGCTGCCCGAACTTCCCTGACAATGAAACTATGCCGATTACCCGTGAACAGGCTCTCGACTACTTCCGTTCCGACGACCTCATCGGCCTGGGCATGGAAGCCGACGCCGTCCGCAAACGTCTCCACCCGGAAGGCGTCGTCACCTACATCATCGATCGCAATATTAACTATACGAATTTCTGCACCGAGTACTGCACCTTCTGCGCCTTCTACCGCCCCCTCAAAGGCAAACAGGCCAGCGAAGGCTACATCCTCGACTTCGAAACCATCTACGCAAAAATTGCCGANNTTAAAAATCGATTGGTTCGAGCGTCTCCTCCACGGCATCAAGCAGCGCTTCCCGCAAATCTGGCTGCACTGCTTCTCCGCATCGGAAATCCTCGCCATCGCCGAATACAGCGATCTCTCCGTGCGCGACACCATCATCCGTCTGCGCGATGCCGGTCTCGACTCCATTCCCGGCGGCGGCGCAGAAATCCTCGACGACGAGGTCCGCCATCGCATCGCCCGCCTCAAGTGCGGCACCGAGGACTGGGTCCTCGTCCATCGCACCGCCCACCAGCTCGGCATGCGCACAACGGCAACGATGATGTTCGGCGTCGACGAAACCATCGAGCAGCGCGTCAACCACTTCGAAGTCATCCGCCGCCTCCAGGAAGAAACCGGCGGATTCACCGCCTTCATCCCCTGGAGCTTCCAGCCCAAAAAGACTGCCCTCGGCGGACGCGGCTGGGAAGAAGCCACCGCCGTCGACTACCTCAAGGTCCTCGCCATCTCCCGCCTCTATCTCGACAACATCGAGAACGTGCAGTCCAGTTGGGTCACCCAGGGCCTCAAGGTCCTGCAGATGGGCCTCCGCTTCGGCGGCAACGATGTCGGCTCCGTCATGCTCGAAGAAAACGTCGTCAAAGCAGCCGGCACCTCCAACTGCACAACGGAAGAAGAACTCCGCCGCATCATCCGCGACGCCGGCTTCCAACCCCGCCAACGCGACACACTGTATCGGACGATGTTCCTGAACTGAACTCGGTTCAGCTTGTCTTGTTGGTCCGGGACTGCGGTGCTAATTGTGACCGGATGAGACCCTCCAAGTCGTGCTCGCTTTGCCTGCCCAAATACACTTCGTGTGCGTTCAGACGGATGTCGATCGAATCTAACTGCGGGTCCAAGCTGCGCCAGATTCTCTCACTGTTGTCCAAGCGAACAAGGACATCAACCGATAGTGCATCAAGCATAGGTCTGGCCATCCATCCGGACAGGCCGCAAGACTCGGCTACCCTATAAACGATAGGCAGTACTTCCTCAGCTCTCGTGACTTGAGGATAGATGCTCGGCATAGTTTCACCCCTAACTCCAAGGTGGCAGCTAAGGGAGTAACCGGCAAGGGATTGAGGAATTCAGGAAGGGCTTGCTCAGCGTAGCACCCGCGCCCCTCACTCCAGGTCAATCTCCCCCGTCATCACATGCACCCGAAGCCGGTACTCCCCGTCCGCGATGGTCTTCCTGAAAGTCCTGAAGAACCCGCCCTTGTCCACCCCAAACGCGGAGGCGTTCACGTCGCCGATGTCCACCGATGCGTCGACTGACTTGTAGCTCCCGCCGCCGGCCGAAGAGATCGTGATCTGGCCCGCATACAAATCGATGTCCTTGTCGCCGGCGATATCCTCCACCTTCACCTCTCCCGCGCCCATGTGGAATCTCAGGTTCGTCTTCCGCGGCACCTCGATGCGAATGTGCAGGTTCTGATTCTTAACAGGGCTGGTGATGTTCAGCCGCCCATAGCCCGGCGTTCCTGAGAAGCGCAGCTCGACGTCCTGCGTGGAGTCCGAGTGGTCCACCGTGCACGAGACGCGAATCTCGTCCGCATCCGTGCCGACAATCTCAACTCCCGCCGGCCGCGATTCGATCACCAGAGCCGCTCTTGACCGCAGCGGCGCTTCAATGGGATGGTCGCAGTCGCCCACGGTCTCCGCAAACCCCGCCACGCTGCAGAAGACCAAAGCCGCAGTTGCGCCCGCGCATAGCAGTCTCATGCCAATCCCCCAACCAATTCCTACGCCAGCAGCTGTCCAAATGTTCCCCACTCCGCAAAGCCAGAGCCCATTTCCGCTACAATCCTCTCCGATGAATCCCCTCCGCGCGCCCGCCTTTGCTGCCGTCTTCCTTGCAGCAGCCGTCCTCCTTCCTGCCCAGACCGCGCCGCCCATTCCGCCCACCCCACCCTACCCGCCCGGTCCCAATCCCAACTCCCAATACCGCCTCGGACCGGACTCCCTCCCCCAGGACGGCGTGCCCAAAGGCGAAATACGCGGCCCCTTCACCCTGCCCAGCCAGGTCTATCCCGGCACCCAGCACACGTACTGGGTCTACGTGCCCGCGCAATACGATCCCGCCGTCCCCGCCAGCCTCATGATCTTTCAGGACGGCCAGGCCTTCAAAGATCCCGACGGCGACCTCCGCACCCAGAACGTCCTCGACAACCTTATCTACCGCCACGAAATCCCCATCATGCTCGCGGTCTTCATCGATCCCGGCCGCACGCCCGAGCAGCCCGAGCCCACTCCAAAAGACTGGGGCGACAACGACACCAACCGCCGCGTCGAATACAACTCCCTCGACGACAAATACGCCCGCGTCATCGTCGACGAGCTCATGCCCGTCCTCTACCGCGAATACAACATCTCCCACGACCCCGAGCAGCACGGCATCGGCGGCTCCAGCTCCGGCGCCATTGCCGCCTTCACCGTCGCATGGGAGCGCCCCAGCGACTTCCGCAAAGTCCTCAGCAACGTCGGCAGCTTCGTCAATATTCGCGGAGGCGACGGGTACCCCGACCTCGTCCTCGCCAGCCCGCACAAGCCAATCCGCGTCTTCCTCTGCGACGGACGCAACGACAACCGCGGCATCCGCGATGGCAATCCGCCCAATGGCAATTCCTTATGATCCGCGTTGGGACTGGTTCCTGCAGAACGTTCGCATGATGCGCGCGCTCACACAGAAGGGCTACGACATCAACTACACCTGGGGCATGAACCTCCACGGCCAGAAGATGGGTGGAGCCATCCTCCCCGACATGATGCGCTGGCTCTGGCGCGACGCTCCCGTCTCCACCGACCCCAACAACATGGTCGAGCGCAGCTTCCGCGAGCCCACCAAACCGAAGACGCCGTAACCTGCCCACCCAGACCTGGGCACCCTAACGCGCCATCATCGGACGGGTGCGTCCAGCGGACCCGCACCGTCGACCCACTGCGCCCGATCCTACGGGTCCTGATTTCTACGGGAGACAACAATTAGCCCCAATCCACCCTCCCAGCCAGCGTGAAAGCTCTTTCCGATCCAACCCGCCTCAAGCCCATCGACAAA
>PMAM01000048.1:15582-15795 GCA_003152595.1 Acidobacterium sp.
ATCGCCGCCCTCGGCGATACTCTGCGTCCCAGGAGCTTCGCCGGGCTGCTCGGAGCAGCACCCTCCATCGCCCTCGCCACCATCAGCCTCACCATCCATAAAGACGGCAAAACGTGGGCCGCGCTCGAAGCGAAGACCATACTCTTCGGCGCCGTCGCCTTCCTTTTCTATGCCGCCTTGGCTAGCCTGGTGCTGCGCCGCCGCAAGCTGAGC
>PMAM01000178.1 GCA_003152595.1 Acidobacterium sp.
CGCCGACGAGAAACTGGAAGAATGGTTGATTCGGCGGCCTGTCGGGATGCGGAAAAATCTCGTCACGGTAGAACTCGGCTAGTGAGAACTCCGCAGCCTGGCGGATACTCTCGATGGTGCTGGAGGGGGAGAGCGATTGTCTGGTGTACTCCCAGCAGCGATCCGCGGAGGACCGCGAGAAATCCACATCCACGCTGGTCATAGCGAAGGTTATGGCGAGCTGGGCGTCATCGCTGCGGTAAAAAGCGAGTTTCGTCTCTTCCGTATGCACATCCGTGGATATCTTCGTGTCTGCGCACAGAAGAACGCCGTCTTTGCAGAAAAACCCAGCAGCAATCGTCATGGCTTTCTTCCGAGGGCTGGTTTCCCTGCGGGGCAGTGTACGCGGTTTGGGGTTCGGCCGTCGCGTCTGGGTCTGTCTTAATGGGAACGGAATTACGGGCTGGCGAAGGGAATTCATCGTGCCTCTTTCCTTTCATTTATTCTTGTGGAAAACCAAACTGACCCACTACCTAAAGTGTAGTTTTATTTTTAGGTTGTTGTTCATTGAGCGACTTTTGCACGCCACTTGGTAGGAGAGTCGTTTCCTTAGTTTGCGAAGCGGGAACTTCGCTGCTAACATCTGCGCCTCGGTCAAGCTTGTGGACCGAGGCGTCGATGTTTTTGGGCCAGTTGAAAACCGCTCCGCCAGTCTCTGCTTCTCGCCCCAGGATCGATGACGGGGTCCGGTCAGCCTGCAATTTTTCGCATTTCGTGGGACCGAAGCTCTCTTTCAGGGCATGAATGGCATCTCAATTGCGCAGAAATCGCGTGGCGGGAGCGTAAAAATTTCCTCCAACCCGCCATTCAAGGATCAGAACCGAGTCAAAAGAAATAACTTACCGGTTGGCCATCGAATTGCCACTTTACCGCCCAGGAACGCAATAGTCGGCAGGCTGCACGTGTCATCGCGACCTCCGGCGGAAAGATCAGGCCCCGGAATATGGATAAGCTGTCGGCAAAAATCGAAAACTGGGCCGTCGTCGACAACCTCATCTTTCACGGTTTCCGCAAGCTGGAACCGGGACAGCGGCTGACCGGCTACCTCATGGGCCACTCCGACCTTCCCAACGGAGTCATCTACACCGCGGTCATCCAGAGCGTTGACCAGGCCAATGGCCTCGTCGAGACCGCCAACAGCGTCTATCGCCTCGGCCAGGCGAACGAGTTCTATCAGCAGTGGGCCGCTCAGCAGAGCGAAGAGCCCCAGCAGGTGCACGTCTCCAGCTTCGTGCCCGACGCGCGCCGCCCCGCGGCCGGCTATGCGGCTTCGATCCCTGCCTACCGGCAAGGCTGAAGCAGGATTTCTCCCTCCCGCAGCCCTCCTCTCCGTACGGAGCGGAGGGCTGAGTCGTCTCTGACAGGCCGCTACTTCTTCACTTCCGTTCCGGAAGCGGTCGCCGCGGGTGCCGGTGCCTTGCCCAGCACCCACTTGTCGTACCAGTCGAACCAGCGCTGATAGCGATCGCGGATGAAGCTCGGCCGCGTGAATCCGTGGAACTGTCCCGGATACACAATCAGCTCCGCCGGCACATTCAGGCTTTTCAGCGCCTCGTACATCTGCTCCCCGCCGTTCACCGGAACGTTGAAGTCCTTGTCCCCGCCCATGAACAGCGTCGGGGTTTTGATCCGGTCCGCATGGAAAAACGGGTACCCGATCTGGATGTACTTCTCCGGATTTTTCCACGGCGGCCCAACCTCGTTGTCGTACTGCAGGATGTACTCATCGATGCCGTAGAGGCCCAGCGGATTGCCCATCCCCGCGCCGCTGCTCGCCGCCTTGAAGCGGGTCGTGCTCGCGATCGTGTAGTCGGTGAGGATGCCGCCGTAGCTCCATCCGCCCACTCCCATCTTGTCCGGATCGACCAGCCCCTCCTTCACGACTTCGTCCACCATGGCCAGCAAATCGGCCACCTCATGATCGCCCCAGTCCGCCGCGATGATCTTCTGATACGCGTTCCCGCGCCCCGCGCTCCCGCGGTAGTTCACGTTCAGCTCCGCATACCCATGCGCCGCGAAAAGCTGCCGGTGCGGATTGAACGCATGATTGTCCTGCCCATTCGGTCCGCCGTGGATGAACAGCAGCAGCGGAGCCTTCGTCCCCTGCTGCCAGCCGGCGGGCATGGTCAGCAGTCCGTGAACCTCCGTCCCGTCCTTCTCCACCGCCTTCACGTCGCGCGTCTCGGCCAGCTTCAGGCTCGCCACTTCGTCATCGTTGTGGTGGGTCAGCCTGCGCAGCGATCCATTCTCGAGCGCGTAGATCTCGCCCGGCTGCGTGTTTGTCGACCACACCACCGCCGTATGCCCGGCTGCCTGGTTCATTCCGGCCGTGGCGCCAGGGTCGGTCACGTCCCGGTGCACCTGGCCGGTTGCGATGTCCACGCTGGCGGGATACTCATCCCGATCGTCCTCGACGACAAGTTCGATCGACTTCCCATCCGGCGAAAACAGCGGCGAGGAAACAGTCCGGTCCAGCGTAGTCGTCAGGATCCGAGGCGCCGCGCTCCCGTCCGCCGCCACGATCCCCAGTTTCTCCTCGCTGTACTGCCACAGCTTCAGCGGATCGCCTTCGGTAAACGCAATCCACTTGCTGTCCGGGCTCCACGCGATCCGCCCGCCGTCGGGGCCGTCCCAGGTCGTCAGCCGCTTCGGCGTCGAATTCGGTTTCGCCTCCACCACCCACACATCTGTATTGATTGACCGGTCCGGGTCCGGATCGTGATTGCTCACGTACGCGATCTTCGTCCCATCCGGAGACCACACCGCATTGCTCTCGTCGTAGTTCTTATCGGTCGTCAGTTTTTCCAGCTTCTTTGTCGCGACGTCCCACAGGAAGAGCTGGGTATGCTCGTTGCTCTTGAGATATCCCTCGACGTCCTGCTTGAAGTGGTACCGGTCCAGCACGATCGGTTTCGGCGTCTCCTTTCCCTTCTCGCCGCCCTTCTTTTCCGCCGCCGCTTCCTCTTCGCTTTGCGGCGTGATCGACAACAACAGCTTCTTCGCATCGGGCGCCCACACGTATGCCGACAAGTGCCCCTTCACATCGGTCAGCTGATGCGCCTCGCCTCCCCGTCGGTCCATCACCCAAACCTGCGAGCCCTTCGCGGTCCCCGTCCGCCCCGCCGTGAACGAAATGTACTTGCCGTCCGGACTCCACCGCGGCGCGCCCGACGAGCTCAGATCGTCNNTCCCACGAGACCATCCACAGATCCGTGATCCGCTTGTCGGCCTTCGTCTCAATCGTCGAAACCGTGTAGGCCACCCACTGCCCATCCGGCGAGACCACGGGGCCCATCACATCGTGAAATCGCGCCAGATCGTCCAGGCCGATTAAGTGGGGCTGCGGCGGCGCTGCCGGAGTTTGCGCCCGCAATACGGGGGGCACCAGCGCGATCGCTGCAACGCATATCGCCAAAGCAGGCACACCAATTGTGGACAATGCGAGGGGTTCAGTTTTGGAAAGCATGACCGGAAGTATATAGAACCCCGGCGTAGGGAACCGCTGCGGTGACGAGCCGGTGCAGGGAGCAGGCAACAAACTCTCTCTGCGAGAGAAAAAACTTCACGGTGCCAGGCGCCGATGTCGTTAAATGACGCTATTTACTCATCCGTTATGATGGCACCAAAATTGCTTTCAATTCTCCTGAAAGCCACCAGCCACGGGCTTGGACCGTTGCACGCGACCAGTGGCGGAAACGTCAGGTCACGCAGCCATGAACAAGCACGACAAGCCCGTCGTCCGCATCGAAAACTGGTCCGTGGTCGGCAGCATCATCTACTACGGCTTCCGCAATCTGGAGCCCGGCGCCCGCCTCACCGGCGACGTGATGGGCCACGCCAACCTCCGCAATGGCACCATCTACACCTCCGCCATCCTCACCATCGATCGCCTTAAAGGCCTCGTCGAAACCCACAACAGCATCTACAGCCTGGGCGATGTCAGCGAAGACTATGCGCGGTGGTTGGACGCGCAGGAGCACGCCCGCGCCGCCTGATGATTTGCGGAAGAGCGGGTGAGATCACCGCTGTGTCCTGCATCCTTTAACCTGCTCCTTGGCCTCACGCCGTCTTCGCGTGCTGCTCCTTCAGGTTCCTGAGCAGCGCGTCGATCTGCTCTTCCCGCTCCAGCCTGGCAAACTTCTCCTCCACGCCATCGCCATCCATCAGCTCACGCGAGGCTGCATTGTGCGCTTCGGCGCCGGCGATCCGGTTCTTCATCCGCGTGATACTCACGTCGCCTTCCTTCCTTGCAATCACCTCCCGCGCCTTCTGCGCGCGTCCAACCACGCGCGCCCGCCGGCTCTCCGCGATCATCAGCTCGCACCGGCTTCGCGTCTCAGCGAGTTTTTGATCCAGGTTCCGCAGCGCCGTCTTCAGTGTCTCCACCTCCGTCTTCTGATCCTCCAGCTGCTGCGCGAACCCGGCCGACATGCCCTTCGCGCTCAGCGACCGCTCCAGCGCCGCGCGCGCCAGCCCGTCGTCACCCTTGCGCACCGCCAGCTCCGCCTTGCGCTTCCACTCGGCTTCGCCGTCCTCATGCTCCTTGCGCTTCTTCTCCAGCAGATGTTCGTCCGCCAGCGCGATCGCCACCTGCGTCTTCACCTGCATTAGCTGGTTCTCCATATCCAGCACCAGCTGCTTCAGCAGCTTCTCCGGATCCTCGGCCTTATCGATCAGGTCGTTTAGATTCGCTCTCAGCAATGTGCTCACTCGTTCGAGGAGTGCCATAACATTTCCCTCCAATTCTGAAATTCCCGTTTCCCAGCCTGGCGGGCGGAGCAATCGCTTGCCCCGCCCACAGTTGTTCTTCGCTACTTGGCGTCCACCACCGGTCCCTCCGCCGACGTCCCGTTGCCGTTCGGGCGTGGCCGCATCGCCGCAATATTCGACATCAGCTGCCGCANNGTGATCTTGTCCACCTTCGACAGCGGCTCCGACATCGCCCGCACCACCTCCGGCAGGTTCGAGATCAGCCGGTCGACCACTGCGGCCTGGCTCCATCCCTGGTAAGCCTCGGCCTTCACGTTCATCGCCTTCGCTTCGGCCTCGCCTTTCTGGAAGATGATGGAAGCCTCGGCCTCGCCCTGCGTCTTGATCGCAGCCGCACGGCCCTCGGCCTCCATCGTCAGCCGCGTCTTCTCCGCGGCGGCCAGCACTTCGACGCGCTGCCGGTTGATCTCGGCCTCTTTCAGCACGGTGGCAATCAGCTCCTTCTCGTGACGCAGAATCTCGGCCTCCTGCACCTTGATCTGCTGCTCTTTCTCGATCTGCTGCACCTTCACCTGCTCCGCGATCACCTGCTGCTGGGTGATATTCGTCTGCAGCTCGTAGGCCTTATCCGCCGCGGCCTGCTGCTTCCGGCTCTGCTCGGCAAACTGCGCCTTCGAGATGTCGAGATCCCGCTGCGCCTGCGCCTGCTTCGCCAGCGACTGCGTCTCGGCGAGCACCCGCTCCTGATCCGCCGCCGCCTTCGCCACCGCAGCCTCCCGCGTCGCATTCGCGCGCCGGATCGCCGTGTCCCGCTCCGCTTCCGCCGTCGCAATCTCCGCGTCCCGCTTGATGCGCACGATGTCCGGCCGCCCCATGTTCGTGATGTATTCGTTNNTTGTCGCGGACTTCCTTGATCGTGAACGACACCACCTCGAGCCCCATCTTGCTCATGTCATCGGCGCACGTCCCACGCATGCGGTCGGCGACCATCTCCGGCTCTTTTACGATCTGTTCCACCGTCAGCTGCCCGATGATGCCCCGCAGATGCCCTTCCATCACCAGCCGAATCAGGCCTTCCCGTTGCGGAGGCGTCTTGGTGAGGAACTGCTCCGCCGCCGTCAGGATCGACTCCTGATCGCTGCGCACTTTGATCTGCGCGACGGCCTCTACGGTCACCGCGACGCCCTGCTTCGTGTAGAGATCCTGCTGCGGCGCCACGTCAAACGACATCAGCTCGAGCGACAGCTCCCGGCAGTTCTCCACCATGGGGAAAATGATCGTGCCGTGGCCCTTGATCACCCTCGGGCCGCGAAATCCATACACGATCAGCGCCTCGTTCGGGCCCGCCTTGCGAAACATCCTGGCCAGCATGCCCATCAAAATGATGAACGCCAGCAGGCTCAATCCGACAATGATGATGATTGTGTTCGTCATAACGCCCGATCCTTTCCATCGGGTCGATTACTGCTGTTGGGTTGGTGTGGTGGACCTCGCGACTGAGCCATCCCTGGAGATTTCCTCGCCCTCGCCGGACAATTCATCCCACGGGCGCACGTACGCAATGCCCT
>PMAM01000110.1 GCA_003152595.1 Acidobacterium sp.
GGCGCAGGCGCGAAAACTGGATAGTGCGATACTCCACAATGCTCTTTATGCCCTTGCCTTTCTCGGGCTGGACTCTGCGGCGATGGCGGAACAGCAACAGTGGTTTGTGGACCAGCCCGAAGAGAACTGGGGATTCGCGCTGGCATCAGACACCGAGGCCTACGCTGGTCATGTGGGCAAGGCGCGGGAACTGACCAGGCGGGCAGTGGACTCCGCCATCCGGGCTGACTCCAAAGAAAATGGCGCGATCTATCTCGCGAATGCAGCTCTGCAACACGCGGCTTACGGCAATGCCACGGAAGCTACGCACTCAGCGGTAGAGGCTCTGAAACTCGCTCCCGCGAGTCAGGGCGCCGAGGCCGAAGCTGCGCTTGCTTTGGCCATGGCGGGCGATACGGCGCAAGCCGAATCCCTGGCCGAAGACTTAGGAAAACGTTTCCCACTGGACCAGACGCAGCCACTCTGGGTGTCTGTAATTCAGGCGCAATTGGCACTGCACAAAAAAGATCCGGGGCTCGCCCTTAATGATTTGCAAGCAGCTTCACCTATCGAGTTGGGATCAATTCCGTTCGTCAACAATGTTTCCTGCCTCTATCCGACGTATATTCGCGGAGAGGCATACCTCGCAGCCGGACAGGGCAGTGCGGCCGCCGCCGAGTTCCAGAAGATTCTCGACCACAGCGGTATCGTCTGGAACTGCTGGACGGGAGCGTTGGCGCATCTGGGAGTAGCTCGCGCCAATGCGTTGCAAACAAGAACCTCGCAGGGAGCGGATGCCGATGCCGCCCGCGTACGGGCACTCGCCGCCTACAAAGATTTCCTCACGCTCTGGAAAGACGCCGACCCCGACATCCCCATCCTGAAGGAAGCGAAAGCAGAGTACGCGAAGCTGCAGTAGTCGCTGACCTTCGAGTTGTGTCTGGGTGGTCGGCAACCCGGACATTTCATCCCCCCGGAGCCGGTTAATTCCGCGTTCCGGTGACTGTCCCGGAACGACGCCTGCGCCCCGCATGCCCCGCGACGCGCCAACTGCCGGAGGGTAACTATAGTCTCACTGTGTATCAGAAGGCTCAGTTTTTCCCAGTTGGTTGGGAAGAGGATAGGAATTCACGCTGGTCGCGGAGATCATTATGTCCCCAGCACCAGAATCTCCTCGCCCCAAGGTGCCACATGCCCTCTTCCCATCCGGAGCCCACAGCCCTTCACTCGCCTTCCGAGAACTGCACACGAATCAACAAGCTTGGCTACATCGTCGGCAAACACGTCAATCTTTATGGCGAACACATGGAGTTGGTTTCAGATCCATTTGTGGAGGGTGAATGCGTAGCCGTCCATGCCATCAGCAGTAATGATCCAACCGTGCGGACGATCAATCTTCCCGTATCTCTTCTCGCCGGTTGGGAGGACTTGTTTCAGGAACTCGCAGATCGCCCTGCCTGGGAGCCCACTGCAAAGACTCCACTTCCTGGGGCTGTGGGACCGAGTTAAGCCCCGGCTGTAATCCCGCATGATCCAAGGGAGTTCCCCGTAGGGCCGGCGGCTAGCCGGAAGTATCACGGATCGTGCCCTGCGAGGACGGATTCAACTCCAGCGGAGCCATCCCATTACCTTCGTTTCCTCGCCGCTACGTTTCTTCTTGCGGTGCTCCACCGCAAGCCTCACACTAATCATGAAGCCTGAATCAGGAGGACTCGCCCACCGCGGGTCCTTTCCATTTCCGGCTCTCGTAAAGGTACAGGCAGGCTTCCGAGGACCTGCACTCTGTGCCCCGTAACCTGCAACCTGCAACCTGTGTAACCCGTAACCTGTAACCTGTGAACGATTCTGTCCCGCCAGGCGAGACCGCCTCAACCCCGATGGCTGTTGTCGATCTTGTTAACACCGAAGAAGTCCAGCAGAATCAACCACCGGACCGCACCACCAGGGGAGGGGGGAGGGGGGTCAGCTCGTCGCTTCCTCGCCGGCCGGCCCGTGGTGATGCGCCACCTCCACGCCGGCGTGCTCGCTCTCCTCAGTCACCTGCCTGAGGGAGATGTGCTCGAAACGCGACCAGACGAGCCCGACCGGCACAATGCCCAGGAACGTGACCAGCAGCAGCGTCGCCGCGCAGCCCATCGCCGCCTCCGGAGCCACCCCGAAGAACTTCGACAGAGCGCCCGCCACAAACGCAATTTGCGTGAACCAGCCCAGCACCGGGAGTTGAATCACGCTGGCTCCGCCGCTGACCATCATCATCAGCACCGCCTTCGCAGGGGTCATGGCCGACAGCACCGGGCTCGCCACAAAGGCCAGCATCGTCTCCAGATACGACAGCGCGATCAGCATCCACATCCCCAGCGAGGACCCGGCCACCACCGCGAAATCGCCCACCGAACGGATCGTATCGAGGCCGGAGTGAAAGGCGTGGATCTTCTCCTCGACCGCCTCTCCGGCGCGCTTTGAGACCACGCCAAACGCCCGGTTGGACAGCTTCGCCACCGCGTCGCCCCACAAACGCACTGCGAGGAGAAACAGCGAGCCCGCCGCCGTCAGCAGCAGCCCCCAGAACGCCGCTCTTCGCAAAATTTCCGGGTGCGGCAGCGATCCCGGGGCGGCAAGCAGAATGACCGACGACGTGATAAGCGCCATCGATCCCGCGTCGAAGAGCCGCTCGACGACGTACACCGCAATCTGCTCGCTCAGCGGCAGCCCCGTCTTTTTCGCGACCAGGTAAGGCCGCACCAGATCGGCCACGCGCCCGATCAGCGCCACCGCCGTGAAGCCCATCACCTGCGTCCCCAGCAGCGAGAACAGCGGCAGCTTCTTCTTGTGCCGGACCAGCCAAACCCAGCGGATCGACCGCACCAGATAGCCCGCGTAGATGCAGGCCAGCGCAATCGCGATCCTCCACCAGTCAGCCAAGCGCAGCTGCTGGCCGAAAACGTGCCAGTCGAAGTGCATCCGATGGCGCTCATGCCAGATCGCAACGGCCACCACCACCACGATCGCGAGCGCAACCAACCGGGTTCGGTTCGATTTCAAATCAGAACTCCAGGGAAGTGGAAAGGAGAATCGACGTCACCGCGCCGCAGCCCGTAACTGGGCCGGATGCCGCAGGAGATACCGCCGGTTGTATTCGCGGATCACGCGCGCCACATACAGCCGGGTCTCGCGATAAGGCGGCACGCCGTGCCAGCGATCCACCGCCGCCGGCCCCGCATTGTAGGCAGCCAGCGCCAGATGCAGATTGTCGTGGTAGCGCTTCAGCAGCGAGTCCAGATACGCAGTTCCGCCCTGGATATTTTCCTTTGGCGCAAACGTGTCGGCCACGCCCAGGTCGGTCGCCGTGCCCGGCATCAGCTGCATCAGCCCCTGCGCTCCCGCCCGGCTCACCGCGCGCGTGTGGCCGGCGCTTTCCGCGCGCNNCGCACCACGCTCGCCAGCAGATCGGCGTCCAGGTTGTACGTTCCTCCGGCCTTCGCCAGCATCGGTTGCAAATCGGCATCCGTCAGCTTCTCCGGAACCGCCGGCGCTGGTGCCGGTTTGGCACTCGTCGCTACAGGTTGGGGCAAATCCACATGCTCGTCCGCGACGATGTCCGACGCGTTCACTTCGAGGTAGCTGGCCTCGGCTGCATCCATATAGAGCCGAGCCTTTGCGCCATCGGCGACGCGATGATCGCAGATCAGGTCGAAGCCATTCTTGAGCGTCACGTGCTCAGCGGCGTGCGCGGCCGTCGCCGCAAAACAAGCAGCCAGCCAGACGCACCCCAATACTCTGCCGAAACGGCGCATTCCTCTTTACTCTACCATCCTAAGACGCACCCGCTGCGCTATCCGCTCACTCTCCGCCCGAAGGATAAACGGCTACGGATGTGGTATTTACAACAGACTGGGAAACAGCTTCTGCTCCGCGTCCAGCGAGCAGTTTTTCGATCACCTGCGCCACG
Organism: Acidobacterium sp.; assembly: GCA_003152595.1. Taxonomy (GTDB): domain Bacteria; phylum Acidobacteriota; class Terriglobia; order Terriglobales; family Acidobacteriaceae; genus Palsa-343. Next base: position 3,929 of record PMAM01000110.1, read on the forward strand.
CCATCCTCATCCGCCGCCGCAGCGATCTCCCACTTGCGCCGCCGCGCCAGCTCCACCAGATCCGGAGCGCCATTCACCACGACCACAGGCCACGCCGCAAATTCCAGCATCTCCAGGTCGTTCCAGTTGTCGCCGATCGCCATCACCTCTTCCGCAGCCAGACCCCGCTGCTTCGCCAGCCGTCGCAACGCCGCTCCCTTCGAGCAGCCCGGCGGCAGGATGTCGAGGATCGTCAGATCCCGCGACGGATACTCCGTCCGATGCACCTCGATCGACCCAGCCAGTTCGCTCTCCACCAGCCACTCCTCGGCCCGCCGCATGTCTTCCACCGCGCCGCACACCATGCCCTGCACCGGCGCCTCACCGCTGTCGAACGCCCGCTCCAGTGGCCGCACTTCGCGGATCCACGGCCGGTTGGCCTCAACCCACATCGAGACGCGGCCTTCTAGCGGCTCCACCGATTCGAGGACCAACTCGCCAGGCCCGTCATGGTCGAAGGTGAACACCGTGGTTCCGAAGGGCCGCAGCGCCGGGCATAGCGCCAGCGCTGTCTCCACCGGCAACAGGAAGCGATCGATCCGCTGTCCGGCCAGCGTGCGCGTCACCGTCCCATTCGAGGTGATGAAGACCGTCTCCGGCTTCAGCCCCATCGGCTCGATCAGAGGCGCCGCGTAGGCCTGGCGGCGCCCGGTGGCAATCACAATCTCGATCCCTGCCGCCTGCGCCTCGCGCAATGCGCGGCAATTGCGCGCGCTGATGGCGGAGTTGGGAGACGCAAGCAGCGTACCGTCGATGTCGACGACGATCATCCTGATGGGCAGGCTCATCTGATTCTCAGTTTAGGCCCACGCCGGTCAGCGCCGCTCCCGGAAGAACTCCCGCAACAGCTCTCCGCATTCCTCTGCGAAAACTCCCGAAGTAACCGCCATCTGATGATTGAGTCTGGGATGGTTCAACACCTCGACTACCGAACCCGCGGCGCCCGCCTTGGGATCGGCCGCGCCCCACACCAGCCGCCCCAACCGCGCGTGAATCATCGCTCCCGCGCACATCGCGCAGGGCTCCAGCGTTACGTAAAGCTCGCAATCGACCAGACGATAGTTCCCAATCGCCTCCGCGGCCGCGCGCATCGCAACCATCTCGGCGTGCGCCGTCGGATCCACATCGCGCAGCACGCGGTTTTGCCCCCGCGCAACAATCGCTCCTCCACGCACCGCAACCGCACCGATGGGAACCTCGCCTGCCTCGGCCGCTGCCCTCGCTTCTTCCAGAGCAACACGCATCAGCGTCTCGTCCGCGGTCACGGCGTCTCGGCCTTCGGCTGCTGCTGCGTCATGCAGTGCAGCGTGCCCAGCCCCCAGATCAGGTCGCCGCAGTAGATGCCCACTACTTCGCGCGTCGGAAACGCCCCGGCCAGGATATTCATTGCATTGCGATCGGTCCCCCGGTTGAAAATGGGCACCAGTACCAGATCGTTCGCGATGTAGAAATTTGCATAACTGGCCGGAAGGCGCTGTCCCTGGAAAACAATCGGTGGCGGCATCGGAAGCTCGATGATTTCGTACGGCTTCCCGTTGGCGTTTCGCGCCGATTGCAGCCGATCCAGGTTCTCCTGCAAGGGAAGATGGTTATCGTCCTCAGTATTTGGCTCAGTCACGGTGACAATTGTGTTCGGCCCAACGAATCGTGTGATGTCATCCACGTGCCCATGCGTGTCATCGCCCGCGATCCCGCGATTCATCCACAAAACCTGCTCGATTCCCAGATAGTCGTGCATGACCTTTTCGAGTTGTTCGCGGTCCACACCAGGATTTCGCTGCTGCACCTCGCTCAGCAGGCATTCTTCGGTCGTGATCAGCGTCCCGGCGCCGTTCACATCGATCGAGCCACCCTCGAGAACCACCCGGTACGGCCCGGCCGCCGTCTCGATCGTTGGTTCCCATTGCGGCATGTCAAGCAATTCCGCCACCAAACCCGGAATCTGATCGTCCAGATGCCAGTCCGGATACTTCGCCCATGCATTGAACTTCCAATTTGTAACAGCAACGGGTGCAGATCCAATGCGCGCCAGCGCCAGATCGGTATCCCCGCTCTCTGGTTCCACCCGCAGGTCTTTGCTCACGAAAATCGGCCCCGAATCCCGCGTCCACACCCGATCCGTCGGCCACGGATGAAAATGCACCCGCTTCAGATTCGCGCCCGTCTTCTTCAGAACGCCCCGCGCGCGCTTCTCCGCTGCGGCATCGTCCACCAGTATGTGGACATCTTCCACTCGCGCCAGATGGCCGACGATCTCCGCGTAGACCCACGGGATCGGCTGGAATTTTCCCGGCCAGTCATCTGGATTGTGTGGCCAGGCAAGCCACGTTGCTTCGTGCGGCTCCCACTCCGCAGGCATCCGGTAGCCCAGGGCACGTGGGGTCGGCGAAGGCTGCGGGTTCGCTCCCGGTTCCATCTCCCTCACCGCCACGTCGCTCATTTTTTCTCGACATCCAGAAAGCGGCTGACAATCGGGGCGTAGGCATCGATCCGCCGGTCCCGCAGGAACGGCCAGTTGCGCCGCGTATCTTCGATCACGGCGAGATCGATCTCGCCGATCAGGATTTCCTCGCGATCATGGGCCGCCTTTGCGATCACCCGCCCAAACGGATCAGCCAGAAACGACCCGCCCCAGAACGCGAGACCTGGCCCTTCGACGCGATTCCCGCGCACGTCGCCATGCTCAATCCCAACGCGATTGACCGCGGCCACATAGACCCCGTTCGCGATCGCGTGCGCCCGCTGAATCGTCTGCCAGGCATCGTACTGCGCTGTCCCGTACTCCTCTTTCTCGTGGGGATGCCAGCCAATAGCCGTGGGATAAAACAACACATCGGCTCCCTGCAGCGCGGTAATGCGTGCACCCTCCGGATACCATTGGTCCCAGCACACCAGCGTGCCAATCTTCCCCGCAGACGTATCGAACGCGCGAAAACCCAGGTCGCCGGGCGTGAAATAGAACTTCTCGTAGTACAGCGGATCGTCAGGGATGTGCATTTTGCGGTACAGTCCCGCAATCGTTCCGTCATTTTCGAGAATCGCCGCCGTGTTGTGATAGAGCCCCGCGGCGCGCCGCTCGAACAGCGACGCTACGACGACGACCTTCTCCTCCCGTGCCACCGCGCCCAGCTTCTCCGTGCTCGGCCCGGGAATCGGCTCGGCCAGATCGAACAGCGCGATATCCTCGCGCTGACAAAAATACTGCGCGCGAAACAGCTCCGGCAGGCAGACGACATCCGCGCCCTGCCCCGCCGCCTCCCGCACGCGCTCCGCGGCCTTCTCCAGATTGGCGTCAGGATCCGGTCCGCAGCTCATCTGCACCAGCCCGACGCGAAATTTGCTTTTTTCTGCCATATTTGTATCTTCTGTGGTTACACATTACGAGGAAACAAGCAAAAGGCGCAGGCCCCTTGGCCCACGCCTGCCTCATTCCCGCCGTAATCTACTCGAAAATCAGGATCGCCGCCGCAATCGTGGTCGTCCATAACCCGCGTTTATCCCCGATCGCCGACTGCGTCACGTTCGCGGTGCGCACAATCTTGTTCGAAATGCGGTAAATCTCTTTTTTCTCGTCCCAGCTCGTGTCAGGATCGAATTCCACGTCCAGAGTGGTCGCCAGCATCTCCGCTGCCAGCTCTTCGGCGTATTCTCCGGCCTGATCTTCAGTCTCGCCGAAGCTGTGATGCTCGCTTAAGTAACCGTAAGTGTTACGATCGCTCGGAATCGCAACACCGATGCTCGACGCTACCAGCCGGTGCGGCTCCCGTGTGGAGTTCTCCGCGACCACGGCGAACACAACCTCACCCGGACTGAGGTATTTCAGCCCCTCTTTGCGCCCAATCAGCTTCGCCTGCGGAGGAAAGATGGAAGAAACGCGCACCAGATTCTGCGCCGCAATGCCGGCATCCCGTAATGCCAGCTCAAATGAGGTCAGCCGCTCCTTGTGTTTCCCCACTCCCTTGGTGAAGAAAAGCCGCCTCGGGACCATACTTTTTCCCAATTCTCAACTCCTCCGAATCTTTTGAAATCCAGGCGCACGCACTCTGCTCAAAACCGCGTCCCCGCTGAAACTTAACACAGAAATGCCCGGTGGATACGCCGATGAAAAGGAATTAACGCCGCTTTCAATCATACGGTACCGCGCGCCCGTCCGTGTCCGGCTTCCGGATCGCGTTTTCGCACTGGCTGGGTCGCAATTTCCAGAAATTCCTGCGCCGCCTTCGAAGGCTGGCGATCCTTCCGATAGACCAGCGCCAGATCCCTCGCCAGGCGCACTCCCTCCAGCGCCAGTGGATGCAGCACGCCTGTCCGTTCTTCCTCCATCACATTCGTGCGCGGTAAAAAACCCAGGCCCAGCCCCACCCCGATATACCGCTTGAGCATCTCGCTCGACTCCACTTCCATCGCCACCCGCGGCACGATCTCGTTCACGCGGAACAGCTCATCCAGCTGCTCCCTGCGCCGGCCGTGCGCGGGCAGCAGCATCGGATATCGCGCCGCATCCTGCAGACGCACCGTTGCGCGTCCGGCCAGAGCGTGCCCCTGCGGCGCCACCAGCGCCAGCTCGTCGCGATGGATCAGGTCCACCGCCAGCCGTGTGTCGCGCACCGGCATCGAAACCACGCCGAAATCCACCTCCCGGTTCACCACGCTTTCCAGCGTGCGCAGCCGCTCCGCGCGCACCACGCTCAGCATCACGCGCGGATACTGCCGCCGAAATTGAGCGAAGACCTGCGGCAGCACATACAGGTGGGTGGCCTCGTTGGCGCTGATCGCCAGTTCCCCGCGCGGCGAGCGTTCCTGCTCCGCAATGGCCAGCAGGATGTGCTTCTGCCGCTCCACGCAGTACTCGGCAAAGGGCTCAAACAATCGCCCAGCCGCGGTAAATGTCACTTTTCCGCCGTCGCGATCGAACAGGCGCGCCCCCACTTCCTGCTCCAGCGTGCGAATCTGCGCCGAAATCGCCGGCTGTGTGCGAAGCAGTTTCTGAGCCGCGCGCGAAAAGCTTTTCAGGCGGCTGACCTCCAGAAACGTCCGAAGATTTTCAAAGTCCATTGCTGATGCCTCAAGAATATGCGGCCCAGGAGACTGCCACAAGGATTTTCAACGCCCGCTAATGGCCCGCTATCTCTTCCGGCGCCGCCTGCCTGCGTGGCGGCCGCCGCATGACGAAAGGCAGCGGGATCAGGCACGCGATAATCAGGCTCAATCCCCAGAAGGCGTTCTGGTAGCTGAGCATCTGCGCCTGCCTGTTCAGGGTCTGCCATGCATCGCCCAGCGCAAACTGCCTGGCGGCGTTTGCGCTCTGCCCCAGCCGCATCAGCGCCTGCTGTGTCATATCCACAAAACGCGAGTACTGCAGGCTGCCCGCCACCGCATGCGCGCTCAGATTCGCCATATGCGTCTGTTGCGTTCGCTGCAGGAACGTGGTCAGCAGCGCAGTGCCCACCGATCCGCCGATGTTGCGCGCGAAATTGGAGAAGCTTGAAATCTGGTTGTTCTTGTTGCGCGGCACACCCAGGTAGTTGAGCGTGCTGATGGGGATGAACACGAACGACAGCCCCATCACCTGGTAGGCGCGCCACAGCGTGATCTGCGCAAACGACACGCCCAGATCCAGCCGCGTGAGATTGAAGAGCCCCGCGGCCGTGATCGCGTAACCGATGGCCACCAGCAGCCGCGGATCCATTTTCCGCCACCCCACGAGCCGTCCGGCGATCGGCATGGTCAGCATCAGCACCAAAGCCCCCGGCGACAACACCATCCCCGCTCGCTCGGCCGTGTACCCCAGCAACACCTGCAGGAACTGCGGAATCAGCACGGTGGTCCCAAACAGCACCATGCCCAGCACAAATTGCAAAAAGACCGCGGTGCCGAAGTTGCGATTCTTCAGCAGGCGGATGTCGACGATCGGATCCTCGTGCCGCCACTCCCACCAGACGAACCACACCAGGGTGCAGGCGGCGATGATCGCGAACGCCGTAATCGTCGAGTCGCCGAACCAGTCTTTCTCCTGGCCCTTGTCCAGTACGAACTCAAGGCAGCCGACGCCAATCGAGATCAGCCCCAGCCCCATGAAATCGACCCGGCCGGTCGTTTTCTGCTCCTCTTTCAAATACGGCGGGTCCTCAACCATGCGCTGGGTCAGGAACAGCGAAAGCAGCCCCACCGGCAGGTTGATGAAGAAAATCCAGTGCCAGTTGAAATTGTCCGTGATCCATCCGCCCAGCGTCGGCCCGATCGCCGGCGCCACCACCACCGCCATGCCATACACCGCGAAAGCCTGCCCACGCTTGCTCACCGGAAACGTGTCGGCCAGGATCGCCTGTTCGCTGGGAGCCAGCCCGCCGCCGCCTACGCCCTGCAGCACGCGGAACAGCACCAGCAGCGGAAGAGAGCCGGCGAGGCCGCACAGCATGGAGCAAATCGTGAACAGCATCACGCACGTCATGTAGAAGCGCTTGCGGCCCATGCGCGCCATCAACCAGCCGGAGATGGGCAGGATCACGGCGCTCGAGACCAGATAGCTGGTCAGCACCCACGTGGCCTCCTCCTGGCTCGCGCCCAGCGTGCCTGCCATGTGGGGCAGGGCTACGTTGGCGATGGAGGTGTCCAGCACCTCCATGAAGGTCGCCAGCGTGACGGTGAGCGCCACCAGCCACGGGTTATGGCTCGGCGTCCAGTTGGCCTCGTCGTAATGCAGTTCCGCCAAGGGTCAGTTCCCTGTGGTGCAGTGATCTCCCCGCCCTTCGCGAGGGTCCCTGAATCCCCAAGAATCTTCAAAGAGAGCGGCTGATGCGCCCCGAGGGTGGGGGGATGAAATTGCTGAGCGGGACATTTCTTAGATTAGCAGTTGCGCGCGACGCTTCAGATTGTGATTCGATCGTCCGCGTCTGCCCCAAAAGCGTTACGCAATGCAGGCATCTTCAATGTCCAGGAGAAGCGTTCGTCGGCTTCCGATCGGCAGCGCCCGGCTCCGTCACCTTCAGCACCTGGTCAGCCGCCACATTTCGCAGCGTCTGCACCTCGCCCGCCGGCCAGTGCCCGGCGTTCTCGCTGCGATTCATCCAGATCTCCGCCGGGGCCGACAGCGCCGACACCACCACATCCACACGCCCATCGCCATCGAAATCTCCCAGCGCGCATCCGCGATGCCGCGCCGGCGGTGACGCATCCAGTCCCGCCTCTTCCGTCAGCGCCACCCACTTCCCGCTCCGTCCCAGGTTCCGGAACACCGTGTTGTGCTGCGCAATCGCGACACCCGGCAGCGGCAGCGACTCCACGTGCCCCCGCGTCACAAACAGGTCCTTCCACCCGTCATTGTCGAAGTCGTACAGCGCCGGCCCGTAGCCGCCCATCCCCAGGCTCAGATCGCGCATCCCGCTCGGCGTCGTCACCTCGCGAAAATCTCCCTTGCCCGTGTTCTCGAACAGCGGAAACGTCTGCTTGTTCAGCGCCACAAACACAATGTCCGGGTATCCATCATTATTAAAGTCCCGGAAATCCAGCCCCATGCCGGAGATGAACTGCCCGTCCTCCGGCAGGGTCACGCCCGCATCGAACGCCACCTCTTCGAACTTGTTCCCCAGGTTGTGAAACAGAAAATTGTATTCGGCGTCATTCGTTACGAACAGATCCTGCTTGCCGTCCAGGTCATAATCGGCCACGCCCACCCCCATGCCCTTGCCCACGTGGTCGCGAATCCCCCACTCCTTCGAAACGTCCCGGAACGTCCCATCGCCGTTGTTCAGCAGCAGCCGGTTCGGCTGGCCCTTGTAATTGTTCGGATGGCAGTAGTCGCCGGCGTCTCCCACCTTGCACATCGGCTCGGCGCCGTAGGTCCACTGCATGTAATCCAGGATGAACAAATCCAGCAGCCCGTCGTCGTTCACGTCGACCCAGGCCCCGCCTTCGGCCCACAATGGCCCATATTGCGGATCCTTCGAATCCCCTAGCCCCGCCTTCTCGGTCACGTCGGTGAAGGTCCCATTGCAGTTGTTGTGGTAGAGCGTGTTCCGGTAGACCCCGGCNNGCGGCATCCGTCACGTCGGTAAAGGTCCCGTCGCCGTTATTCCGGAACAGCCGATTCCGATACTTCGGATCGTCTTTCTTCAGCGTCGCAATGTTCGCCCCATTGACGAAATAAATGTCCGGCCGTCCGTCTCCGTTGTAGTCGAACACAGCGACGCCGCCCGCCATGCTCTCCGGCGCATTTTTGCCCGGCGTCTCATCGTTCTCCAGTGTGAACGGAATCTTCTTCAGCTCAAACCGAATCGGGCTCGCAGCGGGAGCCGCGTGGAGCAATAGGAAAGCCGCCCCGGCAAGACAGCCGGCCACTGCGACACCGCGCACAAACTGCGAACCAGACATGCTCTTTGCAGACTAAAGGAAGGACGAGCTATTCGCGCGGCGGCTTCAGCTACGGCAAACGGTGCACTCTCCGGGAAGATCGACCGGCATTAGCGCGAAGCGCGGCCGCCTGGACCGCCAGTCCTACTGCGCCCCGTTCCGGAACACTTCTTCGGCGTAGTAGTTTTCCACCCTCGCCTGGTTGCGCAGCATCTCCAGAAACGCGTTCTTCAGCAACTGCTCGCGGCTGTCGCGCAGCTGCTGCCGGATCGCCTGCTGCACCCGCGGATCGTTCAGCTGGCGCTGCCCCGCTACCTCCCGATCGATCAGCTTATAGACCGCGTAGCCCACCGCCTGCTTCGACCCCGGGTTCGCATAGATCGGCAGAATATCCGTGATCTGGCCCGGCTTGAGTTTCGAGATCGCCGCGTAGACCTCCGCGTCGGACTTCAGCTGCGATTCCGACACAAACCCCATATCGCCGCCGTTGCCCGCCGTATTCGGATTCTCTGAATAATTCATCGCCAGCGCCGCGAAATCGTCGCCACTTTCAAGCTTGTTGTGCAGCACGTCGATCTTGCGCTTCGCCTCCGCCTCGTTCATCGCCTTGCTGTTCTGCAAATTGCCCACCTGTTGCGGCGGCATCGGCGCGGCAGTCACAATGATCTGCGCCAGGTGGTAGTTCGGCTCCATCAGGTTGAAGTCAGCCTTGTGCTCGTTGTAGTAGGCCGCGATGTCCGCGTCGGTGATGTTGATCCTCGACGTGATCTCCTTATTGAACAGCTTCTCTTCCGTGCGATTCCGCCGGATCTCCCGCTTCAGATCGTCCAGCGTCATATGCTGCGAATCCAGACGCTTCTGAAATTCCTCCTGGGTGAACGGCGCCTTGATCTCGTTCAGCCGGTCGGAGACTTCCTCGTCGGTCGCCACCAGATTCTGCTTCGCCGCCCGCTGCATCACGATCTCCTCGTCGATCAGCTGGCGCACGATGTTCAGGCGCATGATCTCCGCCTGGATCTTCGACGGCGTCTGGTGCGAGTCACCCAGATTGTTCTGGAAGAGCGTCTCCACGTCGGAGCGAAGGATCGGCTTGCCATTGACCGTGGCCACGGTATTGGCGTCGTGCGACTTCTGGCAGCCGGCGCACAACACCAGCGCGACCGCCAGCCCTGCGAGAATCAATTTGCGGTTGGAAAAACCAGCGCCCCACGCGCTGGAAGGATCCGATTGCGAGGTCAAACAATTCTCCCTGCTGCGACGCCGCAAATCGGGGGGCGGCGCGTACGCTTCAGAATAAATGCGGTCCCCTCACTCTGCATAGACTCATTTCGCCGGCGTTGCGGTCTGAGCATGCGTTGCCGGCGCTTCCGCAGGCGGCGGGGTAATCCCCTGCTCGGTCAGTGCGCGATCGATCATGACCCACAGCTGGCGCTCGTCCAGCTGGCCGGCCCACCGCTCGCCACTCACAAAGAACGTCGGCGTCGCGTTTACACCCGCCCGGTCGGCGGCCCGTATTTCCGCAACGATCTTCGTGTCGTCCTGCTTCGCAATGCAGGCGTCCAGCTTCGCCGCATCCACGTGATCGCGCGCGCCTTCCTGGTTCGCCAGCTTGTCCAGCATCGCGGCCGACTTGGCCAGATCCCGGTCCGGGCCCGTCACGTCCTGCCCGTGCGTGTGAAGATAGTCCACGTAATTCCAGTACGCCGCGGGATTCTCCGCCGCCAGACAGTTCGCGTCAACCGCCGCGTGCATCGCCCAGGGATGGATCTCCACCAGCGGATAATCCAGGTAGATGAACTTCACCAGCCCCTTGTAATGCTCCAGCGTCGCGGGAAAGAACTCCGCATTCATCGCGGCGCAGAACGGGCACTCCAGATCGTCGAAGTTCACGATTGCGACCTTCGCATCCGAGTTCCCTCGCACCGGACGCCCTTCGGTGGGCAGCATCGACACTGGATCGGTGCCGATATCCCACTTCGACAACCGGGCCAGCGTGTTGGAATCCTTCGACAGCAGGAACCCCACCGTCTGCTTCCTCTGCGGCTCGTTCGGCAAAGAAAAAGTCACCGCGATGCTGTCAAATCCATTCACATCGCTCTTCTCGCGGGGGCCGATCGCAACTTCGTATTGCGGCGGCACGCTGAGTTCGGCGCGGATCATGACCTCAATCTTGCGATCGAGCGCCGAGGGAGCCGGATTCGCCGGAGCTGGAGACGCGGTTGATGCCTGTGTAGCGTTGGCCGCCGCCGTATTCGGTGTCTGCTGAGCAGGACAGGCAGCCACGATCATCGACATCGCGCAGCCTGCAGAGAAAAACCATCTGAACAAGTAAAACCGCCTTCTTCGGCCGAAGAGCCGCGACCTCACGATTGCTGTTTTCATTATCGCAGTTCACCCCATCGGACCTGGCAGGCCTCGCCACAGCCACGGTCGAACTGGCTAAGGGCTACAGGCTACGGGCTGTTTCTCTCAGAACACGCTGATCCGGTGCGCCAGATCGCCCACGCTCGCGAACCCCGCAAAGTTCACGCTGTAGAAGTATTCCGTGTCGTCGCGAATCGACCCCAGCGAGAACCGCCGGTACTGGAAATCCAGTCCGCAGCAGTTCCAGTTGTACTGCGTCTGCAGCGCGCCATACTGCAGCTGCTGGTGGACCAGATCGTACGCCGCGCTGATCCCCGCGCTGGCCCCCAGCTTGTTCGCCGCCCCATAGACCGCCGACACATGAATCTGGTTGTAGGGGTTGGGAGTGTTGGGCGCACCCGGCGGCGTCTTCGCCGTCGTCAGCGGAGTCGTGCCCAGCGGCACGTTCACATACGAATCCCCGAACTGGAACCGGTAGAAGCCGCGCTGATATCCAGCGAAGATGTTGCTGGAGGTGATCTTCCCCTCCTTCGCGTCGTAATCCAGATCCCACTCCGCGTCGGTGGCGCTCGTCGTCCGCACGCGCAGCCGTGAAATCACCGGCGTGTTGTGCCGCGCCTCGGTCATAAAATCGATGCCCGTGAAATCCAGCGTCGTGGTCAGCGGATTCGGCGTTCCCGGCGTGATGGCGTGATCGAAGTCCGGCTCGAAATAATACTTCTGCGCCACCCGCCAGGTGATCCAGTCCCGCGTCCCACCGCCGCACATGGAATCCGGCCCGAGCGCTTCATCGCCCTTGCACGGGTGCGGATGCAGATGCCGCAGAAACAGCCTCTGCGTCAGTCCGTATTGCAGTTCGTTCGTATCGCTGGCAATGTCAGTATCGTCGAAACGCAGAACCTGCTGAAAATTGTTGATTCCTGTCACGTATCGATAGCTCACATCCGGCTCGATGGTGTGCCGCATATCGCCGCCCAGCAGCCGCTGGAGCCACGGCGCCGAAAAATCCCGCTCCAGCACCGGCGGCCGCAGGTCGAACCCTGCCTCCACGTCGGTCCGCGGCAGGCCCGCACCCCGCACTACCGGAATCTGCTCCAGGTCAACAGGGAACTGGCTCTTCCCGTACCAGGTCTCGCGAAGCGCCGCGTCCAGCCGGAACGTCCACCCGGCGAAGTGCAACGGCATTGAAAGGCGCGGGTAGAGGTCCACGCGCTGCACCCCCGCCGAGGTCCTGAAATTCGGATAATCGAAGCGCGACACGTCCCCCGCGGACCCGCTGAAGCCCCACCATACCGGCGAGACGCTCATCGCGCCGCCCAGCCGCCGGTCCGCCGCCTCCACCTCGAGCGTCGGCAAGTGCAGGATTCTCACCTCGTCGCCCGGCACGCTGGCGCTCTGAAAATCCTGATAGCGGTTGAACCGCAGGCTCGCCCACACATCGCCTGACTCGTGCGTCACGAACATCTGCGACTTCACCTCGGAGTTGATCGCCAGCGCGTAGTCTTCCTCGAAAACCAGCCGGTAAATGTAGGAACTTAGATACTCGGCGTCCACCACACCCATGGTGTGCGGCGAAAAATCGTAGCGCCCGTTTCCGCTCAGATCGATCCCGCCCTGATTCTGCCCCCGCTGCCCGTTCTTCTCCCACACCCCTTCATCCAGCAGACTGTGAACGCGCACCGTGCCGAAGTCCGCCCCCGGACCCCGATAACGGAACTGCCCGCTGGGCGCAAAACCACGCTTCGACCACCATTGCGAGGCCACCGTCATATCGGCGCTCCGCCCCAGCGTCACGTAAACCGCCTCCCCCACCATGAAGCCCTTGGTCGTGTTGTTGCCGATATACGGAATCGAAAAACCCGATACCCTCGCTTCATTCACAGGATGCGTCGCGTAGGGTAGATACATCAGCGGCAGGTGAAAGACCTCGAAAAGCCCATTGCTGGTCCTCGCCACGCCGTTATTCAGCTCGATGGTGTGCGACAGGATTCGCCAGTCCGGCTTCGGCAGCCGGCACGACGTCATCGTGCCGTGGATCACCCGGTAATGCCCCTGGCCAAGCTGCTGCACCTCGCGGCCGGTCAGCGCAAACGGATTCGGCGCCGTGAACACCATCCGTCCGCGCGGATTCCGCTCCACCCCCAACGTGCCCACCACATCAAAAAAGTCGCCTGTATCGGCCTCGACATTGATGGTGCCGTGGTCCGCCACAAAGTGCTCATCGTCGGGGCCGCCGTCGATCATCAGGTGCCCCTCCGCGTCGATCTCCCCCGTCCCGTCGTTGTACGTCGCCCGGTCCGCATGCACGATGTAGTTGCGGTAATAAATCACCACATCGCCGTCCAGCGTATACAGATTGCTGTTCTTCAGCCCCTGCCGCGACTGCGTGCGCGCGACCAGCTTCACCGGAACCCCCTGCTGCGGCTGGGGCACCACGTGCGCCTCCGGCAGCTGGCTTTGCAGGCTGGGATCGTCCGGCAAATCGGCGCTGCTCGGCGGAGCCTCTGGACTTGCGCCCTGCGACGTGTTCGGGGGGGGAAGCTGAGTGGTAACCGTCTGCGCCCGAGGCCGCGGCTGCAACAGCAGAAACAGCGTGATACACCAAAACAGACGGGTTCTCATCGCGCGCGGCAATTCCAGCATAGCAAAGCGGAATGCCGGCGGTGCGGCGCGCATCGGGCTCGCCAGGCTTCAGGATCGCCATCTTCACGGGACCTCAGTTCGCAGGACGTTGCATTACCGCCGCGCTGCAGAAACCAGGCTCGCCGGCGGAGAAAATTCAGCGCAGTATCACTCATGGGAGGATCGGCCGCTGTTCAACCCATGGAATCCACGCTTCGATCGCCGCTGGCCCTCGCTGTTCGCCATCCTGCGCAATCTCGCCTCTTCTTTCCATCCTCTGCCTCAATCCCTCACAGACGCGCTTTCATCAGCAGAGTTTCCTCCCAAAATGCGTGCAAAATAGGAGTGAGGCACAAGTGACCGGCTCCCCCTCCAGTTCAGACTCGCACGCCCCCGCGCGTGAGACCCCCGGCGCAGCCATACCCGCCTGGAAGGACGAAATCGCGGCTCGCGTTCGCGCCCACCGCAGCCGCACTCCCGCCCATCAGCCTACCCTGCCCGGCCTCGAAGAAGTATCCTCGCCCGATGCGATTGCCGCCCGCGTTGCCGAACGCTACTCCCGGCTTCCCTCCTGGCGCCAGGCGCTCGCCGCGGAGGCCGCCGCCCAATCTACCGTCAATTCCCTGGCCGCAGCCGCCGGCGCTCCGCCCAAAGACGAAACCGAACCAGAACAGCTCTCCATCGTCCAGGAAGCTCCCGCGCCGGCAGCACCCGCAGACCCACTGCCCGAGCCCTGTCAGCCCGACCTCCTGCGCTATTCCGTCAGCATCGATTCCCTGCCGAGCCCTCGCTCCGCTCCGCCCGAAGCCCATGCAGCGATCCATTTTCCGGACCGGATGCCCGAGTCGTACCTCTCCGACCCTCTCGAAGATGCTGTCGTCGAGCCCTCGCGGCCGCTGCCCGCCAGCCTCATCACCACGCCCCGCGAACTCGTCGCCCCACGCAAGGCACGCCCTCGCCTCGCCGAGGGTCCCCTCCTCGAATCGGTTCCGCCTTCTCCGGTTGTCCCCAAACAGGAGCCGATGGCACACTCGCCTGCAGATCGTCCCGCGCTTCGGGCAGCGGAACCCGAATCCGCCTCGCCCACCCCGGAGGCGCGACCGCAGGCCGCACCCGCATGGCACTCCATTCACCTGGATGGGGAGGCCCCTGGCCGCGAGCCCCGCGCCTCCTCGCCTCTCTCCGACGGGCCCGCGCTGCACGTCGCACCCCTCGAAGACCGCGCCATGGCGGCCCTGGTGGATTGCGCCCTCGCCCTCTGCGCTTTCCTGCTCTTCTCCATGGTCTTCGCGCTCTCCAGCACCCACCTGCCCCACGGCCGCATCGCCCTCATCGGCGCCTGCGCCATCCTCTTCGCCATGGGCCTGCTCTACCAACTCCTTTTTTTCAGCCTTACAGACGCCACTCCGGGCATGCGCTATGCCAAAATTGCCCTTTGCACCTTTGACGATGAAAATCCCGCCCGCTCCACGCTCCGTGGCCGCATTGCCGCCCTGCTTCTCTCTGCTCTGCCCCTCGGGCTCGGATTTCTGTGGGCCGTCTTCGACGAAGATTCGCTCGGCTGGCACGACCGCATCACCCGCACGTACCAGCGCAGTTACCGGGACTGATAGCCCTTCGGTAACCCCCTTTCGGGCAACGACTTTTCACGCCAAATTCGCATCCCAGTTCCTGTGACTACGTCAACAATGACGACCGCTGCATCCCAATCCGGCCCCTGGCACGGTCAGTTCGAAGGCCACGCCCGGATTTACATGTCTCTTGCCTTAATTGAATCTGCTGCTTTGGTGATCTCTCCCTGGTTGATCGGCCTGGTATCCAGCTGGCATCATCCCGGCGGCATTGTGTCCATCGATTTGCCCGTCCCACCCGGATGGCTTGTCCTGATTGATCTGCTGGGGATCGTTCTGGCTTATGCCTGGTACGCGTTGTACCGGCGCCTCAGCGTAAGGATCGCCGAAGGCGCTCCCGGTTATCCGTTCCTCGATCGCATCCGGCTCACCATGGCCCTGCTCGCTCAGAATGTGCTCGCCCTGATCATTCTCATCGCGATCGAAGTCCGTTAGTCAGAAACGACCGCCGCAACCCCAACCTGGGCGGGGTGAGTTAGACCAGCTCTGCCCTTTCCCTTTTATTCTTTATCGTTCGGCACTTCACGTGCCGAACGATAATCAAACTCCCACCGCTGCCGCCGATTCCCCGATTCATACCGCGTATTCCACTCCAGCCAGTAGCGGTCCGCCCCCGGAGCATGCGGATACTGCTCGTTCGCCGGATAGGGATACCGGCTCATCGCGTGGAAGGGCATCGGGCCTACCGTGAACGGAGCCTCCTCCCAGTAATCCATGTCCTTCACAAAGCCGTTCGCGTAAAAGAAGTAGTCCCGCGTCCAGCCCGCCGGCAGCGCCGGCAATTCCGCAGCGCTGAACTCCGCGTCGATCTCTTCGCCCGTCCCGAAGATCACGTACCGGTTGTCGACCTTCTCCAACAGAGGCGTCACATCGCCATACCGCGTGTACACGCCCCGCGCCCACAGGAACGGCCCCGTCGCGCTGATCCGGCTGTAGTCGTACGTCAGATCGCCGGGCGTCGACCCTTCAATCTGCTTCGGATACCCGCGGAACGCCAGGTTTGCCATCGCCAGCGGCACTTCTGTCTGACGCACGTCCAACGCAGCGTCCGGCCCGTTATCTACCCGAATCCGATCCCAATAAATCTGCAGATTCGTCGTGATCCGGATCTTCCGCGCCCCGGGCGGCAGCTTCCCCGTCAGATCCACCACGATCGTCCGCGGCAGCCCCGCCGGGAATCCCATGTCGCGGATCACCCGCTTCCAGCTTCCGTCCGGCATCTCCACATCCACCCGCGGCGGAATCGGCTGCATCCCCGCCTGCCATGCCGCATACATCGAGCTGGCGCTGAAGTACTCGATATACCCATCCATCAGCAGCCGCAGCGGCCTCGCCGGCGACCATGTCCCCAGGTCCAGCGTGAGCGTATGCAGGTTCGCAAAACCCGCATAGCTCAGATTCGTGAAGTCCCTCACGTAGCGGTGATCTTTGTCTGCCAGCAACTCCCGCACATCATGCCCCCCGTCGTCCCACGCCCCCGCCACCGGCCGCGCGTCGGACACGGCCACCGTCTTCCCCGACGCAAACGGACGCTCGCTCAGGAATCGCTCGTCCGGATACACCTCGGTTCCCGCCGGATGATCCACCGACACCAGCCGCAGCTGGTCGATGTAGTTGACCTCCTCCATCGGCTCGCCGAATCGCAAACTCAGCAGCCCATTCCGCGCCCGCAGCTGCTCCCCATCCACCTTGATCCACTCATCGGGATCGTTCTGGTTGGTCGCCGTCGGCGAAACCCAGTGCCCCACCACCGCCGCGCCGATCACGTCGGACACGAACCGATACTGCTTCCCATCCCACGCAAACAGCGTCGGACACGAGCTCCCTCGCCGATCCAGCTCCTTCAGCGCCAGCTCCCCATTTCCTGTCTTCCCGCCCGGCAGCTTCGTCGCGTCAATGTCGATCTCATCCTGCGGAACCCCCGTCGGCCAAAGCAGCCGCACCACATCGGCCTTCGTCGCCTGTCCCAGGCCCGCGACGATCTCCGTCGATCCCTGGCTCAGATACCCCGAAGCACCGGCCACTTCGAACTTCTGCCACATCCCGCCCGCCAGAACCTCCACCTTCGTCCCGATCGCCGTCTTGTTGTCCGCCAGCCCAGTGAGCGCAATCCGCAGCGAATGATTCTTGTTCCCNNGCTTCGCCGACCTTTATCTTGTCGAGACCCAGCGCCGCCGTTACGTCCTCGAACCCCTTCGGCCCCAGATTGCGAAAAACGTGGATCTCCGTGCTCTTCCCCACCTCCAGCACCGCCGCCAGGTCGATCCATCCGTCGTTGTCTACGTCAATTGGCGTCACGCCCAGCGCACCCTTCACATCCGCCGGCAACGGCAGGGGCACGCGTTCGAACTTCTCCCCATCGACGTTCCGCCACAGCGTCAGCCCCGGCGCGCCGTCGTGCGTGACCGCAACGTCCATCCACCCGTCCTTGTTGAAGTCAAAGACAGCCACTCCGAGGGTACCCGGCAAACCCGCGTCGGTGTACAGCGGCTCCGCTTTGAACGCTCCCTCCCGCTGGTTGAGGTAAACCGTCGGCGCACCTTTGTCCGACGTCACCACCAGATCGACCGCGCGGTCGTTATTGATGTCGGACAACATCGCCTGTGTCGTGCTTCCCTGGCCCGTCAGCCCCGTCGGTCCCGTCCACTCCGTGAACGTCGAGTTCCCGTTATTCCGCCACATCACGTTGGGACCGCCCTTGCCCTCAACCGCCGCTCCCGTCACAAACAAATCCAGATCCCCATCGTGGTCGAAATCCACAAATGTTAGCCCCCTGGGGTTATTCATCTGCGTGATCCCGACCTTGGCCGTCACGTCCTCGAACTTCCCATGGCCCAGGTTGTGATAAAGAATCACCCGGCCTGCGAGCGCTACCGCCAGATCCGGCAGACCATCGTTGTCGAAATCGCCTACCGCGCAGGCGCTGCCCGCTCCACTCGCATCAAGGCCTGTCTCGTTACCCGGCACAGGCTCAAACACCCCGTTGCCGAGGTTGCGCCATGCCTGCACCGCGTGTGCGCCCGCGCCCATCGCGATCAGGTCCTTATGGCCGGTACCGAAAATGTCAAGGGAGCAGACCCCGCCTCCGAACCCGGTTCCGATATCTCCAACCGGCGGAGGCTTCGGCAATTCCTTCGCCTCAAACTTCACCGGGATCATCGGCCCCACCGTCTGCGCCGGCAGCGGCATCTCCTCCATCGTCGAATAGTGCCCGCGCTCGCCGTACCCCACGCTCAACGGCGACGAAATCTTCGCCTGGGTATAGTGCTGGAAAATCTTCAGGTGCTCGTGCGCCTCCTCCACGCGGCCCGCCCGCTGCAGCGCCCGCGCCAGCCCGAACTCCGCCGAACAGTGCAGTGGATTCAGCTTCAGCGCCGCCTCATATTCGCCAATCGCCGCGTTCACTTCGCCCAGGCTCATGTCCAGCGATCCCACAAAGTAGTGCGCATCGGCGTCTTTGGGATCGATNNTTCTGATTCGCCTCGTCCATCTCCGTCAGCCCCAGGTTGTACCAGGCCCGCGGATTGTCCGGCGCCATCGTCCCGGCCTGTCGCAGCGCCGCTTCCGCCTCCGGCAGCTTCTGCATGTAGAGCAACGCGATCCCCTGGTTCAGCACCGGAATCGCCGACTTCGGATCGGCCGCGCGGGCCTGTTCCAGCTCCGCCTCTGCCTTCTCGGTCAGCTGCTGGTTCATCAGCGCCACGCCAATGCTGTTCAGGCGCGCCGCTTCCTGGGTGTTCGGATCGCCATCTGCCGGTCGCGCATTCAGCGCGGTTAGAGCGCCAACCAGCAGAATCGCCGGAACGGCAAAGCTGAGAATGGTATTTCTGAACTCTGAACGCTGAACGCTGAACGCCGCTTTTTTCGATGGCATGGATCGCCGTCCATTATAGGGACCAGCCAACACCCTTCGCTTGCGGCTTTCTGAACGCTGAACGCCGAACACTGAACGCTAGGGGGGCTGATCTCCGGCGTTGCCGGAGATCAGCCCCCTATATGCACCATGCTGCGCGAGGGCTTCAGGAACTCCGGCTCGCCAATGTGGTGCCGAGCTTCCTTCTTTTCGATCATGCGCCGGATGAATTCCACCATGTCATCGTCGCTGCCGCCGCGTTGCATCACGCCGTACAAATCGTGGTCGCTCTGCGAAAACAGGCATGTGCGAATCTTTCCGTCCGACGTCAGCCGCACCCGGCTGCACTGCCCGCAAAATGCCTGCGTCACCGGCGCGATAATCCCCATCTCCCCCACGCCGTCATCGAACGTGTACCGCACCGCGGTCTCGCTCGCCGCGTTCGGCGCCATCCGCACCACCGGCCGATAACTCTCCAGAGCGGTCACAATCTCCTTCATGGAAACCACGGACTCCGGCGTCCACAGCCGGTCCTCTTCCAGCGGCATGAACTCGATGAACCGCACGATCAGGCCCTCGTCGCGCGAGAACTGCGCGAACCGCACGATCTGATCCTCGTTGAATCCCCGCAGCAGCACGCAGTTCACCTTCACCGGCGCCAGGCCCGCTTTCTTCGCCGCGCGAACCCCGGCGAGCACACGCTCATAACTCCCGGGCACCCGCGTGATACGCGCAAACTTCTCAGCGTCCACCGCGTCCATGCTCACCGTGATCCGGCTCAGGCCGGCATCGCGCAGCGGCTGCGCCATCTCCTCCAGCAGATGCCCGTTGGTCGTCAATGCCAGGTCCAGCGGCGTTCCATCCAGCGTGCGCAGCCGGCTCAGTTCCCGGATCATCTCCAGCAGCCCGCGCCGCAGCAGCGGCTCGCCGCCCGTCAGCCGGATCTTCTCAATCCCCAGCCCGACGAACACCCTCGCGATGCGCAGATACTCCGCGATCGGAAGCTCCGCGTACACGGCGCCTTCGTTGCCCGTCCGGCAATAGACGCACTTGTAGTTGCAGC
>PMAM01000019.1 GCA_003152595.1 Acidobacterium sp.
GCAAAAGCTCCCGCCATCGAATCGTCAAGAGGATTTGATTCCGTGCTTACCCGCCCGTACCGTCCCAGGACCGTTTTGGGAAAAATGGCGCCCTTTTTTCCGCAAGCTCTTCAGCCGTGCCAAAAAGTGACCCAAACGCATGCGGCTTCAGCCGCTGAGGGATGATTGTCGAGTTCGTCAGAGCCGCCCCTGGACGGCCGCCTCCATCCGGAAGCAGCAATACAAAAAAGGCTGCATGGTGCCGAAAGGCGTCGGATGATTCTCTTCGACCGTCTTCACGAGCCGAAAGGCCGGCCCGAACACCCGCTCCAGTGCAGCTGCATCGTACCGGACCACATCCAGCCCACTGCATCTCCGCGGCCCTTCCAAAGCGAAGGCACTGATTACAATATGCCCGCCTGCTTTCAGCGTTCGGCCCACTTGGCGAACGTAGGCTGCCCGATCCGCCGCAGTCGTAAGAAAGTGAAACACGCCACGATCGTGCCAAACGTCGTATGCCGCCGGCTCCAGCTCGGCCTTCGTAACATCGCCAACCAGCCAGCGAACCTGAGCCGCTCCCGCGCCGAGCCGCTGCCGGGTGCCATCGAGCGCCGCCTGCGCAATGTCCAGCACCGTGATGTGCTCGTAGCCGTGGAGAAGAAGATCATCCACCAGCGTCGACTGCCCCGCCCCAACATCGAGGATCGCCGCAGACCGCCCAGAAGCCACTTCCTCGATGAGTCGAAGAGAAGTGTCGAGATGCGGCCGGTACCAGCTGACCGCATCGACCGCCTTCTCCCGGTGAAGCGCCTCCCAATGCGAAGTCGGTGCTTTGCAAGGGCACGGCTCCAAACCTTGCGGAGACTCGGTGCTTCGAAGGGCACGTCTTCACAGAATGCGGAAAGTCGGTGCTTTGAAAGGACACAGCTTTAACCTTGCGGAAATTCGGCGTTTTGAAGGGGCAGGTCTTCGCAGAATGCGGAGAGTCGGTGCTTTGCTGGGGCACGGCTCCAGAGCTTGCGGAGACTCGGCGCTTTGAAGGGGGCAGGGTCTCACCGCGCGCGGAAGAAAAGCCCCGAAGCCCCAATGCGGGCCCCCAGGTTCACCCCACAGCAAGTAGCAGAGTCTTTTTCCGATCGAACATCAACACAACTCGTCGATGATCTCCTCTCCAAAGTACCGTCCTGTGCCACTCTGGGAAAAGGACTGCCTCAACTCTACCTGTCGCTTTTTTCCTCAAGCTTCTCCGTCGCGACGATTCCAAGCCGAAGATAAACGGGCTCCAGCGCTTGCGATTTGTATCAGGGCACAGGTTCAGCTTTACCGTAAACAATGCAAAATGAACCCGGCTTTAGCCGTCGAGGGATGCTTTCTCTTCAGAAACGAATCTTCCGCATGCTGGTCAGCCTGACCGCAACGCAGCGCGAGACGAGCACGCTCTTCGCCGCTAAGGGAAGATTTTCGAGCGTATCGGGAATTCCCGCCTCAGCCGACCGGCTGCTCTTCCTCCACCACCGGCCCATGCGTTGCCGCCGTCGGCATCGGTGCCGGAGCCGGAGCGTCGCCGACCCGCTCGCTGAAGCGGCACTCGATCGCGGCCTGGGGCTCCTCCGCCTTCTGCCCCTTCCGCGGACGCCGCCTTGGCATCATCTCCTTGTTATTGGGGCACACCAGATACAGCCCCCCGTCCATCACCCGCTCCACCACATACGGCGACCCGCACTGCGGGCAGCTCTGCGCCACCGGCTTCAGGTTCGACGTGAAGTCGCACTTCGGATACCGCGTGCATCCCCAGAAGACGTTCCCCGTTCGCGCCTTGCGCTCGGCAATGTCGCCTTCGCCGCACTTCGGGCACTTCAGCCCTTCGATCAGGTTCTGCTTAACGTACTTGCACTTTGGATAGCCCGAGCAGGAGACGAACTCCCCGTACGTCCCCGACCGCAGAACCAGCTGCTTCCCGCATTTCGGACACTTCTCGTCCAGCGGCACCGCCGGCTTCTGCTGCTGCTTCTGGCTCAGGCGCCGCACCGTCTTGCACGGCGGATCGGCGCTGTAATCCGGGCACGCCATGTACGCCCCAAACGGACCGCGCCGCAACACCATCACCTTGCCGCAGTTCTCGCAATACTCCTCAGCGGGCGCCTGCCCCTCGCCGTTCTGCAGATCAGGCTTGGCCGCGAAATGCTCCTTCGTGAACCCACAGCTCACCTGCTCCACTGTGACCTTGCGCCCTGTGCCCACCGCATTCTCGAGCGCCGCCTTCAGCTCCGCCTTGTCCTTCACCTCAACGGTGGTCGACTCATCGTTCTCCGTCGTCTTCACCAGCATCGGATACTTCAGCTTCGTCTCGACCCGCGACAGAACCTTCTTCGGCTCCTTCTTCCAGCCCGTCGCCGCAATCGGCACCGGCTTCTCCTTCGCGTACGCGCTGCACGCGTAGAAGCTGCCGAACTTCCCCCACTTCAGCACCAGCGGACTCCCGCACAGATCGCACTTCTCGTCCGTCGGCTTCTCCATCCGCTTGATGTTCTGCATGTGCTTCTCGGCGTTCTTCAGCTCTTCCTCAAAGTGCCCGTAGAAGCCCTTCAGCAGATCGGTCCACTTCTCCTTCCCTTCCTCGATCTCGTCCAGCTCCTCCTCGAGCTTGGCCGTGTACTTCGTATCGAAAATGTAAGGGAAATTCGCCACCAGCAGATCCGTCACGACCGTGCCGATCTCCGTCGGGAAGAACCGCCCTCCCCGCCCCGTCGGCGGCACCTTCGTGACGTACTCGCGATCCTGAATCGTCGTGATGATCGACGCGTAGGTCGACGGCCGCCCGATCCCCCGCTCTTCCAGTTCCTTCACCAGCGACGCTTCGTTGTAGCGCGCCGGCGGCTCGGTAAACTTCTGCACGCCATGCACCGCCGAAGGCCGCGAGGCAATCTCGATCTGCGGCTCGACGAACGCCGGAACCTCTTCGTTCCTCTCGCCAGGACCGGCTTCTTCGTTCCGCGCCTGAATCCGCGCACCCTCTGAGTCGTACTTCCGCCGCGCATGCGCCAGCTTCGTGGCGCGCTCCTGCGCCGCAATCCCCGACAGATGCTCCGGCGTGGCCAGCGCCAGCTTCGCTCCGGCGGGAATCTCCGGCAGATCCTCTTCGTCGTCCTCTTCCGGATCGTAGATCTTCAGATATCCATCGAACCTCAGCACCGACCCCGACACGCGGAAGTTATACGTCTTCTCGTTCTTCGCATCGATCTCGATCGTCGTCACGTCGTAGATCGCCGGCACCATCTGCGACGCCACAAACCGCTCCCAGATCAGCTTGTACAGCCGGTACTGCTCATCGCTCAGGTAGCGCCGAATCTTCGTCGGATGCAGCCCCGGATCCGTCGGCCGAATCGCCTCGTGCGCATCCTGCGCTTCCTTCTTCGAGCGATACGCATTCGGCTGCGCCGGCAGATATTGGTTCCCGACCTTCCTGCCGATCCACTCGCGCACCGCGGTGATCGCCTCAGGCGCAATGCGCGTCGAATCGGTACGCATATACGTGATGAGACCCACCGACCCATCCGGCCCAAGGTCCACGCCCTCATACAGCCGCTGCGCCACGCCCATCGTCCGCTTCACGCTGAACCCAAGCCGCGCCGCCGCTCCCTGTTGCAGCGTGCTCGTGATGAACGGCGGATACGGATTGCTCCGCCGCTCCTTCTTATCGACCGAAGCCACACTCCACGCGGCCTTCGTCGTCGCGTCGAGAATCGCGCGCGCTTCCTTCTCGGTGCCCACCGCAGGCGCGCTTACCCCTTCCACCTTCGCGCGCTCCCCATCGATCCCGATAAATCGTGCCGTGATCAGCTGCGATTCTGCGCCAGGCTTCGCCGCTCCCTGAACCTCGAGAATGGCATCAATGGTCCAGTACTCCACCGGCTTGAATTCCTGGATCTGCCGCTCGCGTTCCACGATCAGCCGCACCGCAACCGTCTGCACCCGTCCCGCCGACAGCCCCCGCCGCACCTTGTCCCACAGCAGCGGCGAAATTTGATAGCCCACGATCCGGTCCAGCACGCGCCGCGTCTGCTGCGCGTCCACCAGGTTCTCGTCCACATCGCGCGCATGTTCGAACGCCGCGCGCACCGCCTTCTGCGTGATCTC
>PMAM01000303.1 GCA_003152595.1 Acidobacterium sp.
TTCGCGCTCACCGCATAATCGGACCGCTCGATCTCCGCCGGCCGCCGGATATCGTGGAACGGCTTGCTCAGCCGCAGCGCCGAAATCCCAAACCGATTGAACAGCGAACACAGCACGTTATGGCTAAACGCATCCGCATTCCACTGCGGCATCACAATCATCGCCCGCTTCGGTTTCCCCTGCATCCGTTCCGCTGGCGCCGGGTACCAGCGAGCATTCACCTGATCGTTTTCCGGATACGGCGTCCGTACCGGCGAAGTAAACCGCAGGAACTGCGCCTTCTTCAGCTTCCCCTCCGCCATCCTCTGCTTCAGCGCCGCATCCTTCCGCAGCGTCTCCGGCCGCACATTCGTCGGAAACAGTTGCGGCGCGCGCTCCTCCAGCCGAAAATCCTTCGGTCGCTCGTACCCAAAAAACGCATCGCTGTTGGCAATGATCGCCTCGTTCACCGCGATCATCGCTGCTTCGGCCGCGCTTTCGTTCCCCTGCGCCCGTTCCACCATCGCGCGCAATCCCGCCGCATCGATAAAATCCGCCAGCCACTCAAAGCCCCACTCCAGCGGCCGCACCACGCGATTTTCATCCCGCGTCGTCAGCGCCGTCTCCCACCGAACCATCCAGCGCCCGTAAAGCTCCTTCAGCATCGTCAGTCCACCGCCGTCCGCGGCACCCGCGCCGCAATCCCGCACAGCACCTCGTAGGGGATCGTCCCCGTCAGCTTCGCCACATCCGCCGCCGTCACCTTCACCTCGCCCTGCTCCGTACTCTGCGCTCCGATCAGCACCACCTCGTCGCCCACCTCAACGCCCTCCACATCCGTCACATCCACCGTCGTGTGATCCATCGAGACCCGCCCCACGATCGGCGCTTTCTTCCCGCGCACCAGCACTTCTCCGCGATTCGACAGCAGCCGATTCACTCCGTCCGCATACCCCACCGGCAGCAGCGCCACCTTCATCGGACGCTGCGCCGTGAACGTCGCGTCGTAGCCCACCGTCGCTCCGGGGGGAATCTCCCGCAGCGACACCACCCGCGTCTTCCACTGCAGCACGGGCTCCAGCTGCCCGGCCCCTTCACTCGGATGCTCCCCATCCGGCGCATAACCATAAAGACTGATCCCCGCCCGCACCATCGGCTGCGCGCCCATGCGTTGCGCCGTCCGCGCCAGCTCCGCGTCCGGCTCCAGCGCCGCAGCCGAGCTCCCCGCGCTTAGAATCTCGGGGAACAAACCCTGGCCCACAATTGCACCCGCCGCAGTTACAAATTCCCGCATCTGCCCCGCCGTCAGCTCCGCATTTCCCGGGCTGTGAAAATGCGTCATCACCGCCTGCAACCGCAGCGGCGAACCCGCCCCAAACCGCCCCAGCAGCGACTCGAGATCCTCCGGCCGCACTCCCTGCCGCGACATCCCGGTGTCAATCTCAAGATGTACCGGACAATCGCCCGGCGCGGCACGCAGCCTCTTCGCCGCCCCCTCCAGCAGGCCGATGTGCCTCGCCTCCCATACCACCGGCGTCAAATCATGTTCCAGCGCCGCCTCCGCCTCCCCGAGCCAGATCCCGCTCATCACCAGGATGCCGGCCTCCGGCAATTCCCTCCGCAGCGCCACGCCTTCTTCCACGCACGTCACGCCAAACCACCGCGCCCCGTTGCCGGCCAGCGTCCGCGCGCACTCCACCAGGCCATGCCCGTACGCGTTGGCCTTCACCACGCACAACAATTCCGTCTCCGCCCCGGCCAGCCGGCGCAGAACACCGTGGTTATGGATCAGTCTGCTGCGGGAAATCTCAGCCCAGGTGGGTCGTGTGCTCGTCATCGTCTCCAGCCTGGCACGGAATCTCGAACGCCGAACGCTGAGCGCCGAACGCCGTTCTAATTCGGAGGAATATTCGTCGGCCCCGTCGCCGTCTGCGACGGTTCCGCTCCCTTATGGAAGAACGGTATATGGAACGGCTCGTCGGCGTCACTCTTCTTCTGCGCAGCCTTCTGCCTCGTCGCCGCCAGTTCCACCACCGCTGTCCGCTGCGCGTTCACGCACGCCCAGTGCCTCTGCGCGCGGTTGTACACATGCGTGAAGATTCCGCGCTCCTCCTTCGTGGCCCCGTTCGCCCGAGCCTTCACGATGTACGTCCCGCTCACAATCGCCGTATCGCCGAACTCCCGCACGCTCACCACCCGCTGCTGCATGCTCAACGGCTCCGCGCCCTTGTCGTACAGCCCCGCGATCAGCTGGTTCCGTGTCATCACATCGCCCGTCGACGAAATGTCCACGTACATCGGCGACAGCAGAAACTCCATCGTGTACTGGTCGTTCTTCACGACCGCATTGCTCCACTGATCTTCCAGCGTCTGGAATTCCTTCACCGCGGGAGGCTGCTGCGCCTGAGTCGGCGCAACCGACTCCGCCTGCTGCGCGCGCACCGTGCCCGGCGCTACGCACGCCACACACACAAGAACTGCCATCAAAGATTGCCGAAAATGCATAGATAACATCCGCTTCCGGGGGACTCTCTTCATGATAGACGCTCGCCTGCCCCCAAAGCCATCATCGGCAGCCCTCGCGGACCGTTTTTTCACAGAAATGCCAGGTTCTTCTCATTGTTCACAATCGGTCCTGTTCCCATTTCCGTCCTACACTCGTTCAAGATTATGGCCACCACCCCCGACATCGAATTCGAGCGCGGCCTCCCCGCCTCCCTCGACGCCGAGCGCACCATCCTCGGCGCCATCCTGCTCGACAACCACGCCTACAGCGAAGCCGCCACCCTTCTCCACCCCGAGGACTTCGCGCTCACCGCCCATCAGCGCGTCTTCGCCCGCATGGGCGAGCTCATCGACCGCAATCACGTCGTCGACATCGTCACCCTCGCCGAAGAGCTCTCCCGCCGCAAGGAAATCGAGTCCGTCGGCGGCGTCGCCTGGCTTGCCTCCCTCACCGAAGGCCTCCCGCGCCGCCTCACCATCGAGGAATACGTCCGCATCGTCAAGGACAAATCCCTCCTCCGCCAGCTCATCAACATCTGCTCCACCNNTCGCTCCTCGAAGTCACCGAGAAGGGCATCGCCCGCGGCTTCACCAGCGTCCACGAAATCGTCGCCGGCTCCTTCAAGACCATCGACAACCTCTACCAGCAGGGCCAGCACCAGGTCACCGGCCTCCGCACCTACCTCACCAAATTCGATGACATGACCGCCGGCCTCCAGAACTCCGAGCTCATCATCATCGCCGCCCGCCCCTCCATGGGCAAAACCGCGCTCGCCATCAACATTGCGCAGAACGCCGCCATCAAAGGTGGCAAGGTCGTCGCCGTCTTCTCGCTCGAGATGTCGAAGGAGTCGCTCCTCCGCCGTATGCTCGCCTCCGAAGCCCACGTCGGCGCCAGGAACATTCAGACCGGGTTCATCCCCCGCGAAGACCGCGACAAGCTCACCAACGCCCTCGGGCGCCTCGTCGAAGCGAAGCTCTACGTCGACGACACCCCCGGCATCTCGCTCACCGAAATGCGCGCCAAGGCCCGCCGCCTCCGCCAGTCCTCCGGCAGGCTCGATCTGATTGTTGTCGACTACCT
Organism: Acidobacterium sp.; assembly: GCA_003152595.1. Classification (GTDB taxonomy): domain Bacteria; phylum Acidobacteriota; class Terriglobia; order Terriglobales; family Acidobacteriaceae; genus Palsa-343. Next base: position 3,569 of record PMAM01000303.1, read on the forward strand.
CCAGCTGATGACCGGCGGCTCGCTCGGCGCCGAGAACCGCCGCTACGAAAATCGCACCCAGGAGGTCTCGGCGATCTCACGCGGCCTCAAAGCCCTCGCTAAAGAGCTCGAGATCCCCGTCATCGCGCTCTCCCAGCTCTCCCGCGCCTCCGAGCAGCGCGGCGGCGACCGCAAACCCATCCTCTCCGACCTCCGCGAATCCGGCTCCATCGAGCAGGACGCCGACGTCGTCGCCTTCATCCACCGCGAGAGCTACTACAACCGCGAAGACCCCGACCTCGAGCACAAAGCCGAGATCATCATCGCGAAGCAGCGCAACGGCCCAACGGGCTCGCTCGAAGTCGGCTGGGTCTCCGACTACACCCTGTTCGCCGACCTCGACGAATACCCAGGCCAGGACAGCGGCGGGGACTACTGAGGCCAGTGGCAGAGTAAACGTTATCTCTCCTCTATGGGAGATTTAGATTGCCATTGATGACCGGAGAGCGAGGTTGGCACTTGATTCTAATTACAGCTTTGTCGTCATCATTCTTCACAGCGATTATCACTGAACCCGTGAAGGGCAGCGTCCAGCGTTACCTCCGACGAAGAGAAATGAGACGCGCAATCTACAGTGAGATTGTCTGCAACTTCGCCAGTCTTCAGGGCATCGTGTTCTTTGCCGAAAAAGACGCCATACTGAAGCCGATCATAGGGGAAAACTTTCGGCGGGGGTTCAAGCGCGTCAGCTACGACTTCGTCTTACGCGAAGCTGCCTTGTATTACAGCCTTGGACATCCCGAAATTGACTGGATTGATAGCCTATACCGTGGATGGGAGCAGGTCATCAATGGCGACTTCAGAGACGATGAGACGCGTTTTCGGAACGCCAGTTTCTACACGCATATGGTTCTGTCTTTTATTAAGAATCGGCAACTCAGCAAACGGCTAATTTTCAGCGTCAGTCCTCGTTGGGTGAGAAGACATTGCCGGGGAAGCCTACCCTCCGTGCCTTACGTCGATATAGAACCTCCCGGCAAGATAGAGCGCGTTCGGAGGCGCTTGGACTGCATTTCGTATTGTGCGTGGAAGAAGCTCCGCTTGGACTAGGGTTCAGCATCAGCGCAAAGAGGAGCCGAAAGGCACTAGGCGCGTGGGATTGACCTTTTTGCTTGTATTGAAGAAAGACCACTGAGAATATGGCGGCATGAACTTCCGACAGGCCGCATGGCTTCTGGTGATCTCCTCCTCTTGCTTGTTGGCGAAACCTTGTGCGGGTCAGACGGCGGAGGAAATGTTGTCCGCGTGCCGCCCAATTACGCAGGCAAAAATCCTGTCAGATGGAACCATGGAACTTCCGAGGGACTTCGAGAGCGGAACCTGTTGGGGGGCGTTCGGGATGCTGCATCAGGTTCTTTTGCTTGCCGATCAGAATGCACAGCCAATGCTCCGTGCCTGTATCCCCTCCAATGCGACCCGTACAGAACTGATTGCGATCTTCGTGAGACATGTCGAGCAACATCCCGAAGAGTATGGCAAAGATTTTCAGATCGTCGCCATCAATTCTGTGCTCCATGTGTACCCGTGCAAAGACAAGAAGAAGCAGTGAAAGTTCCCCCGTTTTTGTGCTAGTACTACGACCGCATGAT
>PMAM01000071.1 GCA_003152595.1 Acidobacterium sp.
CTCCTGAGGCGTGGGTTGCGACGACAGTGCACAGCTATAGACGGCTGAGACAGGATTTAGTGAGCGGGAGGGCGGGCAGGGAGCGGGGTCAGGCGCCCGGGGCGGCTTCTCCTCGGCAGAGGGCGCAGATGGTGGCGCCGTAGCGGTCAGCCTTGTTCGGGCCGATGCCGCGGATGGTGAGGAGCTGGGGAATGGTCTGGGGGGCGGCGTGCACCAGGGCGCGGAGAATCGCGTCGGAGAAGACGAAGAAGGCCGGCTTGCCCGCCTGGGTGGCTTCAGCTTTGCGCCATTCGCGGAGGCGTTGTTCGAGTTCTGCCTGCGAGCCGGTATAGGCGGGAGGTGCTTCGGCGGGTTGTGTTCGGTCGGCGCGGGGGCGTCTTCGGGCAGCTGTCGCGTCGCTTTCTTCGGGGAGCAGAACGCAGAGAGGGTCTGCGATGCCCAGGTGGCGTCCTTCTTCAGTGAGGTTCACGCGCCGGTACGTGACTTCGCGGCCCAGCGGGTTGACCCAGCTCTCGGAAGACAGGGTGACGAGGCCCGCGCGGGCCAGGCCGTCGAGGAGGTGGTCGAAGGAGCGTCGATCGGCGACGCTGGAGGCGTCGAAGAGGCGGCCGGCGGAGGTCGAGGGAGTCATTTTCAGGATCGCGAGCAGAGCCTGGAGGTCGCGCTCTTCGGCCGAAGTCGGACCTCGATATTTTTGCGCGACGGCTGTTTGGGGCGAGCAGAAGTCGCAGTGGCCGCAGGGGCGGCTGGCGCCTGCGCGATCGCCGAAATGGCGAACGAGGGCAGACATCCGGCACTGCGGGGTTTCCGAGAAGTGAATCATGGCGTTGAGCTGGGCACGGCGGTGTTCGAGCTGAGCTTTGTATCCTGCGCGCCAGCCGGTTGCGCTCGTCGCGCGCACACGACCCTCCATGTCGAACTGCGCGGCGCCCTGGGCGGCCAGCTTTTCAAAGGCGCGGGCGATGGTGTCCGGATCGATGAGAAGCTTTGCGCCGAGGGAATCCGGGTCCTGGAATTCGGCGGTGAGGGCGCGCGCTACTTTGTCCAGATTCTCGACGGGAGGGTAGTCGCGCTCGAAGAAGCTCTCGTGGATACGGCGGTCGGCGAAGCTGTGGAGGAGGATGGCGCGGGAGGGCAGGGTGTCACGGCCCGCGCGGCCGATTTCCTGGTAGTAGGCCTCCACCGATCCTGGCAGCGCGGTGTGGACGATGGTGCGGACGTTGGCCTTGTCGATGCCCATCCCGAAGGCGATCGTCGCCACCACGATGTCCAATGCTCCGTCCTGGAAATGGCGTTGCACGCGTTCGCGGGTGGCGGCGTCGAGTCCGGCGTGGTAGGCGGCTGCATGAAGCTTCGCGGCCAGGCGGAGGGCCAGATCGTTGGCCTCGTTGCGCGAGGGAGCGTAGACAATGGCGGGGCGAGTGGCGGGCGCGTCGAGGAACGCAGCGACGAATTCGGCGCGCTGCGGTTTGGGCATTTCGACCACCTCGACGGCGAGGTTGTCGCGGCGGAAGCCGTGGATGTAGAGCGCTGGGTCGATCATGCCGAGCTGGGCGACGATGTCCTGCTGCACGGTGGGTGTTGCGGTAGCGGTGAGAGCGATGACGGGAGCGGGGCGCAGGAGGGGCAGGTAGTCGCCGAGGGTGCGATAGTCGGGGCGGAAATCGTGGCCCCATCCGGAGATGCAGTGGGCCTCGTCGATAGCGATGAGGGAGGGCTTGCGGCGGGCGAGCATTTCAGGAAAGCCGGGGACGCGCAGGCGCTCCGGTGCGATGAAGAGGAACTGGATGGAACCGTCGAGGTAAGCGCGGCAGGCCTGGCGAGCGTCGTCGCGGGAGAGGCCGGAGTGAATGCGCGCAACGCGCAGACCGGCAGCGGCCAGCTTGGCGGCCTGGTCATCCATGAGCGCGATGAGTGGGCTGACGACAAGAGCAGTGCCCTGGCGGGCAACGGCGGGAAGCTGGTAGCAGAGGCTCTTGCCGGCGCCGGTTGGCATAACGAGGAGGACGTCGCGTCCCTCGGCGACGGAGCGGCAGACGGGTTCCTGATTTTCGCGGAAGCCGGGAAAGCCGAAGGTGGCGCGGAGGAGGGGGAGGAGGTCCATGGACACTCTATTGTCCCGCGAGCGAATGCACGGTTGTGTGGAAAGAGGGGCCGGACCATGACCGATGTCATGGCTTCAGCTAAGAAGCGGTCAGCTAAAAAGCGGTCGGCGGAAAAGCGGTCAGCGAAACGGCGGTTCGCTAAACTCGATCTATGTTTTCTGAGCAGGGTGGATTGTTTGGTGGGGAGGGTCCGCAGCGCGGCGCCGGGGAGTGGGTGACGGCGTACTGCGACGGCGGGTCGCGGGGGAATCCGGGGCCGGCGGGGTATGGGGTGTACATCGAGGGACCGGGCGGGGAGAAGCTGGCCGAGCTGAGTGAGTACCTCGGCAAGGCGACGAACAACGTTGCGGAGTATTCGGCGCTGCTGGCGGCGCTGGAGTGGGCGCTGAAGTCGGGGCAGCTGCGGCTGCGTGTGGTGGCGGACTCCGAGCTGCTGGTGAAGCAGATGCTGGGGCGCTACAAGGTGGCGAGCCCCGATCTGCGGCCGCTCTACGAGGAGGCAAAGCGGCGGGTGGCGCAGCTGGAGGGTTTCCGGATCGAGCACGTGCTGCGCGGGAAGAACCAGAAGGCGGACCGGTTGGCGAATCTGGCGATGGATCGCGGGATGGGGCGCACGGGCACTGTTTCGGGCGGGACTGGCCGTCCGGGCGGGCCTGGGACCTCTGCGTCGCAGACGGCGCCGCAGTCGGCGAAAGGCTATGTGAAGGGCGGGGTGGTGCACCTGATCGAGGGGGAACTGCCGGATGGGGCCTTCGTGAAGGTGACTCTGGATCGGCAGTAGGCTGGCTTCTCAGGCCTTACGTTTTGCCCGACTCCCCGATGATTTCCTGGCGAGGGTACGGCCGGAGCGGCGATGGTAGGAGGCAGTGCGGAGGGTGGGGCGTCCGCGACGGTGGTGGCGGACCGGACGCAGTACGGCAGCGATGCGTGCCTCCGACGCGGCGGGATCGTCGACGTAGCGCGGGTCGAGCAACGCGATGACGGAAGTGGCGCGGATGCGATACAGGCGTGCCCACTGGCTCTGCATCAGCGATTGCTGCACATCGCGCCAGTATTCGACGTCTGCGGCGGAAGTTTCCGCCGGTGGCAGGGCGGCAGGATCGGCCAGGGCTGACGCCCGCACGGGCTCGTGGTTCATCAGCGACAGGAAGGTGGAGAACTCGCCGAGGTTCACGCCCATCTGATAGACGAGCTGGCTGACGGCCATCTGCTGGGGTCCGGTGAGCTGGTCGAAGTCGCGGCACCAGGCGCGCGCGTTGACGATGGCCTGGATGGCAGCGATGCGAAGCAGGGCGGCGGCCTGGTCGTCGGTGATCTGCGGATCGAGAGACGAGATCCTGCGGCGGTAGTGTCGCTCGTTGCGCCAGGCGGCCAGATTGTCGTCGAACTGATCGAGAACCTGCTGGAGAAGAGCGGGGTGGAGGCCGGCGGCCTGCCACAGCTGCGCCGAGGACGGCTCGACGAAGGCGTGCGAGTTGAGCGGGTCGGTCTGCGGATGCTCGCGCTCGGGAAGATCGAGGCTGAAGCCGGCTCCGATGAGAGGCCGGCTGGTTTTGGGGTCGGGATACGCCGCGAGAACCCAGCCTTCATGGCGGCGGTCGCGGAGCAGGTCCATGAGATCGCCGAGGCTGAACTTGATGTCGGAGGATTGAAAGTCGACCAGGGGACGGATGGAGGCGGGAACCGATTCGGGCTCGGGCGGGGTTTGCTCGACTTCCGCCGTGAGCGGCGCTTGAGCCAGGTTCGGCTCAGCCAGTGGAGCAGACGAGGCGGGGGACGCCGGCGTAGCGGTCTGAGCGAGGGCTGGTAGCGCGGCCGCGAGCATCAGCGCCGCGCAAAGCGAACGCCGGACGGGCCAACGAGCTCGGGATGAGGCTTGCAGGCGCATGGGTTCCGTACACGATGACGGAAACAGAGGGCAAAGACAATCACAAAAAAGGATCACTCAGGAGAATCATCGGCAGTAACGTTCCGTTCGTGACGCTCGGGGGATGGCCAACCGGCACCTCATGCCGGCGCTCTCTGTTAAAGGCGCCTTCGGCTTGACGGGGAGTATGAGAAAACGCGGCAAGCCTGCGCTGCGGAAATACTCTAAACTGGCCACACATGGGAAGGCTGCTGCGCAGATTTGAGGTTGCGGTGTTTCGCCTGGTGCGCCGCGATCCGCCGGTTGGCTTTGTGCATCGCGGAGCCTTTTGGCTGTTTGTCGGCTATCTGGCGCTTTCCCTGCCCGGATGGTTGCCGGGAACGGTGGGCAAGTTCTTCAGCGATCTCGCGACGCTGGACTTCTTCCTGCTGCTGATCATCTGCGTTCCGCTGCTGTGGCGGTTCATCTTCCTGCGGCTGTTGTGGAAGGTGCGCAACCGGCTGATCGTGACGTATCTGCTGATGGGGTTGACGCCGGTGGTGCTGTTTGTGACCCTGGCGCTGATCCTGCTGTATGTCTTTGCCGGGCAGTTCGCGATTTTCGCGGCGACGAGCGTGGTTCATGATGAACTGGACCGCATCGCGTCGATGAATCGCAGCCTGAGCGTGCACATGGTGCATGTGTTCGATCAGAATCCGCGGCTGCGCACGGTGGAGGTACCGCCGGAAGCGACCCGTCCGTCGCAGCGCGAATACACCGGAATGGTTGTCGCTGTGTATCTCGATGGCAAGCGGGTACCGCTGACGCCGGCTGAGTGGAATTCGAGCGACCCGCCGGTGGTGCCGGCCTGGTTTCACGGCAACTTCAGCAATCTCACGTTCGATCGCGGGCAATTGTGGCTGCGCGCCGCCGATGAGCAGGACATGAACGGACACCGGACGGTGGTGATCACCAGCGTTCCCCTTGAAAAGGAGAATGTGGAGGCGATTGCGCTGGGGCTGGGGACCGTATCGATCTATCCCGGAGTGAGCTTTGCGGAGCTGCAGCAGAGTTCTCAGGGGCAACAGAAGGGTGGTTTCGAATACAAGGCTGCGCGGCCGGGTCAGATACCGGCGCATGTCGAGATCAACGGCGAGGACGTGACCCAGGCGCGCAAGCGTGCGATTGTGGCCGGGACGTTGCCGGCGCCGATGCACTTCTACGATGTGCCGGTGGGTTTTCTGGCTCCGCTGACGATCTACGACTGGGCGACGGGACACACGAGCGATGTGTACACGGACGTGACGTCACGGCCGTCGCTGCTGTACCGGCGGCTCTTTATCACCTCGCTGAATGTCGGCGATGTCATTCGCGAGGTGCTGATCGGGATTGCAATCGCGTTCGGGGTGCTGGAGCTGCTGGCGTTTCTGGCTGCGGTGCGGCTCAATCAGACGATCACGAAGTCGGTACACGACCTGTACGAGGCGACTTTGGCGATCGATGGCGGGAACCTCGAACACCGGATCAAGGTGGAGCGCCGCGATCAGCTGGGGGCGCTGAGCCGGTCGTTCAACGACATGGCGGCGTCGCTGGCGCGGCTGCTGGTGGAGCAGCGCGAGAAGCAGCGCATGCAGAATGAGCTGTCGATTGCGCAGGAGGTGCAGGCGAATCTGTTCCCGCGCGGACGGATTGCGTTGCCCATGCTGGAACTGCATGGTGTTTGCCTGCCGGCGCGCACGGTGAGCGGCGACTACTACGANNACGCTGCACTCGGCGGTTCGGGCGTATCGATTTGCAGGCGAGGAGCTGGTGACGGAAGGAGCGATGGCGCTGGCGAATCCGCGGACACGCCGCGCAGGGCAGCAGGAAGCGGAGTGCGCCGAGCTGTTCGAGGAGCCCGCCAGAATTCTCTCGCTGCTGAACCGGCATTTATACCGCAGCACGCAGCCGGAGAAGTACGCAACGCTGTTTCTGGCGCACTACGACGGACTGAGCCGGCGGCTGGTCTATTCGAATGGCGGGCACCTGCCGCCGCTGTTGCTGCGCGCCGATGACACGGTCACGCGTCTGGATCGGGGCGGGTCAGTGGTGGGGCTGCTCGACGAACTGGAGTGGGAGCAGGGCACCGTGCACCTGGGCGTGGGCGACATTCTGATTGCTTACAGCGACGGCGTGACGGAGCCCGAGAACGACTTCGGCGAATTCGGCGAATCACGACTGCTCGAGGTGGTGCGGCGGCATCGGCATTTGAGCCTTGAGGCGATCTCCGAGCAGGTGATCCAGACGCTGAAGAGCTGGATTGGCGATCAGGAGCAGCCGGATGATGTGACGCTGGTGCTGGCGCGGCAGCGGTGAAGAGAGCGTTCAGCATTCAGTTGTCAGCGTTCAGGAATGCGTTCGGCATTCTGCGTTCGGCGTTCCGATAATGCTCAAGGCAGGCTAATTCGGAATCTGAATCTCCGCGCCGGCGCGTTCGGCGGAGACATACGCTGCGTAGATGGTGGCTATGGTGTCGCGCGCGAGCTCAGCGTTGGCCTGGGGTTCGCGACCGGCGGCGATGCTCTCGACGAAATCCTGAAACTCCTGCGGGTAGCCGTGTTGCCATGCTTCATCCGGCGCCGGGTGGCTCCAGCCGAGTTTGGTTTCGATCTTCTCGGTGAGATAGATGTCGCGGAATCCATCCGGCGCGGGGTTGAAGGTGGTGAGCGCGTCGATGGGATTCAGCTGGCATTGCGTGCGATGGTTGTTGGCCATGACTTCGAGCCAGTTGGAGACGCCGCCGAGAACGAGCTCCGAGGCGAAGATGTCGGCGACCGAGCCGTCGGTGAAGACGATGTGCATCTGGCCGTAGTCCTCGATGTCCTGGTAACCGGTGCGGAGGAAGCCCTCGTCGCGATAATCGCGAAGTTTGGTGATCTCGTGGGTGCGAGCGCTCACGGTGGCGGGGCGGATGGGCTTGCCCTCACGGGCGGCGCCTTCGGCGCGCTTGAGGAAGAGCGCGGCGCTGAGTGGATGGCAGCCTTTGCCGACCAGCGAACCACCGCCGGAGTGGCGCCAAATGCCGTAATAGCGCGAGTGCGAGCCGGAGTGGGATTGGTTGCCGAGGATCCAGAGGATCTGCGCCCCGGATTTTGTAACAATCTCTGCTTCTTTTTGGATGGCGGGGGCGTAGATCCAGTTTTCGGCATAGCAAATGGTCTTCCCGGCCGCCTGGGCGGCTTCAACGATGGGTCTGCAACTGGCGATGGCGTGCTCCAGCATCGGATCTTTGGGTGAGGTGTTGCCGTGAAAGGAATCAGATCCAGGGCCGAAGTAGCCGGTGAAGGGCTTTTCCACGATGACGTGCTTGCCGCGGCGGAGTGCATCTACGGCGAGGTGTTCGTGGGTGGAGGGCGGGCTGCAGAGGTCGATGACGTCAGAGGCGTCGCAGAGGGCTTCGAAGGAGTCGAAGGCGGGGATGGAGGTCTCCCGGGCGAAGGCTTCGCGACTTTCGGAAGATCGCGAGGTAACGCCGGCGATCTGAACCGGGA
>PMAM01000275.1 GCA_003152595.1 Acidobacterium sp.
GCCTGGCGGAAGCGGCGCGGAGTCTGGGAGTGGTGGAACAGACGCTGTCGAACTGGGTGAAGGCGCATCGGGCCGGGCGGCTGAAAGAGGTCGGCGGCAAGGCAGGGGTGACCGCGGAGCAGATGGAGATCAGTCGTCTGCGGGCAGAGCTGGCGCGGGTGAAGATGGAGCGCGACATCCTGGGAAAAGCGACGGCGTAGTTCGCGAAAGGCCAGAAGTGAGATACGCCTTTATTGAACGCCATCGGCGGATCTGGCCGATTTGTGTGCAGTGCCGGGTGCTGCGGGTGAGCGTACGGCGATAACTTCCTGATGCAGGGAAACCAGTTCAACGCGGATGGTTCGTATAACGCTCTTTACTACCGTTACTACACCTACCATGTGCCGACGGACTTCGAGATTGTCACGTTCGACAAGCGGTTCGGGCACAGTTGGAGAGTGGTGAGCAAGCCCTACACTTATTCGTACTCCAACCACCAGCATTACCAGAACGACCAAAGCGGCTCGACGGCCACGGTGAACGCCACCAGCGGCATCAACAAGATGAACCAGTACAACCGCGTTGGACAGATCACGATTCTGAGCGCGACATCGAAGTGGGGTGTTTTCCGCACCGGCGGCTGGTACGAATACACGCCGACGAACCGTTATCAGATCAAGAGCGATCCGCGGACCTGGGTAGACTCGAATCTGATCAGGAACCTGAAGTTCCACGAGAACTTTGTTACCCAGTCGGCGCAGCCCTTCGCCGAGTATCAGCTGATCGCGATTCCGCGCTGGACGATCACAGCGGGGATCAAGGACGCGTACTACAACATGTGGCTGAAGCAGTGGGCCGATGGCAAAGTGGTGGGTGCGCTGGGTTGCCCGAGCACCGCCACGACTGCGACGTGCAGCAACTACGTGACGCACGACGCGAATTACAACAGCTGGCCGCCGTCGGTCGAAGCTAACTTCCGCATCCGCACAAACTGGTCGGTGTACGGACAATATGGACGGGGCAGCATTATTCCCTTCAGCAGCGTGTTCGATGTGACGGGCGCGCAGGTTGCAGTGACGCCGCCTCCGACGGTGGCGTCTACCTATCAGGGCGGTACGGTACTGAAGCTGAACCGGGTGAGCCTCGATGCCGATGTCTACCACATCCATTTCGTGAATCAGTATTCGAGCTTCACGCCGAGCTCGGGTCCTGACGCGGGGTTCTCGTATTACTACGCGACTCCGCCTTCGAACACGAATGGAGTGGAGGGCGAGGGCAACATCGCGCTCGGCGGCGGGGTGGGCCTGTTTCTGAACGGGACTTTCGGCGAGGCGAAGTATGAGCCGGCTGCGGCGACGGCGGCGACGGGGACCACGCCGGCGAGCTCGGCGAGTCCTGCTGCCTGGGTGGCGCTGGCTCCGCACGATACAGAAAGTCTGGGACTCACCTGGCAGAAGAAGGGTTGGGACCTGGGTTTCTTCAACAAGCGGATCGGTTCGCGGTGGGAGGATGACGGTCCGTATCATCAGACGGTGCCGCTCGACTCATGGTGGATGAATAATCTGTTCCTGAATTACACGCTTCGCAACGGGTCGAAGTTCGACCAGTCGAAAATCAAGCTGAGCATCAATAATCTATTCGACAATCACAACGTTGCGGATATCTCGCCGGCGAACGGCACGACGGGCTCGCTGGTTCCCTATACGCCGAACTCGCTGGACACGCTGCAATTATTGCCGGGGCGGGCGGTGATGGTGACGTTCCAGCTGGGGTTCTCGCCGAGGGAGCGGTAGCACAGAGAGGGGAAGAAGTTGTTAGCGGGGCCGTGCCGGTGCAGCTGCCGGTGCGGCCTTTCTATTTGCCGACGGGGGTGTGGCGGGGACCGTTGGTTTCGTGGGCATGCGCGGTGGCAGCGGCGTGATTGTGGTTACGCTTGCGGCGTTTGCGCGGGCGTTTGGTAAAGAGGGGCGCTCCCCAGGCACCGAGGGCGAGCAGGGCGCCGAAGAAGACGACCGCGTCGATGCTTTCACGTCCGGAGAAGGTCCAGGTGGACTCTTTGATATCGAGCCACATGGAGTACTCGTCGAGGGTGAGCGCGGCGCCTACTCCGTAGACGATGGCGATGAGGCGGCCCCAGAAGAGGGAGCGGGGGGTGGCTTCGGTGCCGATTTCGGCGACCATGGCGTAGCCGGAGAGGAGGAGGAGGACGATGCCCCAGACGAGGTGGTGGATGTGGCGGCCTCCGAGCACGATCCAGCCGAAGGGACCCCGGTGAAACATGATGAAGAGGACGAGCAGGCGGACTCCGAGGAAGGTGAGAACGAAGCCGAGTGCGGCGAGGAAGAGGCGGCGGCGCGGACGGTCGGGAATGCGCTCGTGGAGGATGGCGCCGGCGCGGGTGAGGTGGAGGAGGATGAGGATGACGGAGACGGAGGCTGCCAGAAAGGCGATGAGGATCCAGGCTGCCGTCCAGTGCATGACCACTATTCTGACAGCGCTTCGCATCAGGGGGCTAGTGATCAGCCGTGTAACGGGAGCCATCGCGGACACCGCCTCATGTGTATTCATCGGCAGGGGAGCGGGTCCGGAACAGTCGGGCGGGCTGGCCGTCAGGTAACAAACCCGGGTCTCAGAGGCGAGACCCGGGGCACCCAGACCCGGAGCACCCGGTGTGGAGTCAGGCGGGGTGGGAGGGAGGGTGGGTTCGCCGGGTCCAGAGCGGGGCGCCCCAGGAGCCGATGGCGAGCAGGGCGCCGAAGAGGATGACGGCGTCGATGCTTTCGCGGCCCTGGCGGGTCCAGTAGGCGTCGGCGCTGAGGTTGAGCCAGAGGGCGAACTCATCGAGCGTGAGGGCGGCGCCGATGCCGAAGCAGATGGAGATGAGGCGGCTGGCGAAGATGGAGGAGGGAGAGGAGCCGGTGCCGAACTCGGCCAACTCCAGGTAGCCGACCATGAGCAGGAGAAGGATGCCCCACACCAGGTGGTGGATATGATGGCCGCCGACCATGACCCATCCGAAGGGACCAGCGTGGTGGACGATGGCGTACACGAGCAGGCGGACGCCGAGGAAGGTGACGAAGAAGCTGACGGCAGCGAGGAAGAGGCGGCGGCGGGGGCGATCGGGGATGCGCTCGTAGAGGATCCTGCCGGCGCGGGTGAGGTGGAGCAGGACCAGCATGACGCTGGCGCAGACAACGGCAAACAGCAGAAGAATCAGGGCTCCGGTCCAGTGCATAGGCTTCCATTTTTACCCTGGGGCGTGCGCCGTGGGAGGCCCCTATAATCAGACTGGGGCACTTTTCCCTGGAGACCCTCACCGGCCCACTGGACCATAGCTTTGAACGATACGATCATCATCCGCGGTGCGCGGACCCACAATCTGAAAAACATCGACTGCGAGATTCCGCATGGGAAGCTCACGGTTGTCTCCGGCGTGTCCGGGTCGGGGAAGTCGTCGCTGGCGTTCGACACGATCTATGCGGAGGGACAGCGGCGGTATGTGGAGTCGCTGTCGGCGTATGCACGGCAGTTTCTGGAGCGCATCGAGAAGCCGGATGTCGATCTGATCGACGGGCTGGCGCCGGCGATTGCGATCCGGCAGAAGAACTCGACGCGGAATCCGCGCTCGACGGTGGCGACGGCGACGGAAATCTACGACTACATGCGGCTGCTTTGGGCGCGGTGCGGGACGGTGCACTGCACGGTTTGCGGGGGGATTGTCCGACGCGACACGGTGGACGAGATTGCGTCTGCCATTTTGGCACTGGGAGAGGGAACACGGCTCTACGCGCTGTTTCCGGTGCAGGCGCAGGCGATGACGCCGGTGCAGCCCGTGTCGGACACGGACGACGGGACAAAGGCGGCGCGTCAGACACGGAAGGCGGCACGGAAGTCCGTCGCGAAGGCCGGGGAGAAGGTGTCGGACAAGTCGGGCGGTTTGTCCGACGCGCTGCGGGAACGGCTGGGCGATCTGCGGAAGCGCGGGTTCAACCGGCTCTACCAGAACGGGAATGTCTACGAATTTTCGACGCCGGAATCGCTGCTGGAGATCGACTTTGCGCTGCCGGTGTTTGTGCTGGTGGACCGGATCGCGGTCGCGTCGGACAATCGGGCACGGATTGTGGATGCGGCGGAGATCGGGTATCGGGAGTCGGGGGAGATTCTGTATGAAATTGTCCCGCGCGAGGCGGTGTCGGACACGGACCCACGTCAGCGGTTGCGGTTTTCGGGGGCGTTCGAGTGCAAGACCTGCCATCGGGTGTATCGGGAACCGGAACCGAGTCTGTTTTCGTTCAATAATCCTTACGGAGCGTGCCCGCGCTGCCAGGGATTCGGGAACACGATTGACTTCGATCTGGACCTGATCATTCCGGATAAATCGAAGACGCTGGACGAGGGTGCGATCGATCCGTGGAACCGGCCGAAGTACCGGTCGTATCTGACGGAGCTGCGGCGGGCGGCAAAGCAGAACAGGATTCCCCTGGACATTCCGTGGTGGGACCTCACCGCGGAGCAGCAGGCGTTTGTGCTGGACGGCAACGGGGTGTTCGTGGGCGTGCATGGATTTTTCGCGCTGCTGGAGCGGAAGAAATACAAGCTGCACGTGCGGGTGATGCTGAGCAAGTATCGGGGCTACGCGCTGTGCCCGGAGTGCAAAGGGCAACGGCTGCGGGCCGAGGCGCGGGCGGTGCGGATTGGTGACGATGGTGGAGAGGGCCGGAACATCTGCGAGGCGGCGGCGCTGACGATCGGGGCGGCGCACCGGTTCTTTTCGACGCTGACGCTGACGCCGATGCAGGAGGAGATTGCGGGGAGCATTCTGGGGGAGATTCGGCAGCGTCTGACATTTCTCGATGCTGTCGGACTGGACTATCTGACGCTGGATCGGCTGGCTTCGACGCTGTCGGGTGGGGAATCGCAGCGGATCCAGCTGGCGACGTCGCTGGGCTCGCGGCTGGTGGGGGCGCTGTATGTGCTGGACGAGCCGTCGATCGGGCTGCATCCACGGGACACCTCGCGGCTGATCCACATCCTGAACGACCTCCGGGACCTGGGCAACACGATTTTGGTGGTGGAGCATGATCCGGACGTGCTGCGGTCGGCAGACTATCTGCTGGATCTGGGGCCGGGCGCGGGCGAGTTTGGGGGCAAGGTGCTGGCGGCGGGGACGGTAGAGGAAGTGGCGGCGAATCCGGCGTCGATCACGGGGCGGTATTTGAGCGGGCACCTGACGATCCCGATTCCGGCTCGCCGGCGGACGCCGGGCTCGTCGAAAGAGTGGCTGCGGGTGAAGGGTGCGCGGGCGAACAACCTGAAGGGCATCGACGTGGACATTCCGCTGAACCTGCTGGTAGCGATCACGGGGGTTTCTGGGTCGGGCAAGTCGACGCTGGTTCACGAGGTGGTGTACAAGGCGGTGGCTCATCGGCTGGGGCGGATTGAGAGCGGCGATCCGACGGGTGTTTACAGGGACATCAAGGGTGTGGAGCGGCTGAACGACATTGTTCTGGTGGATCAGACGCCGATCGGGCGGACGCCGCGGTCGAATCCTGTGACGTACATCAAGGCGTTCGACGCGATTCGCGAGCTGTTCGCGGCGCAGGCGGAGGCGCAGCGGCGGGGCTATGCGGCGGGTCACTTCTCGTTCAACGTGCCGGGCGGGCGCTGCGACGTGTGCGATGGGGACGGGACAGTGACGGTGGAGATGCAGTTCCTGGCGGACGTGGAGTTGCCGTGCGAGGAGTGCGGCGGCACGCGGTATAAGGCGAGTACGCTGGAGATTCACTACAAGGGCAGGAATATTTACGAAGTGCTGCAAATGACGGTGCGCGAGGCTCTGCGATTTTTTGCAGGACATCCGAGGATCGTGGATAAGCTGGCGGTTCTGGACGAGATTGGGCTGGGGTATGTGCGGCTGGGGCAGTCGGCGACGACGCTTTCCGGCGGGGAGGCGCAGCGGGTGAAGCTGGCGGCGCACCTGGCGGCGACGCGGTCGGAGAGCCGGGGGCCAGATGGCAAGAAGGGCGGGGGCGGGAGCCGGGTGCTGTATATCCTGGACGAGCCGACGACCGGGCTGCATTTCGACGACGTGGGGAAGCTGCTGATGGCGTTCCGGAAACTGATCGACAGCGGGGGGTCGCTGGTGGTGATCGAGCACAACCTGGACGTCATCAAGTCGGCGGACTGGGTGATCGATCTGGGGCCGGAAGGCGGCGCGGCGGGCGGGCAGGTGGTGGCGACCGGGACGCCGGAAGCGATTACCCGGAACGAGCTGTCGCACACCGGACAGTGGCTGGCGCGGGTGCTGGCGGGACATGCCGCGCCGGAGCCAGTTCATGCCGGGGAAAGCGAAGTGTTCCAGTGAGAGGGATGCTTTTTCCCGGAATGGGACAGGACGGTACTTTGGGGATGAGGCGTTGATGGGTTGGGGTTGATGTTTCGCTGGGAAAGGATTCTTCTGCTTGCTGTGGGGTGAACCTGGCCGGGGGGGCGTCGCCGGTGGTGCGCTCTGGCGAAACAGACCGGCTCCATTCGACGCGCTTCGTTGAACTCGGAGCTTGCTCAAGCGGGGGCTCCATTCGACGCGCGCTTTTTGTTCGCTCAGCGCCTGCTCAGGCCGGGTTGCGGGGTTCCCGACCGTCTGCTTTGCCAAAACGGTCCGGGCCGCATGGAAGGGGATTACCTTCGGACAAAGCGGAGAACCTTTCCTGTTGATTTCTGGATGGCAGAGGTATGAGCTTGCCCCCGCAAAACGTATCCCTTAGCGAGCTGATGTAATAGCGAAAGGGAAACGAAGATGAGGAACGGGAAACGAGGGGGATATAGGCTGGAGTTCAAGCA
>PMAM01000141.1:0-2971 GCA_003152595.1 Acidobacterium sp.
CGCCTTGGGAGCGGCCTTCTTGCGCGCCGCCCGTTTCACTTCCTTGCGTTCTGCCTTGTCCGTAATCGATTTTGTATTTGCCATAGGTCCTTTGTGGGGCGGGTGTCAGAGCCTCTAGAGCCGTTCAAGCTGCGCGAATTTCTCCACCAGCTTTTTCACTCCGAATCCTGCAAATTGTACCGTAATCTTCGCGTCGTCTCCGTCGCCCTCGCGCTTGAACACGACGCCTTCACCATATTTCGGATGCCGCACCCGCTGCCCGCTCCGGAATCCCTTCGCCCCCGTCGGCTCCGGCACATCCAGCTTCGGCCGCGCACCTCGGGTCGGAACATTCCGCCCCGCAGGCCCTCGTCCCGTAAAAAACTTCGCAATGTTATCGACAGAATTGCCCGGTGGCGGATTCACGAGACGCCGCTCGCTGCGGCCCATTGGATCCACTCGCCCCGGCCGCTCCGTCCCGTGCGACGCGCTCTGATCCTCATCCTCGTAGCTGTAGTGCCGCGAGCTGAATTCGTCACCGCCACTGCGACCAAAGCGCGACGGCGTCTCCGTGTGCTGCGCCCCATATCCGCCCCAGCTCGTCGCACGCATCCGCCCGCCGCTCAAATCCTCCAGCAGATGCTGCGGAATCTCCTCAAGAAACCGCGACGGGATCGAGGCCTCCGGCATATCGTTCCCATACCGCCGCCGATACCGCGCCCGCGTCACCACCAGCGAATCCATCGCGCGTGTCAGCCCCACGTAGCACAGCCGGCGCTCCTCCTCCATCTGCGGCGGATCGTTCAGCGTGCGCGAGTGCGGGAACAACCCTTCTTCCAGCCCGGCCAGCACCACCAGCGGAAACTCCAGCCCCTTGGCCGCATGCAGCGTCATCAGCGTCACGCGGGCCTCCGGGTCGTACTGGTCCACATCGCTCACCAGCGCCGCATGATCCAGAAACTCCGCCAGCGTCTCGCCTCGCTCCTGCGCATCCTGCGCCGCGTTCGCAAGTTCCTTCAGATTCTCAATCCGCGAAAACGCCTCCGGCGTCCCCTCCTCTTCGAGCGATCGGATATACCCCGTGCGGTCGATGATGAACTTGATCAGTTCCGGCAGTGTCGCCGCACCTCCCGGCTTGCGAAATCCCGAAACCGAGTCCTGATCGGGTTCCTGATCCGAGCCCGAAGCCCCGAGCCCGGTGCCCTGTTCCTGTGCCGCCGCATGCTCCACCGGAGGCTCCTCTGCAAACACCGAGAACTTCGCCGGTTCAAAGCTCTCCGCACCCTCCGCAATGTAATCGTCGGCTTCAACGTCATGTGTCAGCCCCAGCGTCCCCTGTGCGGCCGCGCCAAAGTCGAAGCGCGTGTCGTCCACCGCTGCCGCAAGCTCCGCGCCCGCCTCTGCCACTTGCGGAGCCACATCCGCCGTCAGCTTCTCGACGAAATTCGCGCCCATCATGGCCCGCGCATCCGTAATGATTCGCTGGAACCCATCCAGTGCCTGCAGGGCGCGCGACGGCAGCAGCTGCTTCTCGATCGCCCTATCGATCGCCGTCCACACGCTCGATCCCGTCTCCAGCGCGATCCGCTCCAGCGTCTCCATCGTCGTCTTCCCGATCCCGCGCGCCGGCGTGTTCACCACCCGCTGCAGCGCAATCGAGTCGTGCGGATTCTGCACCAGCTTCAGATAGCTCAGCAGGTCCTTGATCTCCGCGCGCTCGTAAAACGAGAACCCGCCCACCATCGTGTACGGGATGTTGTACCGCCGCATTGCCTCTTCAATCAGCCTTGACTGCGAATTGGTCCGGTACAGCACGGCGCACTTTCCGCCATCGCCGCCCTCCTCGCCCGCCTTGCGCAGGTACTTCTGGATCGAGTCCGCGATGAACAGCGCCTCGTTCTCCCCGTCCGGCGCCTCGTAATACCCGATCAGCGCCCCGCCCTCGCGCGAGGTCCACAGNNCGGTAATTCTGCTCCAGCCGCACCGTCTTCGCACCCGGAAAATCCTTTTCGAACTCCAGAATGTTGCGAATGTCCGCGCCGCGCCACGAGTAGATGCTCTGGTCCTCGTCGCCCACCACGCAAACATTCTTGTCCTCCCCGGCCATCAGCTTCATCAGCTCGTACTGCGGCCGGTTCGTGTCCTGATANNTTGCGCAGCTCCTTGCGATAGCCCTCGAAAATGTGCGCCACCCGCTCGCTCAGCGGATCCGCCGACGCCAGATAAAACTCCTGCGGATCGATCATGTGGTTCTTCGCCCACGAAATCTTTCCCAGCACCACCCGCGGCGTCAGTTGCTTATCGTCCAACCCCATCCGCCGCATCACGGCCTTCACCACCGCCTGCTGATCCGTCTCGTCATAAATCGCAAAGCTCTTCGTCAGCCCTTCATTGTTCACCCGCAGCACTTCGACATCCCGCCGCAGCAGCCGCACGCAGAACGAGTGAAACGTCGAGATCAGCGGCTTCGCCAGCGAGCCGTGTCCGATCAGCTTCTCCACGCGCTCTGCCATCTCGCCCGCGGCCTTGTTCGTGAACGTCACCGCCAGAATCGCGTCCGGCGCGACCCCGCGCTCCTCAATCAGGTACGCGATCCGGTGCGTGATCACGCGCGTCTTCCCCGACCCCGCCCCGGCCAGAATCAATACCGGCCCATCGGCGATTTCCACGCCTTCGCGCTGCTGCGGATTCAGTTTGCTGAGGAGATGCTGCAAGGGATCGGCTCACTTCTATTTTAATCGCTCGCTGCACCTGTTAATTTCTTCACAAGATGCCGCTCCTCATCGCGCGCGACCTCACCAAAAGCTACGCAAAACACGCGCCGCCCGTCGTCGACCGGGTCTCACTGTCAATCGAGCGCGGCGAAACCCTCGGCCTCGTTGGCGAATCCGGCTCCGGCAAAAGCACCATCGCGCGCATCATCCTCGGCCTCATCGAGCCCACTTCCGGCTCCGTCACTTTCGACGGCCACCCCGTCACCGGCGTTCCCCAG
>PMAM01000141.1:2976-41453 GCA_003152595.1 Acidobacterium sp.
CCCGCTACCCGCACGAGTTTTCCGGAGGCCAGCGCCAGCGCATCAATATCGCCCGCGCCCTTGCCCTCCGTCCCGAGATCCTCGTCCTCGACGAGCCTGTCTCCGCTCTCGACGTCTCGGTCGGCGCGCAAATCGTCAACCTGCTGCGTGACCTGCAGCGCGACTTCTCCCTCACTTACCTCTTCATCTCGCATTCCATGCCGCTCGTTCGCTATCTCTCGACCAACATCGCCGTCCTCCGCCAGGGCAAGCTCGTCGAACTCGGCACCCGCGACCAGGTCTGCGACTCCCCACGCGACGCCTACACCCGCCAACTCGTCGCCGCCACCCCCGAAATCAGGATCGGCTGATCCCGCCGGCCGCCTTATGTCGAGCACGCCTTATGCAAAGCGCGCCTTATGTAAAGCACGGCCTGACTTCACGTTTGAAAAAAAACAACCCCAAAAAAGCCGGCGAAGCCAGGTTCACCCCACAGCAAGAAGCACAATCCTTTGCTGTGCAAACTTCAATGCCAATCGACTACGCATTCAGCTCCAAAGTACTGCTCGAAACCGTTTTGGAAAGAACGGCCACGCCCGAAATCCACCGCTAACCCTACTTCCGCTTGCCGACCGGTACTGTAGCTGACCGGTTCTTCGCTACGCGCTACCGGCTACCGCCTACCGGCTGCAACCTGCACCCTGTACCCTTTAAACAGTGCACCCCAGCGTCCTTCACTACATCTTCTTATCCTTCGCCGCCGGCCTCGGCGGACTCGTCAACTCCGTCGCCGGCGGAGGCGGCTTCCTCGTCTTTCCCTCGCTGCTCAAAGCCGGCCTGCTTCCCATCGAAGCCAATGCCACCAATACCGTCGCCCTCTGGCCCGGCCAGTTCACCTCCATCGCCGGCTACCGCGAAGACCTCCGCAGGAACCACCGCCTCGTTATCCCCGTTGTCGTTGTCGCCTTCATCGGCGGCCTCGCCGGTGCGATCACTCTCCTCAAAGGCACGCAGGACTCCTTCCTGCGCCTCGTTCCGTACCTGTTCCTCCTCGGTTCGGTCGCCTTCGCTCTCAGCGGGCCCATCTCGCGCATGGTGCGCCGCCGCGCTGCCGAGCAGGCCGCACATCCCGAACACCACACCCGCGTGTACCTTGTCCCGCTGCTCGCTCTCCAACTCCTCATCTGCTATTACATTGGCTACTTCGGTGCCGGAGCAGGCCTGCTCACCATGGCCGCCCTCGCCCTCTGCGGCGTCGAGCGTATCGCGGAGATCAACGCGCTCAAAGTCGTCATCACCACTGTCGCCAACGCCGTTGCCTCCATCGCCTTCATCATCGGCGGTGCAGTCGAGTGGCGCTACTGCTGGCTCATGATGATCGCCTGCGCCATCGGCGGCTACACCGGCGCGCGCAACGCCCGCCGCATCAGCGACCGCGTTCTCCGCCCCATCATCATTGTCCTCGGCTTCACCATCGCCATCTATTTCTTCATTCACCGCAAAGGCTTATGAGCACGATCAGCCCCGCCGTCAACCTCATCGGATTCCTTGCCGCCGCCTGCACCACCATCTCCTTCGTGCCGCAACTGGTCCGCGTCTGGCAGCTGCGCAGCGCCCGCGAAATCTCCCTCATCATGTTTTCCGTCTTCTCCTGCGGCGTCTTCCTCTGGCTCCTCTACGGAATCTTCGTTCGCTCCGTGCCCATCATCCTCGCCAATGCCATCAGCCTCGCCCTCTCCCTCGGCATCCTCGCCCTCAAGCTCCGCTTCGACCGCAAATAAAAAGAGACACCCCGCGCCCCGGAACCAAAACCGGGACGCGAGGTGCCGCTCGTTGCTGTTAGTTATTTACCGCCGCAGCAGCTGCCGCTGGTGCAGCTTCCACCACAGCAGCCTCCCGGGCACGAGCCCGAGACGCCTGTGGCAGCCAGTGCTGACAACGCGAACAACGACGTTGCAATCAGAGCTAAGGCTTTCAGTTTCATGGAATCATTCCTTTCCGTGTGAGTAGGGCAGTCGTGCGCGCGAACGCCAATCGCCACGCGCGCAAAGCCAGCTCGATACACGAAAGCTCTAGATCCGCAGGTCGTCTTTGAGACGGAAAACAGCCGCACGGAAGCGCACACCCTCGGTGAGCCCCCGCGCCGGCTCGGGTGAGAGCCGATGCGCGACATCCAATGCCGCCACCGCGATGGGCGCCGAGCATTCGCGCTGGTTCTGTGTTGCTCGACTCTCGGACTTGCTCGGGGCCTGCCGCGCGCACTCTGAATTCGCGCAGCTTTGCCCATCGGTGCGCGGGCAGCATGGCGCGTGATTTCGCTGGCATCGTGCCGCAGGCGTCACCGCAGTGGCCGCGCATGCCAGCGTTGCGGTCCACAGGGCAATCAGCGCCGCACTCAGCGCCTTGCTCGTCCACCGATGCACATGCCCACTCACGGCCTCAGTCTACCTCGATCCACCAAAACCTGTCCCGCGCCTCACTGGGGACCCGGCTGGCCTACCGGCAGCAGGATCATCTTCTCCGATGCCGGTCGGTTCACCGACCGCACAATGTGCGGCGTGATCACAATCGCCAGCTCGCCGATATCGAGGTTGCTGTTCTTGTTCGTCGTGCTTTGGAAACCCGGAAGCTCGCTCAGCCCTGGAATCCCGGTAATCGCGTCGGACTCCTGCCGGGTCACGGAACTGACCAGCAGCGCGCTCTCCCCCACCTTCACCGACGTGATCGCATTGTACTCCCGATTCGTCAGCACCGGCAGGCTGTTGATCGACGAGCCCGCCAGCGCCGACAGCGTCAGGTGGAACTTCATCGACACCCGGTCCATGCCTTCAATGTTCGGCGTCACGTTCAGACTCAGCCCAATGTCCTGGTATTCCACCTGCGGAATATTCAGCTGCGACGCCGCCTGCAACTGGGAAGCACTGATGCCCAGGTTCTGCAGCGTGCTTGAAAGCCCCGCATTCGACAACCCAGGAATGTTCAGATTCTGTGTACTCCCCAGGCTCGAGTAGCTCGACGTCTCGATCGGGTACCGCTCGCCCGCCTTGATTGTCGCCTCTTCGCGATCCAGAACCCGCAGTTGCAGCTGGTCGAGGGAGCGCACATCCGACGAGTTCAGCTGCATGTTCAGCGATCCGCCCTGGTACGCGATGCCGGTCATCGTCAGCCCGCCCCCAAATATCCCGAACGGCTGGGTCAGAATCGTGTTGCTGAGTTGCCCCGACGCGATCAGAATCGCCAGAATCGCCTCCCAGTCCCCCGGCGCCGCCAGTCCGCTCGAGATGATCTCCTGCACGGTGCTGGCATTGCTGTTCAGGATGTTGCGCGCCTCCGAGTACACGTTGAACAGCGTCGTCTGGTTCGGCAGGATCGCACCCAGGTTCACCGCCTTGGTCCGGTCCACCTCGAACATACGCACGTCCAGCTGCACTTCGCTCCGGCCCTCCAGCAGCGTCTTCAGCGTGGCGTTCAGCGCATTCACGTCCTCGGTTCGCCCCCGGACCGTCAGGGTTCCGCTGCTCGCATTGGCCACCGCGGTCCGCAGCGCAAAAACATTTTTCACCGCGGTGGCAATCTCCGTCATCTCGCTGGACGACATTCCCGGCAGATAAACCGTCTCCGCCGCCAGCCGCTCCAGCTTGTCGTGATTGGCCCGCGTATCTTTGGCGATTAGCGCACGCACCGGGTCCAGCGGGACGATGAACGTCCCCGTCGCCAGATCCAGAGTCCGCTCCGCCGAACTCCAGTCGGCGTCATCCACGTCGTACCGCATCATCTGCGCGTCCACCGAATCGTCGAGCATCGGCTGGATCCCGTAGGCCTGCAGCACCTGCTCGATGACGTTGCGCTTGCTGGCCCGGATGTGAAAGCTCTTCGTGCCCGCCTTCGGCTGCAGGACAATCGGCGGAGCCGGCTCCACCTCGTCCGATTGCACCGCAGGCTCGCCGGCCGCCACCGCTGAGGCCAGCTCATTCAGGTGCTGCGCCACTTCAGGACTCGCCGGATCGACGCTGTACGCTTCCGCGATCGTCGCCCGCGCCTCCGCGGAGTGGCCCAGAATTTTTTCCTTGTCCGACTGCTGGATCAGCTCCGTCACCAGGTGCGCGCGCGCAATCTGATCGGCCATCTCGTACTTCGTTTCTTCCGGATCCATCTCTGCCGCGCGCGTAAAGGCGTCCACGGCCGCTCGAATCTTGTCCTGCTCCACGTCCTTCGCGCCCTGCACGAACAGGTTCGCTGCCTCTGCACGGTCGTGCTTCGAGGAAGAGTGCTTCGCCTTCTTCGCATCCATGTCGGCGCTCGCTGCCGCTGCCTGCCCAGGGGTGGAAGTCGGCGTCATGGCCGCATCCGCGCCAGCCTGCGTCTGACCTGCCGCCTCGGGCGGACGCGCCGCCACAAGTGACACCGCCAGCACCGCCGTCCACGTAATGCTACGAAGCATGGCTCTCCGCCGCTACAGTCCCTGTCTTCTCAGTCACCCCCGACGCCTCCAGCAGCGCTTCCAGCGTGGTCGTGCACACCTCCGGCCTGTGCTCCATGAGCTCTTCGAAACTGTACCGCCCCGTTGCCACTGCGATCGTGAACAACCCATTCGCGCACGCCGCTTCAATATCCCGCGGAGTATCGCCGATCACGCACATCGTCGCATCCGCCGCTCCTGTCCCGCTCATGGATCCAAGCATCGCCCTCGCCTGCTCCGCTGCATGAGCAATCATGTCCTGCCGCGCCTCGAAGCGGTCACAGAATCCGCCAAACCGGAACCACCGCCGCAGCCCGGCGTTCTCGATCTTGATCCACCCAATCTCTTCCAGATTTCCCGTCGCCACGCCCAGCAGCGCGCCCTTATGTTCCAGGTGCTCCAGCATCGCCTCCACGCCGGGCATGATCGACCACAGCATCTCCGCGCGCCGCTCGGCCACATGCATCCGCATCGCCTTCAGAACCGCCTCCCGGTGCGGACGCCATACGCTGTCCTCCACGCTCGCCAGCGCAAACGCATCCCGCAGGATTCCCGGATCGGTGTTGCCCGACAGCACCACCCCGTCCAGCACCAGCTCCCGTCCCATCACGTCCCGCACGCCCTTGAAGAAGGCGTCCACATGGACCCGGTCGCGGTGGCGCATCAGCGTTCCGTCAATGTCGAAAAGGTAAGCCCGCTGTTCGTCCCAGCGGAACCCTTCCTTCACGTAGACGCGCGCCTCCACCGTTGTGCTCATGCTTACAGGGTATAAGGCGGAACCCGCTCACGTCACACCGTCCCTCAAGCGAGCGGCCGTGGGCAGGGCAAAGGACAACTCCGCCCCGGCCCCAGCCGGACCGAAGCGGAAATCGTTCAGCCTGTCGTCAGGCGGCGCTGCGCATCTCGTGCACCGGTACCGCCTGGCTCTCGACACGGCGAACCGATGAGGCCCCGCCGATCGCGCCCAGCCAGCCCAGGAAGAGGGCCGCGAAGCCGAACCAGCCGATGGCCGCGAATGCGCTCACGATAAATGGTGCTGCCGCAGCCGTTCCGTTACTGCTGGCCACTCCGCTCAGCACAACAATGCCCAGCGTCGAAATGATGGCAAGACCGAACATGGTCATGCCGCAGATGACGCCGTCGCCGCGGTTCGTGACGCCGCCCAGATGGCTCGTCACCCGGCCGCCCACAAACATCGCGATCATCGTCAGCACGATGCTCCAGATTCCCATCCCCGTGCCGATCCCCTTCGACCCAGCGATCATTTCCCCACCCGGCGCCGCGCTGGAGAAAATCGCCGCGCCGAGCAATCCGAAAACCGACCAGATTGCCACGAACGAAAACACGCCCGCCCAAATAGCTCCCCACGGCGTTGTAAAGCGCACCACAGAACCACCCGGCATCCGATATGTAGGATCCGTCATATGAAATATCCCTCCTCTGAGGTGGGATGCCGGCGCTGCAAAAAGCACCGCACGTATCCAAAAAATCGATCATCCTCCAGGCCTCCTGGGTCATAATGGCGGCCACCGGAGCAGTTCGACCAGAGCACGCAGGCCAGCATGGGCACTTCCACCGCCAGATGAACAGCCAGGACGCCATTCGCCAGCGTTGGTCCGACAACGACCCCTCGTGGCGCGTGTGGAAACCGGAGTATTGAGCCATATGCGAGCGATCAACGGGAGACGAATAACGGACCGACAACCGGCTCCAACCTGTCACCTGTCACCCGCAACCTGATGTCGGCGCCCGGTGCCCTGCGCCCGGTGCCCGGTGCCCTGTCCTACGCCCCGCGCTTGCTCGCCTCAAAGGCTCCGCGCTCGCGCTGCGGCGGCCGCCGCTGTGCGGTGCGTACCAGGCCCGGATCGATCTTCAGCTCGGCCAGAATGCGGCTCAGCGTGTTCCTGTGTACGCCAAGCTCCTTCGCCGCTTTGCACTGGTTGCCGCGGTGGCTGGACAGAACCTCCAGAATGAATCGCCGTTTGAATTCGCGCACGGCTTCGTCATACGTGATACCGCCTGCGTGCATCTGGGTGATCAGGTTGTCCAGCTCGCGTTTCACAGGAACCTCTTTCCCGATCCCGGTTCTCCCCCGGGGCTTTCTTCAAATTTCCTTCCCCAGCCCAACTACGCTGCCGGCCTCATCCATTCCGGCTGCGCCTTCCGCAGGACGCCCACACCGCTCCTGATCCGATCTCCCAGTTCGGCAGGAGCCACTGCCGCGGCAGCGTGCGCCATGCTCAAGAACTCCGGAGCAAAGCGCGACTGCCGGAACCACGTCGCATTGGGCCAGAACGCGGCAATGACCATCACCGCCATCGTCACCAGCGCGCACCCTTTCACCACACCGAATGCGGCGCCTGCCAGCCGATCCATCCAGCCCAGCCCAACCGACTTCACCGACCAGCGGATCAGCCTTCCCACCATGCCGGCCACTATCATCACGCCCAGCGCGATCGCGATGAACGATAACGTCTCGTTCACCGCTTTCGAGTGGATCCACTGACCCATCCACGGCGTCAGCTTCTCGTAATCCCAACTCGCTACCAGCAGTCCCAGAATCAGCCCCGCCAGCGTACATACCTCCAGCACCAGCCCCGCCTTCGCCGCCGACACCACCGAGAGAATCACCACGATCAGAATCACCCAGTCAATGATTGCCATAACCGAACCCACTAAACCGCCAGAGGCCTTCCCGATAACAGACGATACGCATCCAGATATTTCTGCTGGGTGCGGTTCACCACATTTTCGGGGAGGGATGGCGCCGGGGCCAGTTTATTCCAGTGAATGCTCTCCAGATAATCACGAACGTATTGTTTATCGAACGAAGGCTGCGAGCGGCCCGGCGAATACAATTCCTTGACCCAGAACCGCGATGAGTCCGGAGTCAGCGCTTCATCGGCCAGCACCACCCCCATCGACGTCGACCCAAACTCGAATTTCGTGTCCGCCAGCAGAATACCGCGAGATTCGGCGTGCGCCGCAGCTTTGTTATAAAGCGCCAGGCTCAGGTCGCGAAGCTTCTCCGCCGCCTCGCCCCCAATCAGCGTCCCCATCTGGTCGAACGTGACGTTCTCGTCGTGCGTGCCGCGGAAACTCTTCGTCGCCGGCGTGAAGATCGGACGGCTCAGCCGGTCCCCCTCCCGCAATCCCGGCTCGATTTTGATCCCGCACACCGTGCCCGTCGCAACGTAATCTTTCCAGCCCGACCCCGCCAGATATCCGCGCACCACGCACTCCACCGGATACATCTGTGCCCGCGTCACCAGCATCGTTCGGTCCTTCAGATCCTTCCGATACTTCCAAACCTCTTCTGGAAATTCTTTTACGTTGGAAGCCACCAGATGGTTCGGCACAATGTCCTTCAAAAAATCGAACCAGAACAGCGACAGCTGCGTCAGGATCATCCCCTTGCCCGGAATCCCCGTCGCCAGTACATGATCGAAAGCCGAAATGCGGTCGGTGGCCACCATCAGCAGGTACTCCCCCAGCGCATAAATGTCGCGAACTTTGCCGCGTGCCACCAGAGTCAGGTTGCGGAAGTCGGTTTCGAGCAGCGCTTTCAAATCAACAGACCCTTCCCGCGGCCTCGCATCGTGTCGTGAGCCGTCTTCCGCTTTCGCATAGCCATCGTCGAGGCTGTCGCCGGAGGGAGCGCGTGGGTCGGAACGACCAGTCCCGGGGGTCCCCCAGCACGTCTGCTTTTGACGTGCTGGCGTGGAGTCCCGAAGGAGACGATGGAATCAAGCTGAAATCCGATTGTGCGATTGACCCTGCCCTTTGTCAACGCCGTGTGTAGCCGCACTTTTACGCTTGACGCACGCGACTTAACTCCGCTCTGCGCGCATGTCAAGAGGAAACTCTTTACCATCGCAAGAGCGTTTCATCCTGCGGAACAAAACTGTCCTTGCTGCTCCGCCGACCGACTCTTGGCTGTTGTGCTGACCGCCGACGGCTGACTGCCGACCGCGTTTTCGCTACAGGCTACCGGCTACAGGCTCCGCTACTGCCGATACGCCGTAGGCTTGTTCGCCGTGGGCCGAACCCCCATCCCGTTCAGCCGGCTCCGCGCCTGCGAGGCCTCCGGCGTCTGCGGATACCGCGCAATCAGCGCGCGCAGATCCCGAATTCCGTTGTCCCGCTGATCCAGGGTCAGCTCGGCCTCGCCCTTGCGCAGCGCCGCCGCCGGCGCCTTCGGGTTTCCGGCGAATTGCTGCAGCACCACGTTGTACGCCTTGATCGCGTCCGCATACTTTCCCTGCCGGTACGCAATCTCTCCCAGATAGAACTGCGCATTGCCCGCAAGGTCGTCGTTCGGGTAGTACTTCAGCACATCGCCGAACTCACCGGCCGCCAGATCGTATCGCGCCGAGTTGTAGTCGCGCACCGCGCCCTGGTACAGCTCGTTCACCGGCGGCGCCTGCGGCTGCCCCTGCGGCTGGTTCGGCTGCCCGTTCTGATCGGTCCCCGGCTGCCCGGCCTGTCCGCCCTGCTGCTGCACCGCCGACTGCGTCGTAATATTCGACAGCTGCGACTGCACCGCCTGCACCTCCGCGGTCAGCTTGTCGATCCGCGTCCGCAGCGCGTCGATCGAGTCGTTGATCCCCTGCATCTGTCCGGAAACCTGTTCGATCTTTCCGCCCCCCGACTCGTTCTGCGCCTGCACCTGCGACTGCAGTGTCGTTACCGTCGCGCTGATCTTCCCCACGCTGTCATTCATCTGCTGCATCACGTGCTGCAGCACGCTCAGTTGCTGGTCCTGCGTCTCCTGCAGGTGCTGCACCGCATCCTGCAGCTGCTGAACCTGAGTCTGCAGCTGCACCATTTCCTTGTTCACCGCATGCGCCGGGGGAGCCGCGCACATTACAACGAAAAGGAAGACAGTCGAGAGCGAAACCACAGTCTTTCGCATAAACACAATTCCCCGCAGAGCGCAGGAAGCGCTCATCTCATTATTAATTAGTTGCCGTGGAAGGGGCGAACGGGAAACCAGGTCACAGGTAACAGGTTTCAGGTCGTAGGTTGCAGTTCCCAAATCGCAGTCCTTGAGCGGGATCCGCAACCCGTCCCGCATCACCTGTCACCTGTAACCTGTNNTTACTGGTCCAGCGTGAACTGCGCCCGCCGGTTCTGCTGCCAGCACGCTTCGGTCTGATCCGTGCAGAACTGCTTCTCTTTGCCGTAGCTCACCGTGCGCAGCCGGTCCGGGCTCACGCCCGCGCTCACCAGCGCCTGCTTGGCCGCGTTCGCGCGATTCTCGCCCAGCGCCAGGTTGTATTCCGTCGACCCGCGCTGGTCGCAGTATCCGCCGATCACTACCTTCAGGTTCGGATGCTGGTTCAGGAAGTTCGCGTCCGAGGAAATCGTAGACTGCGCATCCGGACGAACGTCGTAGCTGTCGTAGTCGAAAAACACCGGCTTCACCGCCGATTCAAACGCATTCTCGTCGATGCCGGTCTCGGTTATCGGAGCCGGAGGAGGAGGAGCCGAGGTCACCGTCACCGTCGCCGTCGCGTCGGCCGTGCCGCCGTCGCCCTGCGCGATCAGGTGATAGCTCGTCGTCTGCGTCGGCGTCACCGTCTGCGTGCCCGCCGTGGCCACTGTGCCCAGACCTTCAATCGACACGTTCGTTGCGTCCGTCGTCTTCCACGTCAGCGTAGCGCTCCCGCCGGGTGTAATGCTGCTCGGTTCCGCCGTGATCGTCGCCATGGGCGTCGGAGCCGTGGCCGGAGGGGCGGGGGGCGGCGGTGGTGCCGGGTTCTTCTTGTGGCATCCGGCAACGGTCAGCATTGCCGCCAGACTTACGGCCATCACCAGGGACGTGCGATTCGAAATTTTCACTTGTCTCTCCTCCTTCAGGGAGCGTTTCGGGGGTTTTTACCAGGCAAAAGTAGTCCAGCTACCGGCTACCGGCTTTCATCAGGTGGTCATTTCCAGCTCCAGTTCGGCATCGTGTTGCTCCCGCCACCGTGGGTTAATTGCTGCTGGTCCGTGCCATCGGCCAGCATCATCCAGATCTCGCTATGTCCGTTCTGTTCGCGCTGGAACACAATGTGCCGGCTGTCCGGCGACCACGACGGAAAATCGTTGGCGCCCGAATCGTGCGTCAGCTGCGTCCACCGCTTGCTCGCAATGTCCATCACGTAGATGTCGTACCCGCCCGGCGCTCCCGGCCCATACTTCCGGTCCCACGCAAAGGTCAGAAACTGCCCGCTTGGCGACCACGACGGCGAAATCGCGTACCCGCCATCCGTCATCCGTGTCACGTTCGCTCCGTCTGAATCCATGATGTAGATCTGCGGCAGCTTCGTCCGCCCGCTCACCCACGCAAGCTGCGCGTTCGTCTTCGGGTTCCACGCTGGCGACACATCCGGCCCGCGAAACGCCGTCAGCCGCCGCGCCCCGTTCCCCGACGCATCGCTCACATAAATGTCCGGATCGCCCTCCCGCGAAGACGAAAATGCCAGCTTCGTTCCGTCGCTCGACCACGCCGGCGACAGCGTCGTCCCACCCGCTGCCGGAAACGCCATCAGCCGCCCCAGATCGAGCGAGTACATCCGGATCGACCAACCGTTCTTTCCCAGCGAGCTGAACGCCACCCGCGAATTATCCGGCGAGACATGCGGCGACAGCGACACCGTGCCCAGATGCGTCAGCTGCCGCTCGTTCATGCCGTCATAATCCATTGCCCAGATCTCTTTGGTGCCGGTCCGGTTCGAAACGAAGTAAATCTTCGTCTCCGCGATCCCCGCAATCCCGCCCAGCTGCTGGATGATCTCGTCCGCAAACCGGTGCGCGATCTGCCGCGACGAGTCCACCGTCGCCTCGCCCCCGTACTGCTTGCCCAGCACCTGCGGATTCTGTTGTCCCTGTGCCGTGTTGTATAAAAATCCCTGCACCGCCAGATGTCCGCCGCTCGCCGTGAGCGCTCCAAACGCCACATACCCGGCGTTGGACGGCGCCCCCGACCACTCCGCCATGTTGATCTCCTGCGGGGTGCCCGGCGTCGACGTCGGAATCATGCTCTTCGACACCACGTCGAAAATCCCCGCGTAGCGCAGGTCGTTGTACAGCGTCTGATCGAATGCCGACTTCAGCCCGCCGGCTTGCGGATCCGCCGACGCCGCCTTGAAATCCGCCGCGGCAATGCGGATCTTCGACACGCCAAGATTCGTCCCCGTCCGTACCCAGTCCTGGGCCCGGGCTCCGCAGACGGCGAGCGCGATCAGTGCAAAAAGGAGAGCCGTGCGAACAGCGACAGATTTCCGGGGGGAGAGATCGATCATGCTTCTTCCGTTTCCATTGGATTGATGACGGCCTGCCGGCTCCGTATCGGGGGTTTCCGCCTTCGTGTTGTGGGAAGCGGAATGGCCCGGGAAGGATGGTGCTGCCGGTATGGGAAATCGGTGAATCGGCACATCCAGATACGACCCGAGCGCCCTCACTTCGACGGCTGATCGTAGGTAAAAGTGTACTCTACCGATACGCTTTTCCCTGTGTACTGATCAGGTAACGGTCCGAAATTGCCCACCCTTTGCACCGCCTCGCGCGCCGTCTTGTTCAGCGACGGCGATGGGCTCGTCTGCGGGATCTCAATGCTGCTGAAATCCACGCTCCCGTCCCGCCGGATCGTGAATACCACCGAAACCTGGCTCCCGTACCGCGTGCTCGAGTCGATCTGGTACGTGTACCAGTTCTGGCTCACCATCCGCGTGATCTTGTCCACATACCAGGGGAAGCGCGCCGCGAAATCTCCGCCCTGCACCTGCACCGGCGCGTTGCTGCGCGCCGCATTGTTCATGGCGTGTGCCATATTGGTCGCGCCTGCCTCACCATAGGTCGCGCGGTTCGTTTCGTTGGTTGGCTGCGCATGCTGCGGCGACGGAGGCTGCGGCTTCTCCACCGGCCTCAGCTTCGGCTTGTGCGCCGCCAGCGGAATCGCGTCCGGCGGCGTAATCGGAATCGTCTCCTTCGTCGGCGGAGCCGGCGCCGGGCTCGGTTCCTGAGTCGCCAGCACATTCGGCGTAGGCGGCGTGAGCGCCGGCAGCGGGATCGACGGCGCCGAGTTCACCAGATTCGCCTGGATCGCCCCCTGCGGCCCGTTCACCCCCCACTGGTTCCCACGGAATTTCGTGTTCGCAAAGATCAGCAGCGCAATCAGCCCCACAAATCCGACGTGCAGGAACACAGACCCGGCCGCCGGCCCCCCAAAGGGCTCCTTCTGCTCCGCTACCGTGATAATCGTGTCCCGCATCCTTATCCTTCGCTACCGGCTACCGTCGTCTTCTTATATCCTTCGCTACCAGCTCCCGGCTCTCAGCTCCTGGCAACCGGCTCCCAGCCTTACCAGCTACCGGCTACCATCCAGTTTGACGCTCCCCACCCCTGACGACAACCCCGCGCCGCCGGTAGGAACCCCACTTGCACACCTTTGGTTGTATGTGACCCATTCCCGTCTGCCCGATGTGGTCCATTCCCGACTGTTGCATGTGGCCCATTCCCGACTGACGCATGTGGCGCCACTCCCGTCGGACGCATGCGGCGTCACCCCCATCTGACGCATGTGGCCCCGCTCCTATCGGGTGTATGTAGGCATTCCCGTCTGCCGGATGTGGCCCATTCCCGACTGTTGCATGTGGCCCACTCCCATCTGACGCATGTGGCGCCACTCCCGTCTGACGCATGTGGCGCCACTCCCATCTGGTGCATTTGGCGTATTGCCGTCGCCCTGGCGGCACCGGCCCGAAAACGGGGATACCGCCCAGGTTCACCCCACAGCAAGCAGAAGATTCCTTCTGTCGACGCATCGTCCAGCAAGTTCTGTTCCGCGCCCTTTCCTAAGTAATCTTGACGGTTCCTTTTTGATCCCGGGTCGACTCCTCTGTGCCGTAAATCACTGCCCCCCTCTCCACTCTCCGGCTAGCCTAACCACAAATCGTGAACAAACCCCTGATCGCCACTTTCCTCAGCACCCTCGCAGTGTGTGCCCCGGTCCGGCCGGCTCATGCTCAGGAAACGTTCCGGGATCGCCTCAATAGCCACAACACCACCATGGCCGCTCTGCAGCCCACATGGATTGGCCCGCTCATTCAGTCCGATTCCCGCCTCACCCAGGGAGCACGGTTTTCGGTCGCGAGATCGAGCGCGCCTGATGCGCAGATCTTCAGCTACGGCAACAATCACGGGATCACCCTGATCGCCGGAACGCGCTTCCAGTTCGATCTCAATCCACCCTCTTTCTTCAGGAATCACAGCGCCCAACTCCAGGACGGCTGGGGCAACGCCTCAACCCAGGTGAAGTTCCGCATCGCCTCGGGCAACGCGAACCACGGCAACTTCGCTGTCGCGGCCATCC
Organism: Acidobacterium sp.; assembly: GCA_003152595.1. Lineage (GTDB taxonomy): Bacteria > Acidobacteriota > Terriglobia > Terriglobales > Acidobacteriaceae > Palsa-343. The sequence goes on from PMAM01000141.1 coordinate 16,773, forward strand.
TGGAGCACGGCTTTGCGCCGGGTGCCAGGCAGAATGCCATGTTGACCGGCTATGACGTGCCCAAGCTCGCCGCAGGCAAAGCTTTCGGGCGCTTCGACCTGCAGTCCACCCTCGATGCCGTCCTGCCCACCGGCAAAATCGATCGGCAGGGCCGNNACGACGGCAGAACGCAGAACTTCATCACCCCGGCAGCCTTCTTCGCAGTCACGAAGAAGGAATGGGGTCCCCGGCATCCCGTCGCCGTTTTCGATGGCGGCATGCAGATCGCCACGTCACGCTTCTACTGCTACAACCACAACCTCATCACCGAGCTGCGAATCCTGTTCTGACGAGACCACCGCCCGAGCTCGGTGCCTGCTCCCTCCTTCCTCCTTCCTCCTTCCTCCTTCCTGTATTGACTCTCCCCCTAAATTCTCGTATCCTGAACTCCTTGCGCAGTGTGCGTCTCCGCGTCTGTGCGTTTGCACCGCAGACCGGGGATGGTCGATCCGGAAAACCTGCAGTCATCGGCTACCGGGGCCTCAAATTCTGCGCCAACTCACGCGTACAGCATCCGTAAGCCGCGGAAGAGTTNNATGTCGACTTATATTCCAAGCGGGCTCGCAATCGACCGTAAGTGGTTCGTCGTCGATGCCAGCGGCAAAACCCTCGGCCGCCTCGCCACCGAGGCTGCCAGCGTGCTGAGCGGCAAGCGCAATCCAAAGTACACGCCCTTCCTCGATATGGGCGATCACGTCATCGTCATCAACGCCGCCAAGGTCCGCCTCACCGGCCTCAAGGCCCAGTCCAAGACCTATCGCCGCTACACCGGCTTCCCCGGCGGCCTGCGCGAAGAGTCCTTCCTCCGCCTCATCCAGCGCCGCCCCGAGAAGGTCGTTGAAGAGGCCATCAAGGGCATGCTCCCCAAGACCAAACTCGGCCGCAAAATGGCCACCAAGCTCAACGTCTATCGCGACGAGAAGCACCCGCACGCGGCCCAGAAACCCCAGCCGCTCGAAGTGAACGCATAAAGATTAAGGAAGCTACATGGCAGATCTGGTTCAGTACTACGGCACGGGACGGCGCAAGTCCGCCATCGCGCGCGTCTATCTCCGCCCCGGCACCGGCGAGTTCAAAGTCAACGGCAAAGCCCTCGACACCTACTTCGTCACCGAGCAGCAGCGCGTCTCCGCGAAGAAGTCCCTCGTCGTCAGCGATACGGCCGCGACCTTCGATGTCATCACCACCGTCTCCGGCGGCGGCGTTGCCGCCCAGGCCGACGCGGTCAAGATGGGCATCGCCCGCGCCCTGCTCCAGTTCAATGCCGAGCTGCGCAAGACTCTCAAAACCGAAGGCCTGCTCACCCGTGACGCCCGCGTCAAGGAACGCAAGAAGTACGGCCAGAAGGGTGCGCGTAAGCGCTTCCAGTTCAGCAAGCGTTAATCGCTGCTGGACCGCACAAGTTTGGGTTAGTCGTGAAACGGTTTTGCTAGACGCTAAACGCTAACCGCTAAGTTCGTTGTTCAATCTTCCCCGACTGGGGAAATCAATTCCGGCCCGTAAAACCCGCCGGAATGCAGTCCAATAAGGAGGCTGTTTGGCCACGATCACCATGAAGGAGCTGCTCGAAGCGGGCGTCCACTTCGGGCATCAGACCAAGCGCTGGGATCCACGCATGAAGGAGTACATCTTCGGCGAGCGCAACGGTATCTACATCATCGATCTGCAGAAGACCCTCAAGATGTTCAAGGAGGCATCGAAGTTCGTCACCGAACTCGCCGCCTCGGGCAAAGTCCTGATGTTCGTCGGCACCAAACGCCAGGCGCAGGACGCCATCGCCGAAGAAGCCACTCGCTGCGGCATGTTCTACATCAACCAGCGCTGGCTCGGCGGTCTGCTCACCAATTGGGTTACCGTCCAGAAATCGGTGAAGCGCCTTCAGGAACTCGACGACATGGCCACCGACGGCCGCTACGACCTCCTCACCAAGAAGGAAGTCATCCGCCTCGAGCGTGAGCGCAAACACCTCCAGGCCAATCTCGCCGGCATCAAGAATATGCGCCGCCTCCCGGACGCCCTCTTCGTCGTCGACTCGTCCAACGAAGCCATCGCCGTCAAGGAAGCCCGCAAGCTCGGCATTCCCGTGGTCGCCGTCGTCGACACCAACTGCGACCCCACCGTCGTCGACTACGTCATCCCCGGCAACGACGACGCCCTCCGCGCCATCCGGCTCTTCACCTCGAAGATCGCCGACGCGGTCGCCGAAGGCGCTGCTGCCGCGACCGACAAGCAGTTCGTAACGGAAATGGCCGGTGTCGCCGGTGACCTCCAGGCCGTCGCCGAAGNNAGGCCGCCGAAAGCGGTTATTAAGTTGCTGCGGTTGCTGCGTAAGATTGGGTGCCCCGGGTCTCGATTCTGAGACCCGGGTCCGGAATCCACAAAGCGTGGCTGCCTTCATCCGGAGCTACGCTTTTCTTGTGTAGTGTGAAGCACATTGTGTGCCGCGAAGCGGCACGACGGTAGAAGCACCGGCCTTTAGGCCGGTGAAAAATGACGCTCCACAGTCGGGCCTTCAGGCCCGGCAAGTTCTGAAGAATCCGGGTGCCCCACATCTGCCCGGTTCTGGCAGATGTGGGNNCCTCGCGCGTCCACCGCCAACGCCTAAGCCCTCAGAAGGAACGTCCCCGCATTGCGGGAACGTTCCCCGGGATGAAAAGATCAAAGGAAGAAGGAATCAAGGATGTCCACGGTGACTGAAAAGATCGACGCAAAACTCGTCAAAGAACTTCGCGAAAAATCCGGCGCCCCCATGGGCGACTGCCTCAAGGNNTGCGCAAGCGCGGCATGGCTTCGGCCGCCAAAAAAGCTGCCCGCTCCACCAACGAGGGCGCGGTCGGCCAGTACATCCACGCCGGTGGCAAAATCGGCGTCATCGTCGAGGTCAACTGCGAATCCGACTTCGTCGCCCGCACCGAGGACTTCCAGGAGCTCCTCAAGGACATCGCCATGCACATCGCCGCCACCGATCCCCGCTACATCCGCCGCGAAGACGTGACGGAAGAAGATCTGGCGCGCGAGAAGGAAATCTACCGCGCCCAGGCCGCAGCCACCGGCAAGCCCGCGCCCGTCGTCGAGAAGATCGTCGAAGGCAAGATGACCAAGTTCTACGAAGAAGTCTGCCTGCTCGATCAGCCCTTCATCAAAGAACAAAGCCAGTCCATCAAAGACCTCATCGCACTGAAGGTCGGCAAACTCGGCGAGAACATCACCATCCGGAGATTCGCCCGCTTCAAAGTAGGCGACCCCACCTGGACCGTGGCGCAAACGAAGGCGGCCGAGGAATCACCATCGGCTGAATAAGCTTGCCATCCCGACCGGAGCCCGGCGCCTGTGCCGGACGCAACAGAGGGACCTGCTCCTCGCTTGTAAACTCAACCTGAAGCCCGGCAGAAATGCCGGGCTTCATGCTTAGAGGACTCTGTTAGTCTGAGCTGAGTAATTAGCGCCCAGGGTCAGGAGGCGCGCTCAGAATGCCACTATCAAGACATCATGCATCCTTGGGCGATCTATACGTTGCTTATCGCAACGCTAAAGTAGAAGCATATTACGAAAATACCCATGTCCACGCACTGGCGTTTACAGAATACGAACAGCATTTGCAGGAGAATCTTCTGCAACTTCACAGGATGCTGCTCGATGTAAATGACGCGTGGACATCTGACTTGTCATTCCTTGGCGGCTACACCTACTTGCCAAAGTCAATCGATACACACTCGTGGGATGACGGCATCAGCGGGCATTTTAGGGCGCTCGACCCTCTGGCCGATTGGGAACGCAGATTTGAGGAATCGGGGCAAAGAGCAACAGCCAAGCTGCGACTCATTATTTGCCCGAGCGTCAACTTCCAAATTATTTCCTCATTATGGATCATTAAGGTTGGCCGTCTGCTTGACGGTGCCCTCAATCCTGACCTCTGTTTCGCCAATCGTTTGCGAAGAAGGTACAGCCAAGAATCATGGCTGGAAGGTGGCCGATCCGAAATTAACGTGGCCGCCACTGGTCTCTTTGCTCCTTATTTCTCTGCCTACCGCAACTGGCGCGAACAAGGTCTGTCCGCGATGGAGGAATCTCTCGTTGCACACAAAAACATCCTCGCCATAACGATGGATATTGAAGAGTTCTACCATCGAGTTTCACCGCGGTTTATGATGCGACGACGTTTCCTCTCTTCTCTAGGCTTGCAGTTCTCCCGTGCGGAGCGGACATTTACGCGTCTGCTGCTCGATGCTATAGACACTTGGTACAGGTCTACACCTGACTGCCGCGCTCGCCCCCAAGGCGCCATCCCAGTTGGATTATCAGCATCGAAAATCATTGCCAACGTGCTCTTGGCCGATCTTGATAACGCAATCGACACAAAAGTAAAGCCGCTCTATTACGGGCGCTATGTGGATGACATTTTCTTGGTCTTCGAAAACGACTCCAATCTGATAGGAGCAAGCGACGTAGTCGCATGGCTCGCGGGGAAGCTAAAGCCATTACTATCTGTAAAACGCAACGCTGCCGGCCCCCATTCGCTGCAGCTCAAACTCCCCTACGCGCGCGACTCGGAACTCGTATTTGCCGGCACGAAGCAAAGGATCTTCGCGCTGTCCTCCGCGCACGGTCTGGATCTAATTCAACACATCCGCGAACAAATGCGCGCCCAATCTAGCGAATATAGATTGCTTCCTGCGGTCCCAGAAACCGGTGCTGAGATGGCTTCAAAAGCACTGCTTGCCGGTTCCGATGCGACACGCCAAGTGGACGCCCTTCGCAAAGCAGATGCGGTTTCGATCAGGCGGCTCGGTTTCTCCCTCCTGCTCCGTGATATCGAGACATACGCATCCGATCTTCAGCCACGCTCCTGGCTCAAGGTCCGCAATGAATTCTATGGACTCGTCAGCCGTCACGTTCTGACCCCCGCGGGTTTCTTCGATTTCGTAGTGTATTTGCCTCGCATCTTTGGACTGATGCTGGGGTGTGGAGATTTCGAACCAGCAGAACTGTTCATATCAAAATTTGTTCGTGTCCGTGAGATCCTCGAAAGGACCTCCACCATCGGGGTAGGCACACAAAAGCTCAAGTTCGCACTCTGCTGTACGCACTACGCTGAAGCGCTCCGCCAGACGGCTCTGCAAGCAGCGACTGGTCGACGAGTCAGATTGAATTCAGGATTTCTGGCTGTATTGAAAGCTCTCAAACGTCTTGATTCTGAACTCTACATTCCAGACACGGTGGCTCGGTTAGAGAAGCTTGTCAATCAGATTCTCTTGGCTGACTGGGGAAGCCGTCCGTACAAGGACTTTTGGTACTTAAGCCAAACCGAGGACGAGCCGGGGCCTCCGGTACCCAAGCCGATCGAGGTTCGCAGAAAACTTCGGTTAGGCGCGATTCGCCGGTTCAGGAAACTAGCAGGGGACTTGAAGGTCCCACACTGGCCGGCGCTGGCGTTTCCAACTAGACCCCTCAGACCCGATGAAATATCCCTTGCTGCGCCGGGCGTTCTCTTGAACCCAGAGGTCTATAGGGCAGCCATAATGGCACTACGGGGGGCCATGGTTACCTCGCTGTCTCGATTGGGCATGGAGCCTCCGCCTCCCCCGAGCGGCGTAGCCATATTCAACGTTCCGGCAAGGAAGCGTGATCGAATCACTGTCGCTCTTGCGAGTTATAGAACGACAGAGCAGCAATGGGAAGCTGCGGTTCGGGGCCAACAGGACCGTTCCCTCAAGCGGTACAGTGAGCTAAATCAACTTATAAATCGTATATTGCAGGAAGCCACCCGGCCTGATTACATAGTGCTGCCCGAGCTCAGCATACCGCTGCGATGGGCGCTCCGAATCGCAAGGAAATTAGCTTCTAACACCGTCTCGTTCCTCGCTGGGGTAGAGTACCACCGAAATCGTAAGAAGGCGGTATTACGTAACGACTGCCTTGTGTCGCTCATCACGAGCTGGCCTGGGTACTCGAGCCACGTCGTTCGGCTACAGCCGAAATTTGCGCCCGCCTACGAAGAAAGACGTCGGCTCCGAACCCTTGATCGAGCAAAAAAGAGAACGCTGTACTATCCGACGGGTATCCTAGCTTACCCAACATTGTACGTGCATGGAGGGTATTGCTTTTCAGTATTAATATGTAGCGATCTAACCAATATTACTCATCGAAACGCGCTTCGCGGGGAGCTCGACACACTCTTCATCTTGGAATGGAATTCGGATGTCAAGACATTTTCGAGTCTTGTGGAAGCCACGGCATTCGATCTCCATACGTTTGTAGTACAGGTCAACAACAGGCTATATGGAGACAGCCGCGTTCGAGCTCCGGCGAAGGCAGAGTACCTCAGAGACGTTGTGCAGGTTAAGGGGGGTATCAGCGACTACTTCGTTCTAGGCGAGATTGACTATCGCGGCCTTCGCAAAGAACAGAGAGGAGATGTCACCAAACCGGTGTTTAAGCCGATGCCGATCGGATTCAGAATGTCGGATAGGCGTCGAAAGGTGAAATCTTAGTGCGGCTCTGTGATCGCCCTCTCACACCTTTCGCTATGATCGACCAAAGGATCTCCCATGTCCAACCCAACCCCAGTAACCCGCAGCCGCTTCGAGATCGAGCAGGACGGCCAAACCAGCTACCTCGAATTCGAAACCGACGGCCAGGGCTGGCTGACCCTTATCCACACCGAAGTCCCCAAAGAACTCCGCGGCCGCGGCCTCGCTCAGGAACTGGTCACAACGGCCTTCCAGTACGCGAAAGACAACAACCTCAAGGTCGACGTCCTCTGCCCCATCGCCCACCACATCGTCCAAACCCACCCCGAGTTCCAGCCCCTGGTTCACTCAAGATAGTTCACTCAAGATAGNNCATCCCCATCGTGTCCATGATGATCCGCGTCTCCTTGATCCGCCCCTCCACCAGCCGGTCGATCACGATGCCCCACACCCGCACCGCCTTGCCCGTCGGCGGAATCCCCAGGAACGTGCCCTTGTGCGTGCCCGTCCACTCGAAGCGGCTGGCCACCTTGTCGCCCTCGCTGATCTGTTCCAGCGTCGAGAACACCAGATCCGGAAACCCCGTCCGCATCGCCCGCAGAATATCCTTCAGCCCGTCCAGCCCTGGCCCCTGCCCGGGGAGCGGAACCTGCTCCGCCACATCCTCCCAGGCAAACTCCCCCGCCCGATCGATCTCCCCACGCGAGATCACCTCATCCGCAAACCGCCGCACAATCTCCGCATTACTCTGCGCCATGCATCTCCTCTCCTGAAACAACCGACCAGGATGATACCAGCCACAGTCCACGCCCCTCCCGCCCAAAAATTTCCCGCAAAAAATCTGCGCTGCTCACCCAGCCATACAACGGCGCGCACCGACACCGCATCTCCATGAACTTCACGTCATGAAGCGGTCACTTTTCGGCCTCACCGGCCTCGCCTGCCTGTTGGGTCTCCTCCTCATCGGCAGTTGCGGAACGACCGTGGTCGGAAGCGCCTCCACCACCGGCGGCCCTCCCGTCTTCACCAGTTCCAACCACCTGCTCGACCTGCTCGTCATCGCCGAGCCGATGCAGATTACCCTCGGCCAGTTCCAGCCCACCGCCTGGGTCTTCGAGATGTGTCCCACATCCGTCGCCCAGGGCGATAGCTGCCCCGCCGGATCGCAGACCGTCGCCCCCTACGGCGGCATCCGCCTCCAGCTCTATCCCGGCGACCACCTCCGCATGAAGCTCGTCAATCACCTGCCCCCGGCGCCCGCCGACGCGAAATACGCCCACGGCAGCGACCCCATGATGAACGCCATGCTCGCCGACAACCCCATCAATATTCATACTCACGGTCTCATCGTCGAGCCGCGCCAGGCCGACGCCACCGACCCCACCTACGGCGACTACGTCTACGTCCTCGGCTATCCCGCCGGAAAACTGCCGTCGATGGTCATGGCCGGCGAGACCGCAACCGACCAGCCCATCCAGTACGACATCTACATCCCGCCCGGCCATCCCTCCGGCCTCTTCTGGTTCCATCCGCACGTGCACGGCCTCGGCATCAACCAGATCTCCGAAGGCCTCTCCGGCATCATCACCATCGGTTCGGTCACCGACTACCTCACCGCTCCCGCCGGCGCCTCCATTCCCGAGCGCTACTTCATCCTGAAAGATATGCAGGTCCTCGCCAACGGCCAGGTGCTGGACCAGGAGAATGCGGAATTCTGCGCGCCCACGGACCTTGTCGGCGTCCAGCGCGACGGCTACTGCCAGGGGCACCTCACCTCCGGCATTCCTGACGTGCAGAAAGGTCCCCGGTCCCAGGCAGCCACTTCGGGCCCGCCCGACTACACCGGCGGCATCTGGTTCCACACCGTCAACGGCCAGGTCTTCCCGCAGCTCCCCGCACCCGCCGGCTCCGGCGAAGTCTGGCGAATCACCAACACCGGTCCCAGCCGCTCCTACGACCTCGTCCTCCAGGACGATCAGACCGGCGCTCCCATTCCGTTCCAGATCGTCTCCCTCGATGGCGTTGCCGTGGCGCCTCCCCCCGGCACGGCCACATCCGCGATCAAGGCGGATACCGCCGGCGCCATCGATCCCGTCCCCTGCCAGGGCTTCGCCACCACATACTCAACCCAGCCCGTCTGCGCCACGAACCTCGTCATGTTCCCCAGTTCGCGCGCGGAAATCTGGGTCACGCCGCAATCGCATCCCGCAACGCTGCTCACCAACATGGTCGATACCGGCCCCGCAGGCGATCAATGGCCCCAGGTTAATCTCGCCCACATCGCCGCCGGCTCCTCCACCGCCAGTCCAGCCGCGCTGCTCTCTGTCGCTCCGGTCGCCTCCGCGCTGCTCTCCAGCCGCGGCCTGCTCGGATCGCCGGTGCGCGCGGGCTTCGCCGGCATTCCCGGCTCGCTCGATCTGGAGGACGCGCGCCAACTTGCCAACGGCGCTCCAGCCGCTCCCGGCGCACCAGCCGTCGACTCCAGCGAACTCGCCACCATTCGCACGCGCCTCGCTGAATTGTCGAAACCCGTTCCCTCTATCGCCTCGCCCAACTGCTCCGCTCTCCCCGCCGGTCACCGCCGCCGCATCTTCTTCGGCATTCCCTCCTCCGATCCCGCTACCTTTGGCATGGGCTACGAAGAGGTCGACGCGAACGACAACCCCGTCCCCGGCACCTTCGAAGACATCACCGCCTTCGACCCTTCCTATATCAACGTCTGTCTCCCCCTCGCTCCCGGCAATACGCCTGTCACCGAGGAGTGGGAACTCGTCAACACCGCCGGCGAAGCGCATAACTTCCACATGCATCAGACCAAGTTCTACGTGGTTCCCCAGAACGCCCCCCAGGGCGATGCCGGCGAGCTCATGGACAACGTCGCCCTCTCCACCGGCGGCGCCAGCTGCGATGGCACGGTTTCAACCTGGCGCTCCGGAGCCTGCCCCGTCGCCACCGTCACGGTGCAGATCCCCTTCGCCGAAGTCGGCGACTTCGTCTACCACTGCCACATCGGCGAGCATCAGGACGGCGGCATGATGGCCCACATCCGCGTCATCGCGTCACAATAGGGCTTGCCTGCTACCGGCTTCCAGCTTCGCGCTCGGCCCCCTGACGTTTTCCGCATTACGGTCGATCTTGCCGCTCTGACCAGCAACGGAAAGCGCACGGAAGCACAGGGCAAAGCGATTCGTCTTACTTCCGTATTTGCCGCTGATGCGGCCCGGAACGCGTTCGCGCCCTTGGTGCTGGACCTCGCTGAGTGACTCGGCGATTTACCACTTCCCGAGAACCGGTGTCATGACGGGCGAGGATCACGCGAGATAAACGCGTATCGCATTACCAATGACGGCTGCTGCTTCAGGTGCCGGACGGCTGAGCCACGGGTGAGTTGCCCCGCGGGCGATATCTGTTCCAAAATTCTTCTCATTTGCCCTGTATAATCCGCCTGCCTCCGTACACGCACATTTCCTCTCCCGTTGTTGGGCGGTGCAAGTTCGTTGCGCGAGGCCCAGGAGATCGACCCCATGAAAAATCCGCTGAGGCTACGCCTCTGCCTGTTCGCTGCGATGACCATGCTCGCATTCACTATGCCGTCTGTGGCACAAAACATCCGCACTGTCCTCCTGGTCAAGGTGAAGGCGGGGCAGGAAGACAACTGGAAATCTGCTGTCAAAGACTATGTCGCTCTGTTCAAGAAAGCAGGATCCAGGGAAAGCGTAACCGTGTGGGATTCGCAAACCGGCCCCTTGCAACACGCCGTCGTCTGGTACTCGTCGAAATGGAAGGAGATGGGTGAGCAGGATCCGGCCATGAAGGGTTCGGAGGTGGATATCGCGCGAGCGATCGCACGCCTCAGCATCGTTACCGAGAGCCTCGAATACTGGATGGACGAGATGCAGCCCGACCTGACGATCCGATCCAATGACGTCCCTCCCATGATCCGTGTGGGCCGCACGCGGGTTAACTCAGGAAAGATGGACGAGGTCGAAGCCTTATTCCGCGATCAGTTGTTCCCGGCCATTCAGAAATCCGGCGCCTCGGATTTCGGGGTCGCTGTGGCGCGCTTCGGCACGCCCACCAATGAGATTCATACCTACCTGGGAATCAAAGGCTGGGCTGATCTGGACGGACCCATCGGCATACAGAAGGGCATGACAGCCGACGAATACAAGGCGTTTGAAGCGAAGCTGCAGCCGCTGATCGAGAGCACCGAATTTAGCATTTGGAAGTTCGACCCGGAACTCAGCTACCTGGCCCCATCCAAATAGCAACGGAGATCTTCGAACAGAAACAGTGCAATTCAAACTCACTGCACAAGAGGCACGCGAATGGGCGTGCCTCTGCCTCTCTGTCGCACCTCTGAAACCAGGCCCCACATCTCAGAACTCTGCCCATGACGTGACCCACCCGGTGGCGACGCGTTCCAGCGTCAGCCCGAATTCAGAGCGATTCAATTGGGATCCGATGATGAACGATATCCCACTCTCCCGCGCGGGTGGGCTTTATGCTGTTCCCAGTACAAGCCTCCGCAGTTATTGAAGAAAACCTCAACTGTTGCAAACTGGCCAATGCGCTCATCGAGTGGGTTTTGTCTGTAGGGTCGGCAACCGGAAGTATCCTCATAGGGGACCGGAATCGATCAGCCAAGGATAAACAAACCGGGTGGAATCGCGTCTGTGCCGTGTTCCCGTTCTGTGATGAAAGCAATATGAGGAATGCTAACCACTTGCAAAATAAGTCAGCTACTTCTTTTCAAGGCCGGAATGTCATTCTCAGCGAGCCAGACGCAGTCGAATAGCCTGCTCTGAGCAAGCAGCCGCAGGCGCCGCTCCCAGCTCCCCGGCTCCCCGCTCCCGGCTCGCATGCGGTACACTCTCGCTTTGTACAGCAGTATGGCCAAATCCCACTCCAACTCGACCTTCGAGATCGCCTGCCCCGACTGCGGCGCGATGCTCAAGATCGACCCCTCCACCCACGCTGTCATCGCTCACACCCCGGCCCCCCGCAAACGCACCTTTGAGGACTTCGACCAGGCCACCCGCGCTCTCCGTGAAGCCGAAGAGCGCAAGGAGAGCATCTTCCGCCAGTCTGTGGAAGCGCAGAAGAACCAGGAAGACGTCTTCAACAAGCGCTTCGAAGAAGCCCTTAAGAAAGCGAAAGAGACCCCCGATACCGGCAAACCCCTCCGTGAATTCGACCTCGATTAGCGCCCAGGAGGCAGTCATAGGCACCATAGATCACACCCTTTCCGGACACGAATGGCTCTCGCGGATGAGTCGCGGCCTCGATCAAACCCCTGAATCTGTCGTCACGTCCGACGACCCGCCGCAGTACTATTACAGAAAGGAANNATGGCCACCGAACTGCAGCCCATGAAAATCGCCAGCAAGATCGAATCCAGCCTCTCGGAAATCCCCTGGACCCGCACCGTCGCCGCCGGCTCCCTCGTTATCGGCGCTCTCCTACTCATCTCCGGCCGCCGCAAGTCCGCTCTCGCCGTCTCCGCTGCCGGCGCCGCCGTCGCCCTGCTCGAGAACCCCGAGATCGTCCGCGAAGCCTGGGAAGCCATGCCCCGCGTCATCCGCTCCGGCCAGGACTTCCTCGTCCGCATCGAAGACTTCGTCGAGGAACTCAACAAGCAGGCCCAGCACGTCCGCAAAGTCCTGGTCCACGATTAGGCGCGCTGTCGTCGGCGCGCCGAATCCCCACCCGGCCTTCCACAAACTCGAACTCTACGTAGTCCCCTGGCTTCAAACCGAGCCGCTCCCTCACTGTCTTCGGGATTGTGATCCGCCAGTCCCTGCTTACTTTGCTGCTGAACGACATCGCACGCCCACCTCTGCAGAATTCATCGGCGATTCACGTGCCGACATCGCAGGAAAACTACACAGAATCCTCAATGCCCCGCCGCTAAACTAAATCCAGACCCATGAAACGCACCATCTCCCACTACGAGCTGGAGCGCAAGCTCGGCACCGGCGGCTCCGGCGTCGTCTACCTCGCCAACGACACCCAGCTCATGCGCCCCGTCGTCCTCAAAATCCTCAAGCAGGGCGCCCTCACCCTCGACCAGATGCGCACCACCGTCCTGCGCGAAGCCCGCCTCGCCTCCGCCATCGAGCACCCCAACGTCTGCGCCATTTACGAAGTCGGCGAAGAGGGCGAAGAAGCCTTCATCGTCATGCAGTACGTCCCCGGCCAGTCCCTCGACAAGCTCATCGCCCGCGGTCCCGCCACCCTCCAGCTCGTCCTCTCCGTCGGCATCCAGATCGCCGACGGCCTCTACGCCGCCCACTCCCTCGGCATCTTCCACCGCGACCTCAAGCCCGCCAACGTCATGCTCACCGATGGCGGCCTCGCCAAGATCCTCGACTTCGGCCTCGCCCGCCGCCTCCCGCCCGAAGAGCGCGACTTCGACCCCGCCAAATCCTCGCGCAGAAAACCCGGCGCCCCCATCGCCACCTACACCGCGCGCGGCGGAACCATCGCCTACATGGCCCCCGAGCAGTTCGTCACCGGCCAAAGCTCCGTGCAGTCCGACCTCTGGGCGCTCGGCGTCATCCTTTATGAGCTCGCCAGCGGCCGCCATCCCTTCGCCCGCCCCGACGGCGACGAGTTCCAGTCCATCCGCGCCATCCAGTTCGCCGACCCGCCCCCGCTCCCCGAGAACCTGCCGCCCGAACTCACCTCGGTCATCCTCTGCCTTCTGCAGAAGACTCCCGCCGAGCGCTACGTCTCCTCCGCCGAAGTCCGCGAAGCTCTCAAGACCATCATGAAGACGCGGCAGCTGGAGTCCGGCATCATCCCCGGCGACGCCGCCGCCATCCTCCCGCCCTCCACGCCCGCCGAGCAGGAGAAGCGCGCTACCGGCATCCTCTCCATGCTCGCCGAGCGCTTCCGCGAGTCCTCCGAAGAAAAATCCGAGCGCAACACCCTCCTCGTGCTCCCCTTCCAGAATCTCGGTGCTACCGACATCGCGCCTCTCTACGGCTTCGCCCTCGCCGACGCCCTTGCCACCCGCATCGCCCGCATGTCGTCGCTGGTCGTGCGCCCGTCCTCGGCGCTCATGCATCTGCCCATCGCGCAGATGGACCCCCTGGCCATCGGCCAAAAGCTCTTCGTCGACTGGGTCCTCACCGGCAACTTCATGCGCTCCGACCAGGGCTTCGACCTCAACTGGCAGCTCCTCGAAGTCGACAGCCAAAGCATTCGCGGCGGCGGCTCCATCAGCGTCCCGTCGTTCGACCTCATCGCGGTCCAGACCGAAATCGTCAACGAAGTCTTCGCCTCCCTCCAGGGCATCGGCCAGCTCCAGCCCGGCTCCGAGCGCGCCGTTCCCACGCCGTCCCGCCCCCCGGCCCTTGGCGAAGAACTCTCTGAGGAATACCTCCAGGCCCAGGCCCTGCTCTCCGGATTCATGCAGCGCACCGGCTCCCGCGCCGACCTCGAACGCGCCCGCCAGCTCTTGGAAGCCGTTTCGCAGCGCGACCCCTCCTTCGCCCCCGCCTTCACCGGCCTCGGCATCGCCGAGCTGCAATTCGTCCGCTACGGTTTCGGCGGACACCTTCACGTCATTGCCGCGCGCAAAGCCCTCGACCGCGCCCTCGAGCTCGACCCCAACTCCGTCGACGCCAACCTCTACCGCGTCTACATGCTCCTCTCCCGCGGCGAAAAAGAATCCGCGCGCCACGGCATCGAGCACCTCCTCCGCACCGCCGCCAACGACTGGAACGTCCACCTCGTCGCCGGCATCACTCTGCGTATCGATGGCATGTACGACGAGGCCCTCGCCCAGTTCCACCGCGCGCTCATGCTCAACCCCTCGGGAGCCGCCGTCGTCTACAACCACCGCGCGCGCGTCTACCAGTATCAGAACCAGCTCGAGCTCGCCGAAGAAGAGCTGCAAAAAGGACTCACCCTCGAGCCGCGCTACCCGCTGCTCCGCACATCGCTCGCCTACCAGCGCATGCGCCAGGGCGACCTCCACCAGGCCATCGACATGCTCGAGCAGGTCATTCGCGACGACGCCTCCATGCGCCTCGCCGTCCCCACCCTCGCCCTGTGCTATGTCATGATGGACGACCGCCAGCGCGCGGCCTCCCTCATCGTGGAAGAAACCATCGCCGCCGCCGAAGCCGACTCCGAGATGTCCTACCGTCTCGCCACTTACTTCGCCGTTGACGGCGACGAGAGCGAAGCCCTCCACTGGCTCCGCCGCGCTATCTACTTAGGCAACGAGAACTACCCCTGGTTCTCGAAGAACCCCGCATGGAACCGGCTGAAAGAACATACCGACTTCGAGCGCATCTTAGATGACCTAAGAAAAAGCTACCGCCGCAACCAGAAGACCTGGAAGCGGCTGCTGAGCGAATCGGGCGCGTAGGAACAGGGGATCAGGCGGATGTGGGGGATGGGGGGGTGGTAGGGCAATAGTCAGCGCGCGAAGAGCGCCGGACGGCCAGGTTCACCCCACAGCAAGAAGCTAGCGCTTTCGGACAGGCAAATGTCCATGGGAATCGATGGGTAATGTGGCCGAAGGTACTGTGCCTGGGAAGTCCGGGTGCCGTTTCGGGAAGGGGCGACTCTCCGCGAGTGAATAGCAAGGGGTCCCATAGCAAGTTGGAGCCTGGGCTGGGCGGACGGAGGGCAGGGGTGTCCTGAGGGAAGGGTGGGCCGACGCTGGGTCTGGGGTGGCATGGGCCGGTCGGTGGTGGTTGGTGATCAGCCAGCAGGCGGTAGCCTGTAGCCGGTAGCTGGGATGCGTTCGTCCTTTCAAAAATTCGTTTTGAGGGGGTGGATCCCTCGGGATGTTGTTGATTCCGGGGCGGAGCTTCTGGCTGAACCCCCGGGGGGATGGCAAGTCGGTTAACGGATCAGAGGACCGCGATTGAGACCGTTTCTTCCTTTGCCCGGTTCTGCTGAACGAGGTTCTGGATTGCGAGGTCCTGCTGGGCGAGGTTCTCGAACGGAGTGGCGCGGGCGGCGTTGAATTCCTCGCGGGTTTCTTTATAGCGAGGGGCGAACATGTCGGTCATCTCGCTCTCGACTTTGCCCAACTCCTTGTCCCAGTTCTTCTTCAGGTCGCGGAAGCTGAGGTGGCTGGACCGCTCGCGTTTGGGGTTGGGGATGGGAGAGGGGTCCGGGGCACCGGGCACCGGGCTCAGGGCGCCGGGTGTTGGGGCGTGCTCGGGGCTGGTGCCTGGGTCGAAGATTTCGTGTTCGGGGATGCCGAGGCGGCGGAGTTTGACGCGGAATTTGGCGGCTTCGAGGCGCTGAGTTTGCATGGAGTGAGCGAGGCGGCAGCCGGCGAGGAGGGCGTGGCCGTTGGGGACCGGGATGGTGCCCCAGGCGAGGGCCTGCAGGGTTTGGGAGAGGAGGTAGACGATGGAGGCCTCGTCCTCGAGGAGGGGGACGTCGACTGGGCGCTCGGGGCGCGAGTGGAGATAGCGATGGTGGCGGAAGCAGTGGTCGTGGCCGCGGAGGACCCAGGCGCGGCAGCGGTGGCCGTCGGATTTGGTGTAGTTGCACTGGCGGTCGGCGGGGGCCTGGCCGCCGGTGTCTTGTTGCTGTGAGATTGGGTTTTCCATGTTTTTTCCTTTCATGCTCGGCAGAAAAAGAAAGCCCGCGCTTCGGCGGGCATAAGAAAAGCCCCGCCGGGAAGGCGAGGCTTTTTTCTTTTTCTATCTTAAGTTCAGAATATCAGGTTGGGGGAGTAAGTCTGCCAATTGTTTTGAGGTGTAAATGGCGTCCCTTCAGCGAAAGTTACTTTGGATAAGTGGTGGAAACTTGACAATTTTTGCAAAGAGCAGTCGTCGGAGGTAGCCAAGTGGGGCCGAGCGCAAAAACGAAGGTAACGCGAGTTGGCTCCAGGCGCTGCGCGCTTCCGCCGACGGCCTGCGGCAGCAAGGAAGCGCCTTACGGCGCGTCTTTTCGGCACGACTGAAGTCGTGCCCTGATACAAAAGCCCCGGGGCTGAAGCCCGGAGTAGCTTGCCCGTCACGCGGCCCTGAAGGGCCGCTCTTTTACCGGACCTCGCAGCGCGAGGTTCGACTGAAGTCGTGCTCTGATACGTTCCGATCTGACCGGCAGGGGTCAGGGAGCCGCCTGACGCCTTCTCAGACCACGGCAATTGCGGGGGAGGCGCATACGCTAGTCTTTCTTCTCCTGCTTCGCAGGTTTCGGTTTCGACTTTGGATCTGGTTTGTGCACACGAAAGAGAGCGGTCATCGTGCGCTCGAACTTCTCGCGAGCGGCCTTACCGTGCACATATTTACTGCTGTTCAACGGGAACCCCTTGGTTAGCTGCAAAGTTTATCAATGAGGTTGACATGTCTCCAGGCAGCGGCGCAATGCAAAAATCAGAAGCGCGATTTTTCCCGTCAGTAATTCCCTGTTCCTCAGAGATCGTGATAAGGGTTCCGTAGGCCCAAAGGCTAGCCGTTAGAGAAAATGTGTGCTCGTTATTATATCGAGCGTGTAAAACAGTCTTGCCTTTTTGATCGACGACTATGAGTTCGCTACGGCTGCGGTGCGGACGAGAAACTGAAAAATAGTTGTTTGGGTTTACTCTAAATTCATCTCTGCCGAGACGCACAACTAAGTTTCCGAAGGAATCCTTCACGTCTGCAATCACGACCAATGAGCCATCCTGACCGCGATCCAAAGAAATTACGCTCTTGCGTCCGACCGATATAATGGTCATAGGCAATTTACTAAGTGGTTCCCGAAACCCTACCGATCCTAGATTTAAATTGATCGTATCTGGAAGAACAGGACACGATTTTACCCCAGTATCGTCTGCCGGATACAAGCGCCCATAAAGTTGAGTTAATTCGTATTCTTCCCCTTCCCACCTGCTGTAATACATAGCGCTCACCCCAATGCCCGCTATAAGCAAAACTCCTCCATACCTGAGGACATTGAATTTCGCCAACTCCCTCCAATAGCGCCTGTTGGTCTGCGGCTTATTTAGTCTGCGGCGATTCCGCGCGCAATCAACCGCCAAAAACTGAGTCTTCATAAAATCCGATAACCAGAACAAAAGAGACGCCCAGATAGCTGCAGCGGCGAAGCACCAAGATGCAGCGTCGTAATGATGGAGTTGGATCATGAGATAGCCAACCCCGCCAAAAAGGCCATCCACGATCCAACCGGACCGCTTCCACGTAAGCAGGGATCGGACCAGTCTTTTAGGCATGGCCCATTGTCCGTCCCGCCCTCTATGTGCGTCGAGTGTGTTGTTGCCACTTTCCGAGGGGTGGACTCCGCCTTTGCCGCCTCAGGCGTCCAGCTTGAGGATGAGCATGGTCATGTCGTCGTGCTGGGGGGCTCCGGCGGTGAACTTGTCGCAGGCTGTGAACAGGGCGCGGAGGACGTCGCCCGCGTCCTTGTCGCGCACCTTGCTGGCGGCTTCGATCATGCGCTCCTCGCCCCACTCCTCGTCGTCGTGGGTCATGGCTTCGCTGATGCCGTCGGTATAGAGCAGCAGCAGGTCGCCGGGCTCGAGGGTGAGGGCCTGCTCGACGTAGGGCGCGAGGGGGAGAAGGCCGACGACGGGGCCGCCCGCTTCGAGACGGATGACCTGTCCGTTGCGCAGCAGGACCGGCGGGTTGTGGCCGGCGTTCACGCACTCGACGCGCCGCGTCTTCGGATCGTAGGCGGCGAAGAAGAAGGTCGCGTAGCGGTTCGAGGCCGAGGCTTCGTAGACCAGCACGTTGACCTGGTGCATGAGCTCGGCGAAGTTGCGGGGGCTGTTGAGGGAGACGCCGCGGAGCGAGGCGCGGAGGCTGGCCATGAGGAGCGCGGCGGAGATGCCCTTGCCGGAGACGTCGCCGATGGCGAGGCCGAGGCGGCCGTCTTCGAGGTTGATGACGTCGTAGTAGTCGCCGCCGACACCGAGGGCAGCGCGGCAGGCTCCGGCGAGGGAGGCGCCGACGATGGCGGGCATCTCCTGAGGGAAGAGGCGCTCCTGGACCTCGCGGGCGATCTCCATCTCGCGATTGACGCGCTCGCGCTGCGCGGCTTCGGCGGCGAGGGAGTGGGCGAGCTCGGAGACTTCGAGGGCAAGGCCGGTCTGGCGCGCGACGGTCTGCAGCACCTGCAGGTCGGTGCGCGACCAGGCGGCTTCGGAGCGCTTGGGTCCGAGCGCCATGATGCCCATGAGGCGGTTGCGGCCGGGGAGGGGGACGAGGAGCTCGGCGTTGAGCAGGTCGAGGGCGCGGCGCTCGGCGACGCCGGCCATCAGGTACCAGGCGTCGGGGTCGTCGCGGTAGAGGCGGGCGGGCTCGTTGGAGTTCGCGAGGTAGCGGATGGAGGAAGCCTGCGCGGGCAGGGTGAGGGCGCCGTCGGCCGAGACGCCAACGGCCTGCTCGACATAGAAGACATCGCCGCGGCGGAGGAGCATGGCGATCTGGCGGATGTGGAGGGTGTCGCAGACGGTGCGGGCGACGGTTTCCAGCAGCGGCCGGGTTTCGGTGAAGTGGCGGACCTCGTCGGAGAGCTCGTTGAGCATGACTTCGGCGTTGTAGGCCTCGCGGAAGAACTGCCGGTCGAGCCACTCCTCGATACGTTTGCTGATGCCGAAGCGGAGGGCGAGGATGATGACGAGGAAGACGAGGGCGGTCCAGATGTCGGAGGGCTGGGGCTGGCGGCGCTCGATCATGGGCAGGAATAGGCGGACGCCGATGACGATGAGGAGGGCAATCTGCACGGCCCACAGGGTGGCGCGGGCGAGCGCGTAGCGGGTGCCGAGGCGGAGGAGGACGCGGACGTCGAGGGCGCGCTGCACGACGACGACATAGGCGAGGGTGAGCGGCGCGAGCATGAAGAGGAAGGCGCCGGCGGTGCGGATCCAGTAGCCGGCGGTCGTGTTGCCGGTGACGCGGTAAGCGGTTGGCAGGTCGGGCAGGAGAACGAAGACAAGCAGGAGGGCGCCCATGCCGATGCTCATGCCGGTGGTGAGGACACGGAGGCGGCGGCGTGCGTCTTCGGTTGAGGCGGAGCGGAGCTTATCGAGGGTGAGGACGAGATAGAGGATGACGCAGAGGAGGTTGAAGGCGTTGATGGTGTTGCCGGCGAGGTTGCTGGCGCGGGCGAGGAAGGCGCCGTCGCCGCCGCCGTAGTAGTCGAAGTAAATGGCGGGATAGAGAAAGCAGAGGGCGATGCCGAAGAGGGCGAAGAGGATCCATTTGATCCAGCGGGCGCGGGCGTCGATGCGAGAGCGCTCGGGGAAGTAGACGCCGAACAGGAGCAGGGCGGGGGCGCCGGCGAGTTGCAGGGTTTCGTACCAGAATCCGCGGAGGGTTAGAGAGACGCCGCTGGCCAGGCCGCTGTTGATGAAGACGACGCTGGGGAAGGTGAGAAGGAGGAGCGTGAGCCAGGCGTTGCGGTCNNAGGAAGTCTTTCCAGAAGGCCCAGATCGGCGAGAGGCGGCCATAGTTGTAGGCCTGGCGGGCGAGGGTGACGGTGAGAGTGGCGTGGGAGTTGTTAGGGCGAGTGACGTCGACGTCGAGGATGTCGCCCGGGTGGCTCTCGGAGAGGATGGTGGACCACTGGGCGAGGCCGCTGTAGGGGGCGCCGTTGAGCTGTTCGATGCGGTCGCCGGGCTGGATTCCGGCGGAGCGAGCCTCAGGGGAGAAGCTATTGTTATCGATGACGCGGGAGTCGGAGTCGTAGTGGAAGGGGACGTTGACGCGCTGGTCCCAGTGAACGTGGGTCTGCCACATGTCGGCGATACCGGCGATCCAGTAGCCGAGGCTGGCAACGATCCAAAGAGCCAGAAAGAGGCGCAGGAGATTGGGGGATACGGGCTTCTTCCGGGTTCGGTATTTCATCCGTGGGGACATAGTATCTTGATGCCGGGGAATTGGGCAGCGCGGATTTCTGCGCGCCGCGCCGCGGCGTTATTCTTGATACGCAATCGAGAGGGGTTGAAGTTCATGCGTGTTTCGGGCGTGGTTTTGTTTCTGGTAGCGGCAACGTGTGCGGCGCAGACGCGGCCGGCGATCATCGGGGTCTCGCACATCGCGGTGTACGCGAGCGACGCGGCGAAGACGGAGCACTTCTATGTTCACGATATTGGGCTGAAGAAGGGCGATGATCCGGAGAACAGCGCGGGCGTGCGGTATTACGTGAACGAGGAACAGTTTGTGGAGGTGCTGCCGTTACCCGCCGATGCGGGGGCAAGCCGGCTGGATCATCTGGCGTACATGACGAAGAACGCCGAAGAGATGCGCGCATATCTGAAGGCGAAGGGCGTGACGGTTCCGGATGAGGTGAAGAAGGGCAGCGACGGGAGCGCGTGGTTCGACGTGCAGGATCCGGAAGGGAACAAGGTGGAGTTTGTGCAGCCGGCGGCGAAGCTGCTGGACATGAAGGGGACGGCCGGGCTGTATGCGCTGAGCGGCGCGGATCCGATCGGGCGGCGGATCATCCACGTGGGGATGCTGGTGCGGGACCGCGAGAAGGAAGACGCGTTCTATCGCGAGCTGCTGGGCTTCCGGCCGTACTGGTACGGCGGCATGCACGAGCACACGGACTGGGTGTCGCAGCAGGTTCCGGACGGACACGACTGGCTGGAGTACATGGTCTACAACGGCGAAGGCGCGCCGGATCACGTGCCGCAGAATCAGCTGGGGGTGCTGAATCATTTGTCGCTGGGCGTGACGAACATGGAGACGGCGGTGACGAAGCTGTACCAGGAGGATCGGCTGGGGGATACCCGGCCAAGTCCGCAGATCGGGCGGGACGGGAAGTGGCAGTTCAACGACTACGATCCGGACCACACGCGGGTGGAGGTGATGGAGTTCTCGGCGGCGGCGAAGCCGTGCTGCTCGGAGTTCACGGCGGCGAACCCGACTGCGGAGGGGCAGCCGTGAAGCAGGCGGCAGGCGGTAGGCTGTAGCCGGCAGCTAAGGCCGGGATCGCTACAGCCTACTGCCTACAGCCTACCGGCTGCTCTTCGATTAACACTTGCCGTTACAAAACCGTGGTAGGATGGCCGCCGCAACGAGCTGCGAGTCATGCCCAAAGCGATCATTGACGGAATAGTACGCGACTTCACGGCGGGAGAACCGCTGATCGAGGTGATCAACCGCAGCGGCGCCGCGGTGCCGCAGGTTTGCTATCACCCGCAGATGGGGCCGATTCAAACGTGCGATACCTGCATGGTGGAAGTGGACGGCAAGCTGGTGCGGGCGTGCGGGACGGCGGCTGTCGATGGAATGAAAGTGGCGACGAAGTCGGCGCGTGCGGACAAGGCGCAGCGCGAGGCGTTCGACCGCATCCTGGGGAACCACCTGCTGTACTGCACCGTCTGCGACAACAACAACGGCAACTGCACGGTCCACAACACCACGAAGATGCTCGCGGTGGAGCATCAGGAGACGCCGTTCCGGCCGAAGCCTTTCGCCGCCGACAACAGCAATCCTTTTTACCGCTACGATCCCGACCAATGCATTCTGTGCGGCCGCTGCGTGGAGGCGTGCCAGAACGTGCAGGTGAACGAGACGCTGTCGATCCGGTGGGAGGACGAGCATCCGCGCGTGCTGTGGGATGGCGGCGCTCCGATTGGGGAGTCAAGCTGCGTCTCGTGCGGCCACTGCGTGACGGTGTGCCCATGCAATGCGCTGATGGAGACGTCGATGCTGGGCGAAGCCGGGTACTTTACGGCACTGCCAGAGCCCGTGTTCCAGGGAATGATCGACGTTGTGAAGGGCGTCGAGGGGGAAGTGGGGTACGGCGCAATCCTGCAGCTGTCGGAAGTGGAAGCAGCGATGCGGGAATCGCGGACGAAAAAGACGAAGACGGTGTGCACGTACTGCGGGGTGGGGTGCAGCTTCGATATCTGGACGCGCGACCGCCACATATTAAAGGTTGAGCCGGCGGAGGGTCCGGCGAACGGGATATCGACCTGCGTGAAGGGCAAGTTCGGGTGGGAGTTTGTGAACAGCGAGGACCGGCTGACGACGCCGCTGATCCGCGAGAACGGGAAGTTCCGCGAAGCGACGTGGGACGAGGCGCTGGGCCTGGTGGCGCGGCGGTTCGCGGAGATCAAAGCGGAGAGCGGGCCGGATGCACTGGCGTTCGTGTCGTCGTCGAAGTGCACGAACGAAGAGAGCTATCTGATGCAGAAGCTGGCGCGGGCGGTAGTCGGCACCAACAATATGGATAACTGCTCGCGCTACTGCCAGGCGCCGGCGACGGTGGGGCTGTTCCGGACGGTGGGATACGGGGGCGATTCGGGTTCGATTACGGACATCGAGGCGGCCGACCTGGTGGTGATTGTGGGGAGCAACACGGCGGAGAGCCATCCGGTACTGGCGACGCGGGTGAAGCAGTCGCACAAGCTGCGCGGTCAGAAGCTGATTGTGAGCGATCTGCGCAAGCATGAGATGGCCGAGCGCGCGGATGTGTTCCTGCACCCGAAGCCGGGGACCGACCTGATCTGGATGAGCGCGGTGACGAAGTGGATCTTCGATCAGGGACTGGAGAAGAAGGAGTTCCTGGCGCAGTGGGTGAACGGGATCGATGAGTATCGAAAGAGTCTCGCACCATTCACGATGGAGTACGCGAGCCGGCGGACGGGGTTGCCGGTCGAGACGATGGAGCGGGTGGCGCGCATGATCGTCGAGGCGAAAAGCGTGTGCGTGCTGTGGGCGATGGGCGTGACGCAGCACTCGATGGGGTCGGACACGTCGACGGCGATTTCGAATCTGCTGCTGACGACGGGCAATTACATGCGGCCGGGAACGGGCGCATATCCGCTGCGCGGGCACAACAACGTGCAGGGCGCGAGCGATCACGGCGCGATGCCGAATAACTTCCCGGGATATCAGAATGTGGAGCGTGCGGAGATACGGGCGAAGTTCGAAAAGGCGTGGGGCGTGACGCTGCCGCCGAAGAGCGGGCTGGACAACCACCAGATGATCGAGGCGATTCACGAGGGCAAGCTGAAGGCGATGTACGTCTTCGGCGAAGAGATGAGCCTGGTGGATTCGAACTCAAACTATGTGGGCGCGGCGCTCAAGAAGATCGATTTCCTGGTGATCCAGGAAATCTTCTTCTCCGAGACGTGCCGGTTTGCGGATGTGATTTTGCCGGCGACGCCGAGTCTGGAAAAGGAAGGGACGTTCACGAGCACGGAGCGGCGGATTCAGCGGCTGTACCGGGTGTTTGAGCCGATGGGGGAGAGCCGGCCGGACTGGCAGATCATTATGGATGTCGCGAACCGGCTGGGCGCGAACTGGACGTATGCGCATCCATCGGAGATCTACAAAGAGATTGCAGCGCTGACGCCGATGTTTGCCGGCGTGACGTACGAGCGGCTGGAGGGGTACAAGACGCTGCAGTGGCCGGTGGCGGCGGACGGGACGGACGAGCCGTTGCTATATACGCAGAAGTTCGCGTTTCCGGATGGGAAGGCGAGGTTCTTTCCGCTGGAGTGGAGTGAGCCGACGGATCAGCAGGATGCGAACTACGATCTGCACCTGAACAATGGTCGGCTGCTGGAACATTTCCACGAGGGGAACCTGACGTATCGTACGAAGGGCATCGCGGAGAAGACGCCGTGCACGTTTGTGGAGGTATCGCCGGAGCTGGCGCAGGCGCGGGGGATCGCGAGCGGGCAGTGGGTGGAGCTGACGTCGCGCTATGGCGAGGTGCGGGTGCAAGCGGTGGTGACGGATCGGGTGAAGGGCATGGAGATGTACATGCCGATGAACTCGACCGAGGAGCCGGTGAACCGGCTGACGAGCAGCCACACGGATAAGGCGACGCACACGCCGGCGTACAAGGAGACGTCGGTGCGGATGACGGTGACGCCGGAGCAGGGAGCGAATCCGCTGCCGCGGACGAATTCGCGATGGGGACATCCGACGCCGCAGCGCGGGGTGGAAGTGGAGCGGAAGTGGAAGAGGGCGGATTATCACGAACCCGGGAATGGGCTGGTGCAGATCAGCAATCAGCGGTCAGCGGTCAGCAGTCGGCGGAAGGCGGACGCAGAATAGGGAGTCCGGCGCTCGGAACGGGCACCGGCGCTGGTTTGGAGCACGCGGGAGGAAGAAAGAGATGGCGCAGCCGATTGCATTGGAGATTGCGCCGCGCGATGCGCGGAAAGAACTGCTGGCTCGTTTGGAGAAGGCGCCGGCGGAGCACGCCGAGGCGCTGCTGGATG
>PMAM01000094.1 GCA_003152595.1 Acidobacterium sp.
CCGGATTGGTCCCGTGCGCCGAATCCGGAATAATCACCGTCTTCCGCGGATTCCCCTGAGCCATGTGATATGCCCGCGTCAGCAGAATCCCCGTAAACTCCCCATGCGCCCCCGCCGCCGGTTGCAGCGTGATCGCCTCCATCCCCGTGATCTCCAGTAGACACTTCTGCAGGAGCCGAAGAATCCCGAGCGATCCCTGCGACAACTCCTCCGGCTGATACGGATGCGCTTCCGCAATCCCCTCCAGCCGCGACACAAACTCATTCACCCGCGGGTTGTACTTCATCGTGCAGCTGCCCAGCGGATACATCCCCAGATCGATCGCGTAATTCCACGTCGAAAGCCGCGTGAAGTGCCGGACGATCTCAATCTCACTCAGCTCCGGCAGCCCCGCAGCATCCTCACGCACAGCCTCGCCCAACAAGCCTTTTGGATCAACCGCCGGCACATCCAGCTCCGCCAGCCGATATGCCTTCTTCCCCGGCGCCGACTTCTCAAAGCTCAGCCCCTCGTTCTGCGTCAGGTGCGCAGTGACCTTGCGCGTCGTCCCCACGAATTTTTCAGTCTCTGCTGCCATCCGACCTTCCCGCCCCTCGTTCTTCTCCGTGCTCTCCGTGTCCTCTGTGGTAAAGACTCTCTTCATCGCACCGCCGCAGCCGCCGGAATCATCGCAACCATTTCCGCCGCCGAATCAATCTGCGCCCGAGTCGTTAGTTCCGTTGCGCACCACAGCGTCGCATTTCCCAGCTCCGGATACCACTTCTTCAGAGCCACTCCGCCGATTATTTTGTGTTCCAGAAGCCGCGCGTTCATCTGCTCCGGCGTCTCCTCGGTCTGCAGAACAAATTCGTTGAACCGCGGTGATTCCCCGAATAGCAGCTTGCCGCCCGCCCCCAGTGTCTTCGCCGCATAATCCGCCTTGGCCAAATTCTGCAGCGCCAGTTCCTTGATCCCTTCCTTCCCGTACACCGTCATGAAGACCGTCGCCATCAGCGCCACCAACGCCTGATTCGTACAGATGTTCGACGTGGCTTTCTCCCTCCGAATATGCTGTTCGCGCGTCGACAGCGTCAGCACAAACCCGCGCCGCCCTTGCTTGTCGGTCGTCTGCCCGACCAGTCGCCCAGGCATCTGCCGCAGGTATTTTTCCTTCGCCGCAATCACCCCGCAGAACGGGCCGCCATAGCTCGGCGCAACGCCATACGACTGCGCCTCCATGATCACCACATCCGCTTCCACTGGCGGCTTCACAATCCCCAGCGACACAGCCTCGGCAATCGCAACCACCAGCAGCGCACCCTTCTTGTGCGCAATCTCCGCAATCGCCGCAACATCCTCAATCACGCCAAAGAAATTCGGCGACTGCACCAGCACGCAAGCGGTCTTCTCGCTGACGGCCGTATCGAGCGGCGCCAGATCCACACGCCCATCCTCGCCATACCCAACTTCCACCGCGGCCTGGCCCGTGCTCACCTCGCGATGCTGCGCATACGTGTGCATCACCTCGCGATACTCCGGATGCACGGTCCGCGCCACCACCACGCCATCGCGACCCGTCACGCGCATCGCCATCATCACAGCCTCAGGCGCGGCGGTCGACCCGTCATACATCGACGCGTTCGCAATATCCATCCCCGTCAGCTCGCAGATCATCGTCTGGAACTCGAAAATCGCCTGCAGCGTCCCCTGCGTAATCTCCGCCTGATACGGCGTGTACGACGTGAGAAACTCGCCCCGCTGCACGATCGTATCGATGATCACCGGCCGGTAGTGCCGATACACGCCCGCACCCAGAAAGCTCGAGTAGCCGTTGGCGTTCTTCGCCGCCGCGCCCTTGAAGTGATCCACGATCTCCGACTCGCCCATCTGTCGCGGAATATCCAGATCCCGCTTCAGCCGGTATTCTTCCGGAATAATCGCAAACAAATCGTCAATCGACGACGCGCCAATATCACGCAGCATCGCCGCGCGCTCAGCATCCGATTTAGGCAAATAGCGCATGAATCTTCAGAGTATCAAGAGCACCAGGCTGGCCGCGTAGATCCTTGCCGACCGCTGAACGCTGACAACTGAGCGCTGCGTCCTCAGTGTCCCGTCTCTTCCTTCGCGTACGTTTCGTAATCCGCCGCAGTCAGCAGCGAATCCAATTCCCCCGGATCGCTCAGCTCAATCTTCATGATCCACGCCGCATGCGCGTCCGCGTTGATCTTCTCCGGAGCCGTCGTCAGCTCCTCGTTGATCGCCGTCACCGTCCCCGTCGCCGGCGAGTACAAGTCCGACACCGCCTTCACGCTCTCGACGCTGCCGAATACTTTTCCCTTCTCGACCTTATCGCCCACCTTCGGCAATTCGACAAAGACAATATCGCCCAGCGAATCCTGCGCATGGTCGGTGATCCCCACCGACGCTGTCTTGCCGCTGACGTCAATCCACTCATGCTCGCGCGTATACTTGTAATTCGCTGGATAGGCCATAGACAGTTTTTCTCTTCCTCATTGTACGGGCTTACATGAGACCAACCGGGAACACGAACCTAACCACATTAGTTCGTGTCCCGTCGAAAAGTTCCAGAGCGGCTACGTCTTTTTCGGCTTCTTGTAGAACGGCAACGGCACCACCTTCGCCTTTACCTGATTGTTGCGAATTTCTACCGCAACCTCCGTCCCCACTTCCGCCAAACTCCGTGGCACATAGGCCAGCGCAATATTCTTCTTCAAAAACGGCGCAGGCGATCCGCTGGTCACGTACCCAATCTCTTTGCCGCTCAAATCCATCACGCGATACCCATCACGCGCGATTCCTCGTTCCACCACTTCCAGCCCAACCAGTTTCTTCTCCGGACCGCCGGCCGCCTGCACCTTCTTCAGAGCTTCCGAGCCTGCAAAAGGCCCCTTTTCCAGTTTGCAGAACCGGTCCAGCCCCGCCTCCCACACATTGATCGACTCCGAAATCTCGTGCCCGTAGAGAGACAGAGCCGCCTCCAGCCGCAGCGTGTTGCGCGCCCCCAATCCGCACGGCAAAATCCCAAACTCCGCACCGGTCGCGATCACCTCATCCCACACGCGCTCGCTCGTGGCAACGTCCGAAGGCACGTAGATCTCAAACCCGTCCTCGCCCGTGTACCCCGTCCGCGCGATCAGCGTATTCGCCAATCCACACACCGTGCCCCACGTGAACCAGTAGAACTTCACCTTGCCCAGGTCCACATTCGTCAGCTTCTGCAGCGTCTCCTGCGCCTTCGGTCCCTGGATCGCCAGCTGAGTGTAGTAGTCGCTGTAGTCGCTCACATGGCAGTCGAACCCGCGCGCCTGCGTCCGTATCCACTCGTAATCCTTCTCCCGCGTCCCCGCGTTGATCACGAACAGATAATCGTTCTCGCTGAATTTGTGAACAATAATGTCATCGACGAACGTCCCCTCGGGATACAGCATCGCCGAATATTGCGCCTGCCCCACCTGCAGCCGCGCCGCATCGTTCATCGAAATGTGCTGCACGGCACCAAGCGACCCCGGCCCTCGCAGCTGAATGTCGCCCATGTGGCTAACATCGAAAATGCCCACGCCCGTCCGCACCGCCATGTGTTCGGCGATCAGCCCCGAGTATTCGACCGGCATATCCCACCCGCCAAAGTCGACCATCTTCGCGCCAAGGCGGCGATGCAAACCATTCAGCGGAGTTTTGCGCAGTGCGGCAGTAGCGGTCACAAGCCCTCAGGGGAAAGCAAATTGGTCGAGCACGAACCTTTAACGTTACAACCCGTCCCAACAGGGGTCAATTCTGGGAACCCTGCCCACCGCACCCTCGGTGATCTCAGCGGAAGCCCTCTTTACTCCCGGCTCACTGCCTGCGTTCCCTCCGCGTCCAATCACGGAATCGCAAACGACACTCATTATGAAGCGTTTGTAATTTCAAGTCGCTCTGCGGAGAAGTAACCTGAAAGCACTCCGCCACTCGTCAGCGCGCTCTTGCGAAGACCACGCCGCCGCCCCCGCGGTGCATTTCTCAGGGAGTACTCATGCGGTTGCTGGTCGTTGAAGACGACAACACCATTCGCGATTTTCTTACCCGCGCTCTTACTGAATCCGGCTTCGGCGTCGACGCCTGCTCCCAGGGCAGCGAAGCCGAGCGGCTCGCCCTCGAAGGCGTCCACGACGCCCTCGTCGTCGATCTCAACCTCCCCGACGGCGACGACTACATGACCAAACCCTTCGCCGTCGCCGAACTCCAGGCTCGTCTCCGCGCTCTGCTGCGCCGCAGCACCCCCGGCCAGTCGGAAACCACCCGCCTCCGCGTCGCCGATCTCGAAATCGACCTCATCCGCCGCGAAGCGCGCCGCGCCGGCGTCGAGCTCCAGCTCACCCAGCAGGAGTTTGCCCTGCTCGAATACCTTTGCCGCAACGCTGGCCGGGTCGTTACCCGCGCTATGGTCCTCGATCATGTCTGGAAGATGCGCATCGACACCTCCACCAACATCGTCGATGTCCACATCCACCGCCTGCGCAACAAGGTCGACCGCGATTCGCAGCGTCCGCTCATCCGTACCATCCGCGGCGTAGGATATTTACTCCGCGAATAGCCCATGCTCTCCCGACTTGGACGCTCCTTCTATCGCACTGCAGCCTGGCGCCTGGCCCTGCGCACCACCCTCGTCTTCGCCGCCGGCAGCGCCGCCGTCTTTCTCGCCATGTACTTCATCGTCGCGCGCACGGTTCGCGAACGCAGCGACTCCTGGCTCACCGGGGAAAGCGAAACCCTCCGCCAGGTTGCCCTCAGCACACCGCGCGACGCTCTCTACGACCGCATCGTTGAAGAAGTCGCCGAGCTCGCCACCCAGGAGTTTTCCTGGGACAACGGTCAGCACACCGGCGGCAACACCGTCTTCTTCGCCCAGATTGGCAACGACTCCAATCCCCCGCTGTGGGTCGGGCCACGGAACAGCGCCGCCTTCCTCGCACTCCTGCGTGCCCTGAAGGTCCCGCAGCACCAGGCCGTCAGCCTCCGCGTCGCCGGCTTTCCCGAGCCGTTCCGCGTCGTCGCCGTCGACGTCGCCCCAGGCGCCGGACGCATCTACCTCGGCCTCCTCGATCGCGGCGCAGAACATCTCCTCCGCCAGCTCCTCCTCCGCTTCTTCCTCGGCTGGGTCTTCATGGTGGCCTTCGGCTTCCTGCTGACTCTTCTCGGGCTCCGCCGCATGCTCAAACGCGTCGACGACATTACCGGCGCCGCAACCAGCATCCGTTCCGACGACCTCAGCACCCGCGTCCCCATCGGCACGCAGCACGACGAAATCGCCCGTCTCGCCCGCACCTTCAACAGCATGCTCGACCGTGTCTCCGCCTCGGTNNGACCGCGAGCAGTCTCAGGACCTCATCGCCAGCGCCATCGAAAACCTCGACCGCCTATCCGAGGTCATTACCACCTCCCTCGACCTCGCCGAAGCCGACGGCGGCGCCCTCCGCCTCCGCCGCGTACCCATCGACCTCAGCGACCTCGTCCATCGCGTCGCCGAACTCTACGCGCCCGCCTTCGCCGACCGCCACCAGCAGCTCACCGTGATCGCCCCGCACAACGTCACCATCAACGCCGACCTCTCCCTCTGCACGCGCCTCCTCTCCAACCTCATGGAAAACGAACTCCGCTACGCCGGCCCCAATGCGCACGTCTCCATCGCCGTCTCACCCGGCGACTCCACCGCATCCATCACGGTCGAAGACAATGGCCCCGGCTTCCCCGCCGATCTCCTGCCGCGCGTCCTGCAGCGTTTCGTCAAAGGCCGCGACTCCCAGGGCCACGGCCTCGGCCTTGCCTTCGTCAGTGCAGTCGCCCATGCCCATGCCGGAGGCGCCCTCGCGCGCAATCGCGCCAGCAGCGGCGCCCAAATCGTCGTCGAATTCCCCCTCGCCGGCGCCGGCCCGGTCACTGGCGAAGATCGTCTTCCCGACAATCTTCTGACATCGCCTTGACACGCCGTCCCAAAAAGCCTCCCATCATGAAGAACAGCGGCATCTGTCCTCAGCTTCCGCCGCCGTATCCCAGCCTGAGTCCCATGCTCGCGCTGTCCATCCCAATCCCGAGAGCTGCATGCATATCCTTGCCACCGCCACTGCCTTCCCCGAGCACTACGTCACTCAACGCGAATTTCTCGACGCCCTTCTTCCTTACTGGGGCACCGATCCCAAACTCGCCTCCATCATTGAGCGTCTCCACCTCCGCACCGGCGTCGACGGCCGTTATTTCTCGCGCCCGCTGACCGATTACCTCGCCCTCGACACCTTCGGCAAAACCAATGACGTCTGGATCGATACTGCCCTTGACCTGGGCCAGCGCTCCATCGAGTGCGCCCTGAAACAGGCCGGCCTTCATGCCGACCAGCTTGCTGCCATCTTCTTCGTCTCCGTCACCGGCATCGCCAGCCCCTCCATCGATGCGCGCCTCGTCAATCGTATGTCCCTCTCCCCGCACATCCGCCGCAACCCCATCTTTGGCCTCGGGTGCGTCGCCGGTGCCGCGGGCCTCTCGCGTGCCGCCGACTACGTCCGCGCGTACCCCGATCAGATCGCCGTCCTGCTCTCCGTTGAGCTCTGCTCCCTTACCTGGCAGCGCGACGACAAGTCCATCGCCAACCTCATCTCCGTCGGCCTCTTCGGTGACGGCGCAGCCGCTGTCCTGGTCGCAGGAGACAAAGCAGCGGGCCACCACCTCTCCATCCGAGGCCCCCGCATCCTCGCCTCCGACCGCGTTTTCTACCCCAACACCGAAGAAGTCATGGGTTGGTCCGTCTCCGAAAAAGGCTTCAACATCGTCCTCTCCCCGGACGTCCCCAAAGTCATCGTTGAAAACCTCGGCCGCAACGTTGACGACTTTCTCGCCGAACACAACCTCACGCGCAATGACATCGGCTCCTGGATCATGCATACGGGCGGCCCTAAAGTCCTCGAAGCCACCCAGGAAGCCCTCGGCCTCTCCCGCGACGACCTCGAAGTCTCCTGGGAAACTCTCCGCCGCGTCGGCAATCTCTCGTCGGCCTCCGTCCTCGTCGTCCTCGACGAGATCATGAAGCACCGCCGCCCCGCGCCCGGCACCAAAAGCATCCTCGCCGCCATGGGCCCGGGCTTTAACACCGAAATGCTCCTCCTCGAATGGTGACCTTGCGTAACCACCACTGTGACGTATTCATCGCCGGAGCAGGTCCTGCCGGACTCGCCGCCGCCATCGCCCTGCGCCTCCGCGGCGCCGACGTCCTCCTGGCTGACGCTCGCCATCCCCCCATCGACAAGCCCTGCGGCGAGGGCCTCATGCCCGACGCACGCCGCGCCCTCGCCGCCCTCGGAGTCTATCCCGATCCTCACGGCCTCCCTTTCGCCGGCATCGCCTTCGCCGACGCCCACGCTCGCGTCTCCGCCAGCTTCCCCACCTTCCCCGGAGTCGGCCTCCGGCGAACCACGCTCCACCAGCTCCTCTGCGAACGCGCAGCCGCGCTCGGCGTCCGCTTCGCCTTCAACACCCCGGTCATCCTTGGCGCCAACCAGCCCCCCACGCTCGCCGGCCACTTTGGCTCCAGCGCAGTCCGCGCTCGATGGATCATCGGCGCCGACGGCGCCTCATCCCGCCTTCGCACGTGGGCCGGCCTCGACCGCGCCCGCCCAGGCATTCGCCGCTTCGGCTTCCGCGCCCACTTCCGCCTCGCCCCCGGCGTCCCACCGCCCACCCACGTTGAAGTCCACTGGGGACCCCACGGTCAGGCCTATATCACCCCCGTCGCCCTCCACGACGGCCGTGCCGAACTCTGCATCTCCGCCATGACCCGTGACCCGCATGCGCGCCTCCTCCAGATCCTCGACACCCTCCCCACGCTGCGCGACCTCCTCCGGGGCGCCGAGCCCCTCACCGCCGAGCGCGGCTGCCTCACCCTCACCCGACGCTTCCCCCGCGTCACCCGTGCCCACCCCAGCCTCGGCAACGTCGCTCTCATCGGTGACGCCTCCGGCTCCGTCGACGCCATCACCGGAGAAGGCCTCGCCCTCGCCTTCCGCCAGGCCCTTCTCCTTGCCGACTCAATCGCCGCCGACAGACTCGACCTCTACGAATCCCGCCACCCGGCCCTGCTCGCCCTGCCCCAGCGGATGGCCCGCCTCCTGCTCCTGCTCGACCGCTGTCCTCGCCTCCGCACTCGCACCCTTCACGCCTTCTCGACCCGCCCTTCCCTCTTCCGATCCCTCCTCGCCGTCCACGTCGGCGAACAACGCCTCTCCAGATTTCTGCTGCTCTACGGCCCCTCCCTCGCCTCCCGAATCGCCCTCCCGAGCGCAGAATGGTCCTCGTGACGTGAACCCGTCGGCAATGCGGAAACAGAAATGTCATTCTGACCGCACCGCGGCCAGGATCTCGCCAGCGCGTGAGGAAATCCATCGGGCGCAGGTGGAATAATCCCGGGTTCGCCCAGTGGCCAGATCAANNAACCTCTCGTGGGGGTTCGACCCCCCCTCCCGGCACCAATTAGAAACCAAAACTAATGAATAACTTGCTGGATTAATAATCCGGCAATTTGCCTCCTAATCTACTGAGGAAGCAGGAGTCAGGTGCATGTAGTGGTGCATGTTGGTTTTTATTTTGTACCGGCAATCCGATCCACAACCGACTGTGTGTGCTGCGGAGACAGGTGGGCGTACCGGGCAGCCATGGCCAAGGTTTTATGACCGGCGGCTTCCATGATTTCTCGGGTGGAGGCTCCCGCCATGGCCAACCATGAGCAGAAGGTGTGCCGACACCCATGCCAGGTGATTCGTGGAATCCCAGCCTCCGCGACGGCGGGCTCGAACCAGGAGCGCGTGTCAAATCGCTCCTGTTTCGCTCCGGTCCGGACCTCCTGGGGGAAGATGCGGTCGGTGCGCTTCCTTCCCTGAACAGCCGACTCGATCGCAGCCAAGGCGGGGGGGTTCAGATGGACGGTCCGCCCGTCGCCATTCTTGCTCCGGTCCAGATCGATGGCGCGACGTTTCCGGTCGAACTGGCTGACCTCGACACTGTACTGCTCACTGAGTCGCATCCCGGTGTGCACGCTAACAACGAACTCGTCCAAGTGTTCCGGTGGAATGGTGGCGCAGAGCTGGTCGTATTCTTCCCGGCTCAGAAACCGCAACCGACCTCGGGGTTCAGGCTGGTGGGTGCCTTTCACGCGAACGGGGTTGGTCTTCACCTTCTTGTTGTCCATGCCGAGGCGGAAGGCCAAACCGAGAAAAGCGGCGTAGCGGTTCGAGGTGGCAGCCGTTTTGCAGTGGGTGCGCAGGAAGTCCTGAATATCCCCCGGCGTGACGCTGTTCACATTCATTGCAGCAAGCTTGTGCTTTTTCAAAATGCCCGCTTTGCAGACGTAGTCGCGAGCCGATTTGTGTTTTGCGGTGAACAGCACGACGGCATCGACCAGGTCTGCCACCATCACCGGCGCGGTGCGCTTCAGGTCCGGCAGCTTCTCCCCACGTCGGATGGCCAGCCTCCGGTCGCGGTAGGCGTCGATCGCGTCAGACTTCCTGCCGATCTTCTCGCGGCGCTGCTTCCCGTTCTCGTAGTAGTTGATCCACCAGACCCCGCTCCCGGGTGGCCGCTGAAACAGACCGCGATCCTTTTTCTCCTGCTTTTTTTGCCTGGGCACGTTAATCCTCCTTTCCGGTGCATCCTGTTTCGGACTGACGAATAACAGTACTCCGCCGGAACATGCACCGCAAGGAAAATCCCTCAGTCCTCGTCCTCCGTCACCACCGGGTCATAGTGATTCATCTGCGAGAACTTCACCAGCTCCCCTCGGGGGATCAGGACACGCTTTCCGATTCGGCGAACGGCGATCTCCTGGTGGGCGATTCGGTAATCGAGGCTGCGAATGCTGATGCCGAGCTGGTATGCGGCATCTTTGCGCGGATATAGGAGACGAGGTGCAGGCGGCTGCGACAGAGTGCATAAGGTTGACATGCAGGGTAATACCTGGCGACCCGCGATTTCCCGGCATTCAGAGCAAAATAAGAAGGCCACCGGGAAACCGGTGGCCTTTCCCTTTTTGGATGCACCGGGACCGCAGACCACGCGATGTCATCGCAGGCGCGGTTCGTGGCGATCACGGCGATCTTCCCCTGATGCTTTTTCGCGCATCGATGACGAGCTGAGAAGTCTCCGGCAGCGGTGTGCTGATCCAGCGGGGGGATATCGCAACAAGAAAAGTCCGGAGTGTAGTGACGCTCCAACACGAATGCGGAGCTCCACCGGCGTCGCGATCACTGCTGTCGTGCCCAAGTCCACAGTGGATTAATACCCACCGCCGGGGAAAATCCCTGGAAAATAAAAAGGCCACCCTCAACGCGGTGGCCCTCTCGTCTGTGACCGGCGGTGAAAATGGCGTAACCCCGCCAGTCGCTGCGGACCTTATTGAATGGTTGTCATGGGCGTATCGGCCGTCGTGATCTCTTCGAGAAACCAAGCGCGATACCCCACGGCAGTCTCGATCAGCTCTATTCCATCCTCAGATATCAGTGCGATGGCACGGATCACCGCACCATGACTCAGGGCGTCGCGGAGCTGATCCCGGCCCTTCTCAAAATAAATCCAATGCTCCCCGGTGGTGTCCTCGACAGCCACCGTCCACACCTCATGCTCGCTGAACCATTCCCACGCGATCTCAGTGAGCCCATCCAGCTCGTCTACAGGGTTCGCCACAGCGCTGGCCAGAATCTTCCTAGCCAACCCCCTCATTTCACCCTCGATTACCACTCTCGGCGGATCGTCCATATATATGCGGGCCTCCAGCCCTTCACCATGGGGTGCGTCGTCGGCTTTTTGGAAAACTTCCACCAGCTCACCCAGGTTCTTCTTCTCCTTCGTGGCCGTCCATCCGATACCTGTTTTTCTTGACATTTTTTTACCCTTCCCCTCTTCCCTTTCCGTTTTGCCTTCACCCTTGGTTCTGGGGTCAAAGGTTCTCACAGGAGATTTTTTCGGTTCCCCTCAGCCGACGGCACCCGCAGGAGGTGCATAAGGGTTGATACCCACGGCCAGGTGATTTCCCCGAATATTTCGAGGAATTTTTTTACCGCAGCGAAAACACCGCACAAACGGCACACGTCCGGGCAGGCCAGCTCCCCGAGCTTCCGTAGGCTGCGGGCGACGCGAAGGATCAGGTTCCAGTGCATCTCAACGCAATCAACAAGAGCCGTGGTGCGTGTGGCTGTGGCGTGGTGCATGTATGAGCGCCGGAGGAAAAATAGGCCACAGAGCGGCGCGAGAGCGGCGCTTTGCGGCGGAGTAAAAG
>PMAM01000013.1 GCA_003152595.1 Acidobacterium sp.
ACAAAACATCGGGCAGGCCACAGCGTTATCAGTAATCGCAGGGGCATCCCAATGAGGGCTTCATTCTGTCGACCAGTTCGTATCATCGCACTCGCGGTCTGCGCAATCGCCAGCGTGTGCGCGACAGGACAATCAAACCGGATAGACCCGTCGAAAATGGAACGAATCGGCACGGTAGATGAACGATTTCAGTCCTACAACGTTGAGATGCTTGAGGTCACTGGCGGCAAATTTTGGAAGCCATACAGTTCGCTTGCAAAACAAACAACCGAGCCGACTGGAGCTTCGGGAAGCTCGACGCCTGCCGGCATGAACCCAAACCTGTATGAGTATCGCGCTCCGGTTAATCTGGCGAATCCCCGTTTGCGCAAGATGGCCCTTGCACTAGGCCCGGCCTACATACGTGTGAGCGGTACCTGGGCAAACACTACTTACTTTCAAGATAATCCCGGGCCGGCTCCGAAGACGCCGCCAGCAGGCTTTGATGGCATTCTCACGCAGGAGCAATGGAAAGGTGTTGTCGATTTCGCAAAGGCCGCCGATGCAAAAATCGTCACGTCATTCGCCACCAGCCCCGGCGTACGTGACGGTGCGGGTGTGTGGACACCGGTCGAAGCAGATAAATTCCTTGCGTATACCCGCTCGGTTGGAGGAGAGATTGCTGCAACGGAATACATGAATGAGCCCACGCTCGCTTCGATGGGTGGCGCTCCGAAGGGCTACGACGTCGCGGCTTATGCCCGCGATGTGAAAGTCTTTGCTCCTTATCTCAAGAAGGCAAGTCCGCAGACGATCTTTTTAGGGCCGGGTGGCGTAGGCGAGGGCGGAGCCCTCCCTCTGCCCACCACAAATACTCTCCCATCAAGGGACATCCTCGCAGCAACCGGCCCGGTTTTCGACGCGTTTTCTTATCACTACTACGGAGCAGCTTCTGCTCGCTGTGGGAAGGTGATGCCGACCGCGATGACGGCGCAGGATGCCGCCTTGAGCAGGGAATGGCTGACGAGAACAGACAGGATCGAGAGTTTCTACGCCGGGCTGCGCGACCAATATCTTCCCGAGAGACCGCTGTGGGTGACAGAGACCGCCGATGCCGCTTGCGGTGGAACCCGATGGGCTTCAACATTTACCGATAGCTTCCGCTATTTGAATCAACTAGGCACGCTCGCGCAGCGGGGCGTCCAGGTTGTAATGCACAACACGCTTGATTCCAGTGACTATGGTCTGCTTGATGAGCGTGACTACGAACCGCGACCGAACTTCTGGGCAGCCGTTTTGTGGCGCAGGCTCATGGGAACTACAGTCTTACAGCCAGGAACTTCGCCATCACCTGATCTTTATCTCTACGCGCACTGCCTCAGAGGTGTGTCCGGTGGCGTGTCACTGCTCGCCATCAATGCGAGCGCACAAGCTCAGACGATGGATATAGCGAAAGCATCGGAGCGCTACACGCTGTCAGCGCAACAGCTTGAACGCCGAAGCGTCCAGTTAAACGGCCGGATTCTCGAACTTCAATCGGACGACACACTCCCCGCCATAAAGGGAGCGAAAGTGCCGTCTGGAAGGGTAACGTTAAACTCTCAGAGCATAACGTTTCTCGCGGTTCCTGAAGCAGCGAACGCCGCTTGCAGACGTTGAAAATGGGCGTTCGGGAGGCTCAAGGCTTCCCTCCGGTAGGATCATGCCGTAGGACACCAGCACAGGAGACCGAGATGACCGATGGAAAGAAGCCAACTGAGATGCTTGCTCCACTGGATGAACTGCTCCCGGAGCTGGAGGCGATTTACAAGGACATTCACGCTCATCCCGAATTGTCGATGCAGGAAACGCGCACTGCAGCCATTGCGGCGGACCATCTGAGGAAAAGCGGCTTCGAGGTCACGACAGGAGTCGGCAAGACGGGGGTCGTTGGCATCTTGCGTAACGGAGACGGCCCAACCGTAATGCTGCGGGCGGATATGGATGCGCTGCCCATCAAGGAAGCGACCGGTCTTCCTTATGCCAGCATGGTTACTGCGACAGGCCCTGATGGCAAGACCACGCCTGTGGCGCACTCCTGCGGGCACGACATGCACGTGGCCTGTTTGATTGGAGCCACGTCATTGTTTGCCAAGGCTCGCGCGAACTGGCACGGGACACTCATGCCAGTCTTTCAACCTGGGGAGGAGACGGCACAGGGCGCGCAAGCGATGATCGACGACAACCTCTTCACACGATTTCCGAAACCCGATGTCGTCCTCGGCCAGCATGTGATGAGCCTGCCATCGGGGCACCTCGATTGGCGTACTGGAGTTGTCACCTCGGCTGCGGACAGCCTACAGATTCGAATGTTCGGGCGTGGTGCCCATGGCTCGATGCCCGAGGCCAGCATTGATCCCGTCGTC
Source organism: Acidobacterium sp. (assembly GCA_003152595.1). GTDB lineage: Bacteria > Acidobacteriota > Terriglobia > Terriglobales > Acidobacteriaceae > Palsa-343. The sequence continues at coordinate 2,385 of PMAM01000013.1, forward strand.
ATGGCTGCCTCGACCGTCATGAGGCTGCAAACCATCGTCTCGCGAGAAGTCGCTCCGACCGATGCTGCCGTGGTAACGATTGGTGTCCTGCAGGCAGGCACAAAAGAGAACGTCATTCCAGACGAGGCCATTATTAAGTTGAATGTGCGCACATTCGATGAGGGGGTCCGCAAACATGTGCTTGCAGCGATCGAACGAATTGCTAATGCCGAAGCAGCTGCGGCAGGTGCGCCTAAACCACCTGAGATCACGCCTCTGGACCGGTATTCCCTGGTGACAAATGATGTCGATGCGACAAACAAGGTCGTTGACGCGTTTCGTCAAAACTTCCCTGATGGCTCTGTGGAGCAGACGAAGCCTACCATGGCAAGCGAGGACTTCGGATGCTTTGGAGCTGAGTGGCACGTCCCAGCGGTGTATTGGTTCTTCGGTGGCGACGATCCCGCGGTATATGACAAAGCGAAGAAGGATGGCACGCTCAACCAGCTTCCGACCAACCACAATCCGCGGTTTGCGCCGGTGATCCGTCCCACTCTGGAAACGGGTGTGAAGGCTTTAGTCGTCGCAGCATACGCTTGGCTGGTATCGTGAACGAAATTCTTATCTACGGACGACACCTGGCCGGCCCTTTTCTGGAGGTGCTCGATCTGCTCGGAACGTTCGTCTTCGCACTCAGTGGCGCAGCCGCAGGCGTGAAGAGCAAACTGGATCTATTCGGCCTCATGGTGCTTGCCTTTGCGACGGGGAACGCGGGCGGGATTACCCGCGACCTGCTTATCGGCGCCGTTCCGCCTGCAGCCATCCGCGATTGGCGTTATCTAGGAGTTTGCCTCCTGGCCGGTTTGGTTATGTTCTGGTGGTATCCCCATATTGATGTGCACCGCAGACCCGTGCTGTTGTTCGATGGCGTGGGCCTCGCTCTATTTGCTGTCACAGGCACCCAGAAAGCTCTGGCCGCCGGACTCAACCCAGTGATGGCTGCACTGATGGGAATGTTGACTGGAATCGGCGGCGGAATGCTGCGTGATGTCCTCGTGAACGAAACTCCTACGGTGCTCCGGGCGGATCTTTATGCCGTCGCCGCGCTTGCTGCCGGCCTCGCAGTGGTGACAGGACACTTCCTGCACTTCCCGTCTTTTGCGAGCATGATCGTAGGCGCACTCCTATGTTTCTGGCTCAGAGTCATGGCCATATTTCGCGGTTGGCATCTGCCAATCCCAGGGACGTCAGCTCGACAAGCCTAACAAGGCCACCGCTCCCTGAAGGTCCTGACGACACTGACTCGTTTTTCATGCATGCTCTTACAGAGGTTACAGGCCAAATGGCACTACGAATTCATCAATCATTCGGCCCCGCGACCCTAAGAGCCACCGTGATGCCCCAGGGATCTTTAAAGAGCATTCCATTCCCTTGGTGAAGAGGTGGATAGCCCGCTCTCAACAAGCTCTCGGCAGCGCGCTCAACTTCGCCACGGTCTGGAAGGAGAATTTCCCAGAACAACAGACGTGAATCTCTGCTTGAGGCAACGGGCGAGTTGGCCACCCAGACGTTCAGTCCTACATGATGGTGGTACCCTCCAGCTGACGTAAACAGCGCACCAGGGTAGCGCCACGTGGTGATGTCGAGCCCAAGTCCGGTATGGTAAAACATCTTTGCCTGTTCGAGGTCGCCCACGTAGAAGTGCACATGCCCCATGGTCGTTCCAGCAGGTGCACCCCGCCAACTATTCGCACCGACTAGAGGGAACGTCTCGAAACGAACGGGATCTGTGGCACTTACAAGTTCCGTATTCTCCACGACCCACTCAGACCGCGGCCGGTCGGCATAGACTTCAACGCTGAGTCCATCAGGGTCAACAAGGTAAATTGCTTCGCTGTAGAGATGGTCAGCCGCACCAAATTCAATTCCATCATGGCGTAGATGTTGCACGAAGCTGCTGAGGGTCGAGCGGCTGGGTAAGAGGAACGCCGTATGGTAAAGACCTAAGCGAGTGCTGCGACCAATAGGGTGGACCCCGGGCAATTCCTCCAGCTCTAGAAGAACGCGTTGCGAATCTTGAGCTCCAAGCTTAGCAAGGTTATCCTCTCTCTCCAGTAAGGCTAGCCCAACCACTTCCGAATAGAAATGCACGGATCTTGCGAGTCGCGAAACTGCGAGTCGAACGCCCCCTATCCTCGCGGTTGCCGGCAGGCGAAAGGCGGGCGCGTGAATACCGAAAGAAGTTATGTCTGCCGTGGTAGGTCTAGCTGTGGAGTCTCAACAG
>PMAM01000036.1 GCA_003152595.1 Acidobacterium sp.
ACCATCGCCTCTTCGTCAGCCCGGGCAACCCGCAGAAGGCTCCACAGGATTGCCGGCAGGGTCCCGCGATTCGCGGGCTGCTCCACTTTTCGAGCGGAAGGTACCGTCTCAAGAGTGCGCGAATAGAACTGCTCGTGCGTGCGGGTGAGCGCGAATACGGTCTGCTCCGGCTCGATGATTCCGGCGATTCGGTTTTGCGTTCTGGCGAGCAGGGTTTTCCCGCCGAGCAGCGGACAAAATTGCTTGGGGCGGCTGTCACCACAGGCAATTCGCGTCAGAGGCTGCAGACGAACCCCATCTCCCCCCGCCAGGATTACTCCCCAGCGGCGATTCACCTGCGAAGTCCTCGAACCGTATCTCATGCGACTGCTCCCCGTCAGAAAGATCACTTTCGGCATTCTGATGGATTGCGCCTGGCATCAACAATGGAAGAACTGTCTTCCCCGAATCAACAGACGTACCAGGTTCTTTGCGGACCTCCGCAGCATCCCTTCTGCAGAGGATCTGAACCATGGAAAAGCCGATGTATCCCGTAGTCTCACGCGAGATCGCGAAGAAACGCGAAGAGCTTGCTCCTGAGACATTGTCTGCGTGGCGCGCCTTTAGCCGCCAGGTGTTCGCCGACGGAGCCCTGCCGGCGAAGACGAAGGAACTCATTGCCGTCGCAGTGGCGCATGTTACGCAATGCCCCTACTGCATTCGCCACCACGCGGCGGGCGCCAGGGCCAGAGGCGCGTCCGAGAACGAAATTATGGAAGCCATTTGGATAGCCGCGGAAATGAGGGCGGGCGCGGCCGTGGCGCATTCAGAGCTTGCCATCGACGAAATCGAGGAGAAGACTCCGAAGCCGGACTGAGCCAATCGTGTTCGTGCCGGCCCGGTTACAGCTATCCCAGTCCGGGTTATGAACAGACCATTGTTACGTGGGGCATTCTGAGTCAACGTAAAGGCAAGAAGCAAGAATTCCGGGCCTCCATCCGAGATGGCGACGCCCGGTGAAAGTCGGGTGCGTATGTCAGCCCAGTATGCTTTCGGCCCGGAGACAGAGGTTGATCCGATTGTCTCGAACATCCTCGTCCCGGTTGATTTCTCTGAGCGTAGTGCCGGCGCCGCGAGGTTTGCCGTCCAGTTCGCGCATAGCGTCGATGCAAGGGTAACCCTGTTTCATGTCGAAAGACCTCCGGAAGGCAATCTCTTCCGGATGGCGGAAGTTGTGCGTTCGGTGGAGCAGCGGATGTCTGCCTTTCTGTCGGAATCGGCAAGAAATCCGAGCGTGCAGCGGATCGTTCGTGTCCATCCCGATGTTGCCGGGACGATTCTCCGCCATGCTGAGGAGAACGGCGCCGACCTGATTGCGCTTCCGACGCACGGTTACAGCGGGATTCGCAGGGTATTGCGGGGATCGGTGACCGCGAAACTGCTCCGCAACGCACCCTGTCCCGTGTGGACCACGGCACAGACATTCGCGGCGACGCCTGTCGACTGGCTCGATCCGGAACGCATCTTGTGCGCAGCCGGCACGGCGTCAGAAGGAGATCGAATCATGACATGGGCATCCCGCCTGGCGGCACACCTGAAGGCGCGGTTGTGCATTGCCTGGAGCCGAAAAGGCGTGAGGGAAGAACCCGAGGAAATCGATCGGGTGCAGCGGAGATATCGCATTGACGCTGAGATGGTTTTCGAACCGGAAGACGTTCCGGAGGTGCTGCGGGATGCCGTCGCGTGGCTACGGGCGGGCCTGCTGGTCATCGGCAGGAGCGGCGGGCACGCGAAGGCACCCTGGGGGTCTGGCGGATACGACATCGTTCGCGAGGTGCCATGCCCGGTGATCAGCGTTTGATCGTTGCAGAAGGAGGAACGAGATGAAGACTGCAGAGATGCAAGGCACGGCGAAAGCCCTGGTTGCTTTTGGACGGGGCATCCTGGCGGCTGACGAGAGCCTGCCCACCATCGGTGCACGCTTTGCAGAGTGCGGCATTGAATCGACCGGAGAGAGCCGGCGCGCCTACCGGGAGATGCTCTTCAGGACTCCTCATATTGCAGAATCGATCAGCGGCGTCATCCTGTTCGATGAAACTATTCGTCAGCACGCTGACGATGGCATGGCAATGATCGATGTTCTGAGGAGGCAGGGCATCATTCCCGGGATCAAGGTGGATCGGGGGACAGAGCCACTGGCGTTCCTCCCAGGGGAAACGATAACGGAGGGGCTCGACGGACTTCGTGAGCGTCTGGAAGAATACCGGGAACTCGGCGCCCGCTTCACGAAATGGAGAGCGGTTCTGAAGATTGGACATCAACTCCCCACGATGCCCTGTATTGCAGCTAATGCGAACCTCCTCGCCTCTTTCGCCGCTCTTAGCCAGGAAGCGGGCCTGGTGCCGATCGTGGAGCCGGAGGTTCTCCGGGACGGTGATCACACGCTGAGCCGGTGTGAAGAGGTTACCAGTCAGGTGTTGAGAACGGTGTTTCAGGCGCTGGGAGACCACCGGGTTGAGCTCGAGGCGGTCATCCTCAAACCGAATATGATTACGCCCGGAACCAGGTGCATGGATAGAATCAGTACGGAACAGATCGCCGAAGCGACCCTGCGCTGCCTGCGCGGATCCGTACCGAGCGAGGTACCTGGGATTGTTTTTCTTTCCGGCGGTCAGACCGAGGTAGAGGCGACCGAGCGGCTGAACGCGATCAACCTCCGTGGCACCGCTCCCTGGGAGCTGAGCTTCTCCTTCGGCCGAGCACTCCAGGAGTCGGCCCTTCGAACCTGGAACGGGCTCGTCGCGAACGTCGCTGAGGCGCAGGCTGCTTTTGCGGATCGCGCTCGCCTGAACGCCTTCGCTCGAAATGGCCTCTATGACAGTGAGATGGAAAAGAACCAGCATTCACTGGTTTGCAACTGAATGGCAGGAGAGTTAAGGACTGAATGGAATCCTGAAGCGTGAACCGCGATGTGAGGTGAGTCATGGAAAAGGAATTATCAGCAGGCGACCAGCGCGCACTTGTGGATCGTCTGATGGCATCTTGTGGCGGCAGCTATACCCCTGAGGTCCGCCGCAGGTACTTCATCAGCGGTCCACAGTGGGCTGCTGCGTATCAGGGACAGGCTCTCTTTCACGCGCCGGTCCGCCGCGCGATCGAACCCGATGAAGTGATTCGAAACCTCTCTGAGATCGGGATCGCGTGGTGGGCCACCCATGACATCGACATCATCTCTGCTGCCGACTTGCTGACTGACCGACAGAACCTGATTCTGGATGGGATCTCCGAGTCCCTGAAGCGATACGGCGTCCGATGCTCGATGGTGACGGGGGAAACGTTTTTCAGTCCGGTGTGGGCCGCAGGACCGGCGGCTGAACAGCCTGAAGTGCGCGCTTATGCCAGAAGGCGCCTCGAGAATGTGGTCGAGATCGGGCACAGGCTGGGCGCGAGCTTCATTGTCTACTGGCCAGGAACGCTTGGTTATCAGCTTCAGGGAGTGATCGACGAGACGCTGATGTTGCAAAGATACGCGGAGTTATTGAATGCGGCGTGTGAAAAGGACATTCAAGTCGCGCAGACCGCGGGCAGATCGACGATGCGACACTGCCTCGAGGCGAAACCCTTCGAGCCGCAGGCGGAAATCCTGCTGCCAACCACCGACGCCATGCTCAATTTCATCGCCTCCGGCCTGCTGGAGCATCCGGAGATGGTCGGCGTCAATCCCGAGTATCTGCACGAGCTGATGTGGGGTGGAGCTCCACGGGCCGCCCTGGCGCGAGCGCTGCTCCGCGGCAAGCTGTGGCACTTCGACATCAACGATGGCTACCGGCTGAAGCACGACGTCGACATCGGCGTTGGTTTGGTGAATCCGCTCGATTGGCTCAACGTGCTCATGCTGTTGCGTGCGCACGGATACAACGGCCCGTTCAATCTCGACTACAAGCCCCCGCGCACGACCAGCGAGTACGGTGTGTTCCGGGTGAGCTTCCCGTCTGCGGTGGATCGCTTTATTACGCTCTGGGAGATCGCCGGCGAAGCCCTGGCGGATCCGGTCATCTGTGAAGCCACCAGGGCACTGGAGGCCGGAGCCGGTGCCAGCGGAGCGAGCGACGGCGATACGGTATTTGAAGCGAATAAAGAGTTGTGGACGCTCCACGAACTGATCGGGCATCGTCTGGTGCAGATTCTCCTGGGACAGCATCGCGGGAGAACGTTTGTGGACCTGGCACCGGAACACCAGGAGATGCGAAGGGATTGAAACAGGGTCCCGAATCGACCAATTCTGAGGGCTTATACCACCGAGACTGGATGAAGGTTCTCCGATTGCAATGGGAAGCCAATGAAGAATTTGGATCATCTCGAAGCGTGGCTTGTGACCGGCAGTCAGGACCTCTATGGGTCGGAGGCACTGAAGAAGGTTCAGATCCACGCCGATGCCATTGCACGGGAGCTGGGATTATCAACCGAGATACCGGTTCGGATTGTCGCGAAGCCAGTCATGACGAACTCCGAGGCGATTCATCGGCTCTGCCTTGATGCCAACAGTTCGGCGGACTGCGTCGCTCTGATCGTCTGGATGCACACGTTCTCGCCGGCGCGGATGTGGATCCGGGGACTGCAGTCGCTGGAGAAACCCCTCCTGCACTTTCACACGCAATTCAATCGTGATTTGCCGTGGTCCACCATCGATATGGATTTTATGAACCTGAATCAGTCCGCTCATGGAGATCGCGAATTTGGTTTTATCGGGGCTTTCATGCACCGCAGGCACAAAATTGTTGTTGGTTTTTGGCAGGATCCCGCGGTACACGCCGAAATCGCTGCCTGGCTCCGCGCCGCATGCGCATGGCACGATGCCCAGCACCTGAAAGTCGCCCGATTCGGCGACAACATGCGGAACGTTGCAGTGACGGAAGGAAATAAGGTTGCCGCGGAAGTGAAGCTGAGATACGCGGTCAACGGTTATGGTGTCGGAGATCTTGTCCGGCAGGTCCACCAGGTAACAGACGGGGAGGTGGATGCACTGGTTCGCGAGTATGACGAAACCTACGACGTGGTGGACGAGCTGAGGCAGGGCGGGGATCGAAGAGAGTCTCTGCGCGACGCAGCCAGAATCGAGCTTGGCCTCCGCCAATTCCTTGAAGCGATCGGATCGAAGGCATTCACCGATACCTTCGAGGATCTGCACGGTTTGCCGCAGCTACCCGGTATCGCGGTACAGCGGCTGATGGCCGACGGATATGGTTTCGGCGCCGAAGGAGACTGGAAGACCGCGGCCCTGGTGCGCGCTGCGAAGGTGATGGGGCTTGGACTGTGCGGCGGCGTCTCCTTTATGGAGGACTATACCTACCATCTGGGCAATTCAGGTGAGGTGCTTGGCGCTCACATGCTCGAGGTCTGTCCCTCAATCACTGAAGAGAAACCGAGGGCGGAGATTCATCCGCTGGCCATCGGCGGAAGGGCAGATCCGGTTCGCCTCGTGTTCACGGCTGCGGCCGGCAAAGGGGTCAATGCCTCGATCGTTGATATTGGCAATCGCTTCAGGCTTGTCGTCAATCGAATCAATCTGATCCAGCCCGAACATCCCCTGCCGAAGCTGCCGGTGGCCCGCGCACTGTGGAGGCCTGAACCGAATCTGAGGACGGCCGCGACGGCCTGGCTCTCCGCCGGTGGCGCGCATCACACGGCTCTCAGCCGTGCCCTGACCTCAGAGCACCTGCGTGATTTTGCCGAAATAGCCGGGATTGAGTTTCTGCTGATCGACGCCAAAACCGACCTCGACGCTTTTACAAATGAGCTCAGGTGGAATGAGATGTACTACTGCCTCCACAACGAGAACTAAGAGAATCGCTGACGCGGGTCGTCATCCTTCCCCAGGCTGCTCTCCGTGCGATCATGCCAGAGGTTCACGGGCCGACAGCACGGAGAGCTCTGAAAGGGGATCGAGTCGAGTTAGCTGGCGAGTGCTGCCTCACGGTGTTTCGGTGCTGGAGCCCGAGGGTGTTGGGACAGTTCCGCCCGAATGTGGCGGGTGGCGATGACCATGTTTCGCAGCGCCGGCTCGATCTCTTTCCAGTTTCGCGTCTTCAGGCCGCAGTCCGGGTTGATCCACAGCTGATCCGGCCGGAAGACTTCCAGCGCGCGATGGATCTGGGCCTCATACTCCGGGCACCCAGGAACGCGCGGAGAATGAACGTCGTAGACTCCCGGTCCAATGCAGTTCCGATACTGCCCGGGAGATATTTCCTCCAGTAATTCCATATCGGAGCGTGCGGCCTCGATCGAAAGTACGTCCACATCCATTTGAAGGATTGCTTCGATAATGTCGCCAAAATCCGAGTAGCACATATGGGTGTGGATTTGCGTGGAATCGCGAACTCCGGATGTAGCCAGACGGAACGCCTCCACAGCCCAGGCAAGATATTCGCGGCGTTCCGAGGTGAGCAGAGGCAAACCCTCGCGCAGAGCAGGCTCGTCGACCTGAATGATGCGAATCCCCGCGGCTTCCAGATCGAGCACTTCATCGCGCAGCGCCAGAGCGATTTGTCGGCATACCTGCGCACGCGACAGATCGTGTCGAACGAAAGACCATTGGAGCATGGTCATGGGGCCGGTGATGATTCCCTTGACCGGCAGGCCGGTCAGCGACTGCGCGTAGGATGACCATTGGACCGACATCGGCGAAGTGCGAACAACGTCGCCGAACAGGATCGGCGGCTTGACACAACGCGACCCATAGCTCTGGACCCACCCGTGGCGCGTCAGCAGAAAGCCCTGCAACTGACCGGCAAAGTATTCAACCATATCGCCCCGCTCGAATTCGCCATGAACCAGAACATCAAGGCCGGCCTTCTCCTGGAAGCGTATGGCCCCCCCATTTTCGGCTCGCAGGAATCCATCGTAGGCCTGCTTCGACAACCGGCGGCGACGGAAAGCAGTGCGAGCGCGCCGCACCCTCTGCGTCTGCGGAAGTGACCCAATTGTGGTGGTCGGCAGCATCGGCAACGGGAGGGCCTCGGATTGCCGAGCCCACCGTTTGGCAAAACTGCTCCTGCGATGCAGCATCCCGTCCTCGACGGCGAGAACTCTGCCTCTCAACGCCGGATTCAGTATGCGGGGCGATGACCGGCGGCTTTCCAGTATGCTCCGGTTTTCAGCCAGCCGATTCGCGATCTCCGAAGATTCGTTGGTACACGCACGACCTACAAGAGCCACCTCCTCAAGCTTCTGCTTTGCAAAGGCGATCCAGCTGCGCAACTCAGGATCGAGCCTACGTTCCTGATCGAGGTCAACGGGTACGTGCAGCAGGCTGCACGACGGCGCAATCTGGATGCGCTCGGGACCAATCCGGTCGCAGGCCGCCCGCACCAGCGCGACAGCATGGTCGAGATTGGCACGCCAGATGTTGCGGCCATCAATGATCCCGAGTGAAAGCGTTTGTCAATCGGCGATATGCTGCAGTGCAGGCTGCAGTTGCCCTGGATCGCGTACCAGGTCCAAGTGAAGCGCGGACACCGAAAGGTCGACGGCCAACTGCAGATTCGATCCGAGGCCCGAGAAGTATGTAGCCAGCAGAATCTTTGGCGATCTTTCAATTGCAGCAAGGCGATCATACGCATGGCTGAATAACTGCTGCTCGAAGCGATTGATGTCCAGGCCGAGGAACGGTTCATCGATCTGGACCCATTCCGCACCTGCATCGTAAAGGTCCCCGAGCACCTCTTCATAGACTGGCACGAGTCCTTTGACAACATCCTGCAACTGCATGGACCTGCTGCGGCATTTTCCGAGCAGAGCAAAGGAAACAGGGCCCAGCAAAACCGGACGTGTGGACACGCCCAATGCCTGCGCCTCCAGGAATTCCTGCACGGGCTTCTGACTGTTGGGGCAGAAATCCATATCGGGTTCGAATTCCGGCACAATGTAGTGGTAATTCGTATCGAACCATTTGGTCATTTCCATGGCGTGTGCCGATTGCGTGCCCCGCGCCATAGAGAAATACGCTGCAAGCTCCGAATTCGCAGTCTTGCGGAATCGCGCAGGAACAGCACCGACCATCACAGCAGTATCAAGGAGATGATCGTAGAACGAAAAGTCGTTGGAGGGGATCTGCTGAATCCCGGTCTTCGCCTGTAAACGCCAGTGGCGTCGGCGCAACTTCGCTCCGAGAGCCTGCAGACTCTCGTCACCCCACCTGCCCTGCCAAAATCGTTCTACGGCAAATTTCAGCTCGCGATGTGACCCAATGCGCGGAAATCCAAGGTTTGCAGTGATCATCTGTGGCCCCTTCCCATCCAATTTCGCTGCTCAGGACGAGCTTGCTCCGGTTTCGGCAGCAACTCAATGAAGCAGCCGTACTGCCAAATGGGAGAAATAGCTCCTCCGTTTCCAGGCTTAGCTGCTCATTCAGGCAGGATGCCCTGCACGCCTCTTCCGGGCAGAGCGTGCTCTCGATTTGGCCGCCGCATGGCTTCCATATGATTGTTCACAGCGGTTGACCTGACTCTCCGGATCAGTTTTCCGGTTGAAGTTGGAAACCTTCTCCATCGGGGAATGAGAGGTGCGTGAGATTTCCCTCGCAAGGAGCCGGAGGTCAGGGATATGCATCGTTCGCCGGTTGATCCGGATAACACCCTCGGCCTGCAGCTGGCTCAGGTTGCGCGAAACCAACTCCCGGACCGTGCCGATCTGTGCTGCGATGTCGTGGCTGGCCGGCAACTGCACATATGCGGTGTTGCGGCTCCCTTTGTCCCGACTTGCCATACGCAGCAGGTATGCGGAGAGGCGGCCTCGTACGGTGGAAAATGATAATTCCTCAATCAGCCCGAGCGCGCCGCGCATGCGACTGGCAACAATGCGAAGCATCTCCTGAGCACATCCCGCGTGAACGCCACAGAGAATCCCGACTACTGCTCCAGGGATGAAGAGCACCTTTGACAAGACGACTGCCGCAGAGCAGAACGGATGGGTACCGCCATCGATCATCGGCAGCTCCGACAGGGTGTAGCCGGGACCGTAGGTTGCCAGCACCTGTTCCCTGCCGTCCGGGGAAACCTTGTACAGTTTCAGCAAGCCCGATTCCACAACATACAGCCCTTTGCAGACATCACCTTCAATAAACAGAAGCTCATCCGGCTCAAGCTGTATTCGAACGAACTGCCGGGCGAGAAGATCCAGTGCTCTTTCCGGAAGGCCAGTGAACAACGGCACGCTCTGGAGCAACCTCAGGCAATTGTCCTGTCTCGATCCGGCCCCCACAGGTTGAGATTCTCGTTCTGGTCGATCGAGCGCGCGCGAAGGATTTCGGACGCTTCCGTTGCAAGCTTGCGGGCATGATCCTGCAGATCCCGCCGATACCAGAACTGGGGATTCCCAGTCAGAACATTGCATTCCCGGCGCAGCAGAATCCATCGAAGCGGCAACTGGTTCAATCGGGCGAATTCTTCCAGGCTTATTGGCATGGCTTCCGACGTCCCTCATAACTTCAGTGTTGGACGTCGGACGGTGAGCTTCAATGAAGCATTCATACCTCTGCGGTACACAGAAGTCTCAGAGTCTCAGAAACCGCTTGGCTCAATGAATACCCCGGCCAGGAAAGCCTTTTTGAAGCGATGAGTTCTTTGCCATACGGATACTGCTGGGGACAAAGATGGGCCAGTACGTTTGTGCAGGCTAATTGCGGTGCACCTCGATGAACTCGCCGATAATAGCGGCACATCGCTCCAGAAACTCGCGGTCCTTCGGTCCGAATGCACCCCGCGTATGACTGTCGACATCGATTTCGCCAATAATTTCTTCGTTCACGCGAACAGGCACGACAATCTCCGACTTCGTTTCCACCGAGCAGGCAAGATACCGCGGGTCTGATCCAACGTCGTCTACGACGATGGTGTCGCGTTGTGCCACCGCAGCGCCGCAGATTCCCTCGGTCACCGAAATCCGCACATGTTCCGTGGGTGCGCCGCGGAAGGGGCCCAACACCAGAACCCCTGGGTCCTTCTCGTCCCGCATGTAGAAGCCCACCCAGTTGTAATCGGACAAGCTCTCGGCGATGCGCCGAACAGAGAATTCCTGGAGTGATGCGAGATCCGAAACCGCTTCGGCGAAGCGTCGAATCTCCCCGAGAATCTCATGAAATTGTGATTCACTCATACGGTCAGACCGTGCATACGGAGACGTGCATATCCGTCACCAATTCAACCACGAGCCGTGGCCGCCGGCTGAACCCGCAAATGTGCTGGCGGCTGCAAGAGCGTCATCGCCATATTCAGCGCGAAGATCGTCACTGCACTCAGTTCGATGATCGCGGATACAGGCAGGATCTTCCAGGCGGGAGCCCAGACGTTCTGATAGGCGAGCGGCTCGGCCAGAACGCGCAGGAAGCACCCAGTGAAAAGCAGGACCAACGACCAGAACATCAGCCGCGTGCTCCAGAGAATGCGCATCCCGCAGAACGCCGGCAGAATACGCTGGCCGATGGCAAACACCATACCGGCAACAAACCCAACAGTGACGGCATGCCGGCTGGCGCCCCAGATTCCGCCCGAAGTGTCCCAGACCACGGCGAGCATGCCGAGAACGCTCGATATCACCAGCCATACATACGTGAGGCGTACAAACCATGGGAACAGCGGATCGACATTGACCACTTTCGGTGGGTTGACTGCCGGTTTCCAGACGTGGAGTGCATCGATTGCCAGCCAGGCGCATACGAAAAAGGCAGCGCTGGCGACCGGCAACCATGACAGAAAAGTGGCACCGACTCCGATCAGGCTGAGATCGTACGCTGCGTAGAGTGTGCGCGCGGCGGGTTTGGGCAGACCCAGGAACACCGGCAGCCAGCGCGCGTTGAATCCCCAAATCGTTGGCACCAGCACGCCCCATACAGCGAGGGTTACAAACTGCTCATCGAGAACATGCGGCAGGGCGGGAGTGTTCGCGAAGAGCGCCTGGTGGAACAGCAGAAGGCAGTTCACCACAAGGGCCAGCATGAAGACGATCGTGGACGCAATGACAATCCGTGTCCAGGCTTCCGGCTTTTTGCCGCCCGATTCCGGTCGATGCTTCCGCACCGAGAGGAAGAACAGAGCAAACGCCGCCAGTTGCAGAAGGCCGGACAGTGGCAGAACGATTTTCCAGGCATCGCCCGTGACGCCCCCGAACCAGCGCGCCAGCACACCGGCCGACCACAACACCCAGGACGTCCAGGCGGCTCCGGCCGGAAACGCCCTCGTGCTCTTCATTTTGGTCAGCGAATAGTAGCCAATGCCGAGGATGAAGGATCCGATCCAGCCGAAAATCTGCGCCTGCCCGTGTGCCTGAATCCACGCCTGCGAGATCGAAGCCGGCCCATGTTCCCGGGAGATGTTCAGCAGATTCCAGACCCCCAGGAAGGTCCCGGGCAACAGCATGAAGAGAAGGCCGGTGATCACAAACGCCGTAATCAGATGCTGGCTGCGTCGCTCACCGGCGACGCGTGCCGCCTCTGCCGGCGAGCCGATGGAAACCAATGGATTCATTTCCTTTTCTCTGCAGCGCCCACCATTTAGCTGGGATGGCAGTGTGGCTCTATGTGGGTCGTGGCGCCATCTCCTCCGCTCGCTCCCGCCTAAACACTGTTGCTGCAGCAAATTGCAAGCGGATGAATCTAAAATTCCCCCAAGTTGGAGCCAGACCTCCAGCAAATCCCACAACATGTTGACGTCAATTCCCGTCCGGATCAGTGACTTTAGTCACGGTCTCCGGAAAAAGTTCGGCATAGGCTGATTCGCGTACTTCTTACATGGTCCCCAGCCCATGCAAAAACACAACCTGCAGCAACTCATTGAATTCGACAATGCCAGTTTTCTGCCCAGGGTCATCCATAACCAGCCTGGCTTTCGCCTGGTGCTGCTGAACCTGCGTGCCGGCCAGAGCGACCCCGAGCACTCCACCAGCGACAGAGTCGCCGTGTATGCCCTCTCCGGTCACATCACGTTTTACGAGAACCAGAGCCCTGCCGACCTGCGCGCGGGAGAGATGGTCACGATCGAGGCTGGTGCGCCGCACAGGCTCGAGGCACATGAGGACTCCTCGCTTCTCGTGATCCGCGCCGGGGACACCGCCCCGTCCAGTCAGGGACTGGACCTGCGGCAGGTCCCCCGCCCACAGCGCCATCCGTTGGTCTTCGAGACATTCGACAGACTGAACGTTGACGATTCGATGATTCTGGTGAACGATCACGATCCCGTGCCCCTGCACATGCAGATGGAGAATTTGCGTTCAGGTCAGTTCGCCTGGGAATACATCATCCGCGGACCGGAAATCTTCCGCATCCGGGTTCGGCGCACAGCTCCACCAACAGGAGCGGAGACCCCGCTGTCGGTGCCGTCCACAACCGTCGTCGGCATCCGCTCAGTATGACAAAA
>PMAM01000148.1:0-9615 GCA_003152595.1 Acidobacterium sp.
CCTCCGGCAAGTACCCTTCCGAGGAATTCGCCGAGCTTCGCCCGCGCATCACCTGGAATCGCGACGCCAATCTGCTCACTCCGCGCGAGGGGGCAAAGAGCCTTGCCATTCTCAACGCCGGCACCATCCCGGATCGCGGCCTTTACGGTGTCTTTCTGTCCGGCGAACATAAGAAACCGGTCCGCGTCGGCGAGCTCGACGAGGAGATGGTGTTCGAATCGCGCGTCGGTGAAGTCTTCGCTCTCGGCGCGTCCACCTGGCGCATCGACGAAATTTCCCACGACCGCGTCCTCGTTTCCCCCGCCCCAGGTCAGCCAGGCAAGCTGCCCTTTTGGCATGGCGATCAGGCCGGCAGGCCGCTCGAATTCGGCCGCCGCATCGGCACTCTGATACGCGAAATTTGCGCGCTACCGCCGAACGCCGCCATCAGCCGTCTGGTCCGCGAGCACGACCTGGACGCGCAGGCGGCGGAAAACCTCCTCCAGTTCCTCACCGACCAACAGGCTGCCACGATGGTGGTGCCCGACGACCGCACCATCGTCATCGAGCGCATCCGCGACGAACTCGGCGACTGGCGTGTCTGTGTCCTCACCCCCTTCGGCAACCGCATCCACACTCCGTGGGCGATGGCCGCCGCTGCGCAGATCCTCGCCGCCGGCGGTCCTCACGTCGAATCCATGTCCACCGACGACGGCTTCGTCCTGCGTTTCCCCGATATCGATGCACCTCCCGACCCTGCCCCTCTCCTGCCCAAAGCCGATCGCGCGCAGGACCTAGTCGTCCGCCAACTCAGTTCGACCGCGCTCTTCGCGGCAAAATTCCGCGAAGCCTCCGCCCGTGCCCTGCTGCTCCCGCGCCGCCGCGCCCAGATCAGAGCACCCTTGTGGCAGCAGCGTAAACGCGCCGCCGATCTGCTCGCCGTCGCCTCACGATACCCCGACTTCCCGATGATCCTCGAAGCGCACCGCGAATGCCTTCGCGATTCCTTCGACATGCCCGCTCTCCTCGACGTCCTCCGCTCCATCGACGAGGGCGAAATCCAGGTCCACGTCGTCGATACGCCCAAGCCGTCGCCCTTCGCGGCGTCTCTCCTCTTTGGATACACGGGCAACTTCATCTACGATGGCGATGCGCCCCTGGCCGAGCGGCGCGCCGCCGCTCTCTCCATCGATCAGTCGCTGCTCGCCGACCTGCTCGGTGAGGCGGACCTCCGCGAACTCCTCGACTCCATCGCACTCTCTGAAGTTGAAGCTAACCTCCAGCTCCTTGGTGAGAATCAACGCGTCCGCACCGTCGACGGTCTCCATGACCTCCTGATCCGCATCGGCGATCTATCGCGTGACGAGATTGCGCAGCGCGTCGCTACGCCCGAACTCCTCAAATCCCTCAATGCGCTCGTCAGCGCACGCCGCATCGTCCCGGTAAAGATTGCCGGACGGGCCCGCTACATCGCGGTTGAGGATGCTGCCCGTTATCGCGACGCTCTCGGCCTGAAACTTTCCGACGGTCTCCCGAAAACTCTTCTGGCTCCGGTCGCCGCGCCGGTTGTCGAAATCGTCCGCCGCTACGCCCGCACACACGGCCCCTTCACCTCGCGCGAAGCTGCTGCTCGGTTCGGGCTGGACACGCCTCCGGTAGAAACCGCCCTGCGCACCCTCGTGCACGACGGCCGCGTTCTCGAAGGTGGATTCCGCCCCCAGGCCGCCGGCCGCGAGTACTGCGACGCGGAATCCCTGCGCCTCATCCGCAATAAGTCATTGGCACGGTTACGAAAGCAGATCGAGCCCGCCGACCCACGCCTCTTCGCACGCTTCGAAACCCACTGGCAGGGCGTTTTGCAGAAGCGCCACGGTCTCGATGCCCTTCTCGACACGATCGAGTCCCTTCAGGGCGCACCACTTCCAGCTTCGCTTTTGGAGTCACAACTCCTGCCGGCACGTCTTGCGCGCCATTCGCCCGCCGATCTGGACACGCTGATTGCGGCGGGCGAAATCGTCTGGTGCGGTGTCGACAGCATCGGCGAGCACGACGGCCGGGTCGCCTTCTATCTCGCCGACCGGATCACCAATTTGCTCCCACCGCAGAACACGTCCAGCGAAACGCTTTCATCTCGCGAAAAGGCGATCGTCGAATTCCTCGCCCGGTCCGGCGCTACTTTTTTCGCGGATCTCCACGATGCTACGGGCGGCGGCTATCCCGGTGAAACGGTCGACGCGCTCTGGTCGCTGGTCTGGCGCTGCTTGGTCACCAACGACACACTCCATGCCCTCCGCGCCTACATCGCCAAACCGGAAACTTCCCGCTCCTCGAAGCGCGTTCACAACCAGCCCGCCTTTCGTTCCCGCCGAACTACGCCGCCCGCCGCGCAGGGCCGATGGACGCTCGTTCCGACGCCTGACCGAACCGCGCCGGCACAACAGACCGCATGGTCGCACGCCATTGCGCAGCAACTCCTCCAGCGCTATGGCATCGTCACCCGCGAGACCGTTTCGCAGGAGAACCTCCCCGGCGGATTCTCCGCCATCTACGAAGTTCTCAAGGCTCTGGAGGCCCAGGGCCGCGTCCGTCGCGGCTACTTTGTAGCCCGACTGGGCGGCGCTCAATTCGGTCAGCCGGCTGCCGTCGAACTGCTCCGCTCGCTGCGCACTTCCGCGCCCGATCCGCCCGAGATGATCCTGCTCGCCGCCTCCGACCCTGCCAATCCCTGGGGCAGCATCCTGCGCTGGCCCGCCCCGGACTCCGCCGCTCCTGACAACGCTGCCATCCTCACCCGCAGCGTCGGCGCGAACGTCATCCTGCGCAACGGCGATATTGTCGCCTGGTTTCGCCGCAATAACCCGGCCCTGCAGATCTTTCTTCCCGCGGACGAGCCGGACCGCTCCTCAGTGGCGCGTGACCTCGCCCGCTTCTTCGCCCATTTTGCTCAGGAACTGTTACAGACTCCGGAAACCCGTCATCATGGCGGTCTCCTCATCGATGCAATCGCCGGCCTGCCCGCCCACGAGCATTTCCTCGCGCCCTTTCTCCTGGACGCGGGCTTCCATCCGTCTCCGCGCGGCTTCCACGTCCGCTATGTCCCGGCTGCAGCCGACCGCTGATCGATTTAGTGGATCGTCTTCATGCGCCGCTGCATGAAATCCATCAGCAGGGACTCGCCCAGCGTCTCCGGCGTCGTGAAGTAGGCTTTTCCGCGGCACATCTGCGACACCTTCTGCACAAACTGAACCAGGCCGAAGTCCGACGCCAGCATGAAGGTGTTAATCATGATGTTCTGCCGTTTGCAGCGCGCCACTTCTTCCAGCGTCTCGCTCACCACCAGCGGATCGAGCCCGAAGGCGTTCTTGTAGATGCGCCCGTCAGGCAGCGTCAGGGCCGACGGCTTGCCATCGGTGATCATGACGATCTGCTTCATATCTTTGCGCTGCCGCGACAGAATACGCTGCGACATGCGCAGACCCTCGCGCGTGTTCGTGTAGTACGGACCTACCTTCACCCGCGCCAGCTGTGACACCGGCAGTTCTTCCGCGGAATCGTGAAACAGCACCAGCGACAGCGTGTCCCCCGGGTACTGCGTCCGGATCAGGTGCGCCATGGCCATAGCCACCTTCTTCGCCGGCGTGAAGCGGTCCTCGCCGTACAGGATCATCGAGTGCGAACAGTCCAGCATCACCACCGTCGCGCACGAGCTCTGATACTCGCTCTGGTGCACCTGCAAATCGCTGTACTCCAGATTCAGCGGCAGCGTTAACCCTTCGCGCGCAATCGCGCTCTTCAGCGTCGCCGTTACATCCAGGTTGAGGGTGTCCCCAAACTCATACGGCTGCGAACCGCCGCTGGTTTCCACGCCCGTCGCCCAGTGCCGCGTGTCGTGCCGCCCGAAGTTCGACTTGCCGAGCGATCCGAGCAGGTCGCGCAACGTTTTGTATCCCAGAAAGTCGAGGCTCTTGTCCGTCACCTCGAATCGCGCATCCTGCGCCTGTCCCATCTGCCCGGCTTGTTGCGTCACCTGTCCCTGCTGCTGCGGCGAGGTCGTCGAAATGTAATTCTCCCGCTCCAGGCGATCGAGCAGCTTGTCGATCAGTTCGTCGAGCTTGCCCTCGGCGGACATCTGGTCGATCNNGAGTCCAGCAGATAATCCGACAGCGCCTTGAGCAGATCCTCCATGCTCATCTCGCTCGCCAGATCACCGGTGAACTTTGTGTACCTGACACTTTTCATCGCGGAAACCTAATTGAAACTCCCCCGCCTCGTCCTGCGCGTCTGCCACTGCTCATACTCGCGCTCCGGATCAGCCCGTTCCATTCGCTCCGGCCGCTCCGGTCCTTTCTTCTGCGCGCTGAAGGTGCGCTCCTCGTTCCGGCTGATCCGCCGATGCGCGCACATCCCCTCCAGAAGAAACTCGGCAGCCGCTGTTACAGATTCCGGCCCATCGCTCGCCTTTATGCCCAGCGGAGCCAGCTTCTCCATCAGTCCCTGAATCTGCTTCAGCTCTTCGAGCGTCGCCTTCGCCGCCTGTGCGTCGGAAATCTTCACAGACCCGCCCAGGTTGAACCACTGTTCGATTTGCTGTGTGTTCACGTCGGCGAAGTAGCGGTCGAACACTTTCCCGATCGCTGTGCGCACGATATCCCGCACGACTGTGTCGGCCCCTTTCATCTCGCCCTCGTACTCAAGTTCGAGTTTGCCGGTGATTCCCGGCAACGCCGTGTACAGATCGCCCACCCGCGGCACCACCTGTTTCTCTCCATGGATCAGCGCCCGCCGCTCAGCGTTGCTCACCGCCAGCTCGAGCGTCGCAATCGGCAGCCGCTGGCTC
Source organism: Acidobacterium sp. (assembly GCA_003152595.1). Classification (GTDB taxonomy): domain Bacteria; phylum Acidobacteriota; class Terriglobia; order Terriglobales; family Acidobacteriaceae; genus Palsa-343. The sequence continues at coordinate 4,817 of PMAM01000148.1, forward strand.
ACGCCGCTGCGCTTGTCCACCTTTTTGTCCTCGCGCGCCGTGAACGCCACCTGCTCAATCAGTTCTCGCAGATACTGCGGGATCACAGCATCGCTCTGCTCGCGCTCCGTCCACGCCTCCTGCGCCGTGATCGCGATTCCCTCTTCCAGCGTCTCCGGATAATGCGTGCGAACCTCAGATCCGATGCGGTCTTTCAGGGGCGTCACAATCTTCCCGCGCGCCGTGTAGTCCTCGGGATTCGCGCTGAACACGATAGCCACGTCCAGTTCGAGCCGCACCGGATAGCCCTTAATCTGCACATCNNGTCCGGCAGCTCGTTGACGGCGAAGATACCGCGATTCGCGCGCGGCAGCAGGCCGTAGTGCATCGTCATTTCGCTGGCCAGGTCGTGCCCGCCCCTCGCGGCCTTGATCGGATCCAGATCCCCGATCAGATCCGCCACCGTCACGTCGGGCGTCGCCAGCTTCTCCACGTAGCGCTCATCGCGGACCACCCACCCGAGCCGCGTCGCATCGCCCTGCTCCACGATCAGGTCCCGGCATCGCCGACACAGCGGGGCATACGGATTGTCCCGAATCTCGCATCCCGCCACGTACGGCATGTGCTCGTCCAGCAGCGACGTCAGCGACCGCAGAATGCGGCTCTTCGCCTGTCCACGCAGCCCCAGCAGGATGAAGTTCTGCCGCGACAGCACCGCGTTCACAATCTGCGGCACCACCGTGTCCTCATATCCGATGATGCCCGGGAACACCGGCTGCTTCGCCTTGAGACGGCAGATCAGGTTGTCGCGCATCTCGTCCTTCACCGTACGTGTCCGCAGCCGCTTCTCGCTGTAATCCGCGCTCGCGCGCAGCTCGCCCAGTGTCAGCGGCAGATGAGCCGCGCGGGAATGCTCCGTCGATCCGGTCGTGCTCTGTCGAGTCGCCATCGATACTCCTGTGCCGGCCTGTTTGGGTGTGTCAGCGAGATCTTCTCGTTGGACGCGCGGGGCGCGTCCGCCGTCTCACTGCTGCTTCTAGTGTATGGGGAAGCTCGACTGCCCTGTCTGGTGCCGAGTCTCTTTTGCGCTCAGACGCGGCAGCATGTCGTTGTAGAAGTCCCGCAACTTCTTCGTCCGGTCCGCATCGGAGCGGCTCGCCAGCAACTGCTGCTTGAATCCGGGGTCCGAGGGCAACGCGTCCGCCAGCTGGAAAGCCACCGGCGCATTCAGATCCAGATGTATCGCCGCCGGCTGGATCCCCGCCATCTGCAGCGTAGCAAAGTGCAGCGCCGCGCAGTCCTCGCGGTCGTCCCGCGTCGAGCGCGCCCCTTCGTCCTCGAAGAATTCCACGTCCGCCTGCAGAAATGTGCGCGACTCGTCCAGCCCCTCGATCTCGAACCGCGTCTCTCCCTCGCACAGGATGTCCATCCGCCCATCCTCGTACCGCTCCACGACGCGGACGATCTTCGCCGTACAACCAACAATGGACATCTGCTCACCGTCGGCGCGCACCACGCCAAACGGTTGCTTCTTCGCGAGGCATTCGCCCACCATCTCCCGATATCGTTCTTCGAAAATGTGCAGCGGCAGCGCCGCTCCCGGAAACAGGACCGTGTTGAGGGGGAACAGGGGAATTCTCATGATCCTGACATTATGCTCGCGTCCTGTGTCTCCGTCTTGCACAATCGAGATGTCATCCTAAGCGATGTCTGGCTCTGCGAGGCCGACGCCAGTCGAACAGCCTGGCATGAACAATCCGCCGGAGGCAGCGCGTCGGAATTCGCAAGGGATCGACCTATTCGGGGATCTCCATCTCATCCAGCATGGCCTGCATCTCGCGCGCCGCATGCTGATCTCCGGTCCGCTTCGCGCAGCCCAGCCCATCCACCAGCTTCTGCTTCGCCTCAGCGTCGCGGCCGGCTTTCGCCAGTGTCTGCGCCGCCATAAAGTACCCTGCGGTATAGTCGGGATGATCCTGCAGCAGCTGTGCAAACTGCGCCAACGCCGCGTCCGTTTCGCTGCGCGCGGAATATTCCATCGCCAGGCCATAGCGGGCAAAGGCGTTCTTCGAATCCTGCTCGAGAATTTCCTTCAAACCCGCAAGTTTATCCATCGCTATCCGTCATTCACCCGTTGATGTGCCGCCGTTGCGTCTCGATCGCAGCCTGCTCTCCCGCAAGGTGACCTGCTTGTTGTGGACCGTCCCCTCCGAGCGTATCGTTAGATTGCTCGCAGGAGCAATGTCGCACCGATCTTCTATGATGTCGGTTCGGCTTCGTCCGGATTGAGAAGAGTACGCGCCATGTCTCGTCTTTGGACCTGCTTCGCCTTGGGTTGTCTCGGTATTGTTTCCCGTCTCGTCTCCGTCGGGCTCCTGGTTTCGCTCTGCGCTCCGGCCGAACACGCCCAGTCCGCCCTGGCGACGACGCCGCCCACCTCCGAACCGGCCTCTCGCTCATCCGCTCCCGCGGACCAGCCTTCCGCGCAGCCGCCCTCCAGCGCCCATGCCGATGAAGTCTCCCTCGACCTGATCGTCCGCACCAGGAAAAAGAAGCCAGTCCTCGATCTCAAACCCTCCGACCTCGCCATCACCGATGACGGTTCTCCGGTCACCCTCACCGGCCTTCATCTTGTTACGGCAGCCTCCGCTCCGGACCGTCTCATTACCTTACTTTTCGACAGTCTCGACTCCTCCTCCGCCCGCGCAGCGCGCAATCTCGCCGCCAGTATCCTTCGGGTCGTTCCCGATAAGGGCTACTCCACCGCCGTCCTTCAAATGGGCGGCCGTCTGCGCCTCCTCCAGGCCTTCACGGCTGATCGCAGCCTCATCAACGCCGCCATCGATGCGGCTACACCCATCAATGCCAACGCCTCCACCGCCGGCCTTACCGCCGCGGAAAAGGATCTCTTCAGCATCGTCGAGAGTGACTCGCTTAGCGTCGATTCAGCGCAGCGCGCCCACGCCAGGCTGCTCCGGGCCGGACTTGAGGATTCGCAGCGCCTTGTTGAGGATCAGCACACTTATCCCTCCCTCGCCGCGCTGGAGGCTCTGGCCCAAAGCCAACGTCAGATTCCAGGCCGCAAGTTCGTCTTCTGGTTCTCCGAAGGCCTACGCGCCGACTCCGATACCCGCGATGCCATCCGCTCTGTTATCGCCGAAGCGAATCGCGCCGGCCTCACCATCTGCGCCGTCGACAGCAACTCNNGCCATCGGCTCCAACAACGTCAACGGCGTCGCCGGCGGTGGCGGCGGCGGTGGCTTCACCCCCGGAGCCGAACTCAATGCCGCCTCCGGCCGCAACACCTCCGAATTGCAGTTCGGCGGCATGGACGCCGATCAGAGCCCCCTGGCCCGCCTCGCCACTGACACCGGCGGCATTTATATCCGCGCTTCCTCGGGCGCCAAACACCAGCTCGAGCAGCTCCAGAACGACCTCACCAGCTACTACGAGGCCTCGTACCTACTTCCGCAGCAGGAATACGACGGCGCGTTTCATCCCATTGCGATCCGATCCATGCGCAACGGTCTGATCGTCCGCTCTCGCTCCGGATACTTCGCTGTTCCACCCGACGATCACGCGGATTTCCTGCCCTGGGAAGCCCCCCTGCTGCAGACCCTCGCCGGTGGTCAGCTTCCTTCCGCCATTGCCTTCCGCACCTCACTCCTCCATCTCGGTCCTCTTCCGGATGGCAATACCACCGAACTCACGGTCGAGGTTTCCGTCTCCGAACTCCAGGTTCGCGAGGACGCCAATACCCACATCTCCTCCGCACACGCCGCCATTCTCGCTCTCATTAAGGACAATAAGGGGATCGTGCTCCGGCACTTCAGCAAAGATATCCCCCTCCACGAAAGTCCTGACGTGCTGCGTAAGGATCCTGACCAGACCGTCACCATGCAGGACCATTTCTCTGCCGAGCCGGGTGTCTATACGCTGGAGACCGTTGTTTTCGATACCCTGGGCAATCAGGCTGGCGCTCAGCGAACGGCGTTCACCATCGATCCGCCATCTGCCGGACCGTCTCTCAGCGACGTCGTTCTGGTTCGCCGCGTCGATCCCGTGCACGACGAGACCGCCGCTTTCGACCCCATGCGTTATCAGCACGTGCGCATCGTGCCCCGGATCGACTCCGAGCTGCCGGAAGATACTCGCACTGTCTCCCTCTTCGTCCTCGTCCATCCTGTAGCCGGCAGCACCACCCAGCCACGACTCCAGCTGCTGATCAGCTGCAACCACGAGATCCTTTCCAGCCTTCCCATGGAACTGCAGCCTGTCTCCGGCACCGGCGCTGCGATTCCGTATTACGGCAAGCTCGAGGCTGGCGTCTTTCCGCCAGGCAAGTATCAGGCCGAAGCCGTCCTGATCCAGGACGGGCAAACCGGTACCAGCAGCCTGTCGTTCTCCGTCGAAGGAACGATTGTAGCCTCCATGGCACCTGCCACGTCGTTTACGGCGACCTCGGATGCACTCGATCTCTCGGCGGACCGGCGCCGCGCCTCGTCCGACGCCACGCGGAACAGCCTCTTTGTCATCGCCACACCCTCCAATCCTGTGCCCGCACCCTCAGCGGCCGAAGTGGAGGAGATCGTCGACGCTGCCCGTGGCCGCGCCTTCTCCTGGTTCGACTCGCTGGAGAATTTCTTCTGCATCGAGGTCACCAGCCACTCCATTGACCTCACCGGGTCAGGCGACTGGAAACACAAGGACACGCTGGCCGAACTGATCCGCTACGTCGACCATCACGAGCGCCGGACCACCCTCCAGCTCAACGGCGAGCCCAGCAGCACTCCCTCGGATCAGCTTGGCTTCGCCTGGTC
>PMAM01000148.1:9642-10346 GCA_003152595.1 Acidobacterium sp.
GACACGGCCACCCACAGCGTGCGCCGCATTACCATCGAGGCCGACGACATCCCGCCCACGCTCGCCATTCGGGCCTCGAGCATCTCCGTCGATTACGCCTGGATTTCGATCAACCACCACGACTATCTGCTGCCGGTCCGCGGCGCCGTGAGCCTGCACGAGACCAAACACATTCCGGTCCTCAATGAATTCCAGTTCCGCGATTACCGCCGCTTTGGCTCGCAGATTCGCATGCTCAACAAGGAAGAATCCGAAAACATTCCGCGCAACTGATGCGCAGCCGCTCAGATCTTCGCTGCTTCGAATTTTGGGATGCGCCTCCGGCGCGCTTCGGCCTCCCGGATCTCGCGCCGGCGTCCGGCCTCTTCAAATCGGCGCTTCTCGTCCTCGGTCTCGGCCACCAGGGGTGCGACTGGCACGCGACGGCCCTGCGTATCAATCGCCACGAATGTCAGATACGCCGACGCAACATGGTGGTGAATACCGACGATCGTGTTTTCGACCCACGCTTTCACGCCCACTTCCATCGACGTCTTAAAGGCGCGGTTAACCGACGACTTCAGGATGATCAGATCGCCAACGTGGACGGGCGCGATGAAGTCGATGTGTTCCATCGACGCCGTCACCACATGGCTGCGCGCGTGCCGATAAGCCGCCATTGCACCCACCAGATCGATGAAGTTCATCAGCCGCCCGCCCAGCAG
>PMAM01000148.1:10374-13864 GCA_003152595.1 Acidobacterium sp.
CGCAGACTCCGCCGCCTCCCACCGCGCTGCCCGGCGTCAAAACCATCGTGGCTATCGGATCCGGAAAAGGCGGTGTCGGCAAGACCACCCTCGCCGTCAATCTCGCCATCGCCCTCGCCAAACTCGGCCACCGCATCGGCTTGATGGACGCCGATATCTACGGACCCAACGTCCCCCTGATGCTCGGCACCACCCGGCAGCCGACCGTGCTGCCCAACAATCAGATTCAGCCTAACGTCGCGCACGGAGTCAAGGTCATCTCCGTTGGCTTCATCTCCCCCGGCGATAAGCCGCTCGTGATGCGCGGACCGATGCTTCACCAGATCATCCGGCAGTTCCTGCAGCAGGTCGAGTGGGGCGAACTCGATATGCTCCTCGTCGATCTCCCTCCGGGCACCGGCGATGTCGTCATCTCCCTGGTCCAGACCGTGCCGCTCACCGGCGCCGTCGTCGTGTCCACGCCGTCCGACGTTTCGCTGCAGGACGCACGCAAGGCCATCGAGATGTTTCACCAGGTCAACGTCGAGGTTCTCGGCATCGTGGAGAACATGTCGCACTTTACGTGCCCGCACTGCCATCATGAGATCGACATCTTCTCCCGCGGTGGCGCCGAACGCACCGCAAAGCAGTTCAACGTGCCGTTCCTGGGATCGGTCGAACTCGTCCCTGAGATTCGCCAGGGCGGCGACACCGGGATGCCCGTTGCGCTGGCCGGTCCCGAATCTCCGCATGCTGCGCAGTTCTACACGATTGCCGGCCACCTGGCCGAACGCGCGCTCGCCCAGGCCGCCAGGACCGAAAACATCTTCGAGATCAGCTGAAGACTGCGTGCGCAGCGCACTCCTGGTAAGATTGTCCCGATGGTTCGGAATCCGGAGCTTCTGCAGGCCTGGCACGCGGAGCCGGGCCGCTTTACGAAGATTATGATCACGCTCGATCAGGAGACCACGGTTCAGGTCGATTGAATGACAGATTCTTCCGCACCCCCAGTGAAGGCTCCCCAGCAACGAGCAGATAGAAGTGTCCCTCTGGTGCCTCCGGGGTACAAGGTTGTCTTCGCGCTGGTCACGACGCTGTTCTTTCCTCTGGGGGATTCCGAACAACCTGAACGACGTCCTGATCCGCCAGTTCATGAAGTCGTTCGTGATCACACGGTTCGAGGCGGGGCTGGTTCAGTCGGCCTTCTACCTTGGATACTTCCTCCTCGCCATCCCCGCTGCGCTTGTCATGCGGCGGCTGGGCTACAAGTCAGGATTCGTGATCGGCCTTTCCCTCTACACGCTGGGTGCGGTTCTGTTCTGGCCAGCCGCAGAGGTCGGACGCTATTCCTTCTTTCTCGTTGCTCTGTTCGTGATCGCCAGCGGCCTCTCATTTCTGGAGACGGCTTCGAACCCCTTCATCGCACAGCTGGGCGATCCGCGCACCGCCGCTCGCCGGCTGAACCTGGCCCAGGCCTTTAATCCTCTGGGTTCGATCACTGGGGTCCTGATCGGGACGATCTTCATCTTCTCGGGCGTGGAACTCAATCCGCAGCAGGTGGCAGACCTTCAGGCTCGCCATGCGTACACGGCCTATCTGCACTCGGAAACGCTGCGCGTCATCGCTCCCTACCTGGTGCTGGCAGCGGTCACGATGACGATGATGATCCTGATCGCCGCTACGCGTTTCCCAGCCGCGCTCGCGGCCGAAGAGGATCGCGCTCGCGGATCCCATCGCGCGGCAGACCTGCTGCGTCCGCACTTTCTAATGGCGGTTGCAGCGCAGTTCGCGTATGTGGGCGCCCAGGTGGGCACGTGGAGCTATCTGATTCCTTATATCCAGACCTATACAGGCGAGCCGGAGAAGGTCGCAGGCTATTGCCTTACCGGAAGCCTGGTGCTGTTCGGAGTGGGCCGCTTCTTTTCAGCGTGGCTCATGCGCTTCGTGCAGCCGAGCCTGCTGATGGCGATCTACGCGGTGATCAATACAGTCCTGGCCGCTATGGGCGTTCTGTTTCCGGGATGGGCGGGCATGATGGCACTGCTGCTTACCAGCTTCTTCATGTCGCTGATGTTCCCCACTATCTTTGCGCAGGGGATTCGCGGCCTGGGTGAGACGGCGAAGCTCGGAGGATCGCTGATTGTGATGGCGATCGTCGGCGGCGCCGTGCTGACGCCCCTGATGGGCCTGCTCTCGGTTCATTTCGGAGGACTGGCCATCGCGTACGCCGTCCCCGCGCTCGCGTACGTCCTGATTGCGTTCTATTCGTTTGCCGACGCGCGCATGACGAGCCGGGATGCACCTGCGTTCGTCGTCTGAGATGGCCGGACGCGCATTGGGCGAGGATTTCAGGTGCGAGGGACTTGGAAATGGTAGGCGAGGCGGGAATCGAACCCACAACCCCCGGCTTAGAAGGCCGGTGCTCTATCCGATTGAGCTACTCGCCCGTGCCTCTCTCATTGTAGCGGTGACCGCCGCGCGAAGAACCCGCTCCCACGCGGCGCGGGCCGCCTGCGTATCCACTCCGCAACCGGCGGCGTAGAGGGTGATGCCAAACCCCTCGCGCTCGCCTGCCACGGCTACGCGCACCACCAGATCCGAACGGCCGCATGGAGCATCGTCTGCACGAAGTAGGTCGGCGGTTCGTCGCACCCACGCTTCGTGCGCTTCGAACGACGCGAACCGCTGTGGATCGCGCGCTATGATATCGATCCAGCTTGCCCATCCTGCGGCACACGCGTCCTGCGGCGCACAGCCGAACTCGTCCGGGTCGATCTCGTCCGCCCTGAGTGCCCACACGTCGCATTTGCTCGTGAAGACCGGCGAGGCATCGCCATTCAGCCCGACCAGGGCGTTGCGCAGGGCCGGTTCAGCAGCGGCCTCAGGAATCGAGTCGATGCCACGGATGTCACGCCTCAGATCGACAAAGCCCGGCCAATCCGCGTCGATCACCGGTAGCCCTGCACCGATCTCGACCGACCAGTCAGCCTCCATGCCTGGCTCCCGCGCCGGCTGCATCCTGCACCAGAAAGCGGAGCAGCGTCGCTTCCGCCCATCGCCCGTCATCTCCTGCCGCCGTAGCGGGCGCGAGAAAGGCACAGTGCCCGCCATGCTGCGTCTCGATGAAGGTGACCCAGGGGTTCTCGATCAGCGCCGCGCTCGTCTCCGGCAGAAAGCGGATGAACGGATCGTCGGCCGAGCGGACGACCAGCGTGGGGACGCGCAGCGTGCCGGCATATTTCGAACTGGCGACGCTGTAGTAATAGTCGTCGGCACTCGCGAAGCCACCGTAGCGCGCGACGATGTACTCGTCGAAGTCGCGCATCGTGCGGATGCGCCCCACCAGCGCGTCGGCATAGATCCGCGGGTACATTGCCATCCGGCGTCGCACGCGCGCCAGCATCGAGCGCAGAAAGTGCCGCTCGTAGAGGCGATTCTCCGGCCGGTGCAGCGCAGCCGACGACGCCGCCAGGTCCATCAGCGGCGAGATGCCCACCACGGCCTTTAGTTC
>PMAM01000143.1 GCA_003152595.1 Acidobacterium sp.
CACAGAACGTCGTCGCCATCGTCGACACTGTCGGCACTGGATATTTCCAGACCATGGGCATTCCCCTGCTGCGCGGCCGGGACTTCACCGCGCAGGACTTGACCTCGCACCTCGGCGGCCAGCCTGCCGCCATCATCAACGAAACCATCATCAACGAAACCATGGCCGCGCATTTGTTTCCCGGCCAGGACCCCATCGGCCGCACGATTCACCAGGATAAGGCCACGTACACGATCATTGGCGTTACCCGCAACTCGAAATCGCGCACCATCGGCGAAAAGCCGTCCGACGCCGCGTTTCTCTATCTTGATGCCGCGCCGGAAAAGGCCACCAGCTTTTTCGGAACCACCATCCTCGTCAAGACTTCGATCGACCCGCGTGCCCTCGCTTCCTCGGTGCGCCAACAGATCAACGCGCTCGATCCCAATATGGCCGTCTTCAACACTGAGACCATGCAGGAGCACGTCGACAAGTCGCTGTTTCTGCCGCGCATCTCTGCGCTGCTGCTGGGAATCTTCGGAGCCATCGGCCTGACCCTAGCCGCGATCGGCCTTTACGGCGTGATGAGTTATTCGGTGCGGCGGCGCACCCGCGAGATCGGCATCCGCATGGCGCTGGGGGCAAAACGTCCCGCCGTTTTGAGAATGATCCTCCGCCAGGGCCTGATCCTTACCGGTATCGGGCTGGCCATCGGACTCGCGATCGCCTTCGCCCTGGGACGGTTTACCGCCAGCGTGCTCTACGGCACCAGCGGAACCGATCTGCTCACGTTTGTCACCGTTTCGCTGGTGCTGCTCGTCACCGCGGTCGCGGCGGTGCTGGTTCCCGCCCTGCGCGCGGCCCACGTGGAACCGACCACTGCCCTCCGCTACGAGTAGGCCGGCCGCGCACGGACGAAAAAACGCCGGAGGATTTGGCGCCGGACTCGGAGGCGAGTCGAGGGCTTCGGCGCAGGTGCAGGCTGTCAGCGGGCAGAGCGAGGAGACCGCGACTTTTCCCTGAGATACACTCGATGCCATCCGCCCACCGGCTGTGCCAGGAGGTTCTATGAAGTTTGTTTTCGTGCGTCTGCGGCGCCCCGCCCCTCTGCTTTGGCTGCCGGCTCTCGTTCTTTTCCTGCTTGCTGGTCTGACGCGGGTCAACGCGCAGCGGCTTGGGCAGAACGTGATTCCGGAGCGCTACGCGATCACGCTGGCGCCCGATCTAAAGGCGGCGACCTATACCGGTACGGAGTCGATCGATGTGACGATCGAGTCGGCGACGAATGCGATCACGCTGAACGCGATCGAGATTACGTTTCAGACTGTCAAAGTGGTGGCGGGAGGCAAGGAACAGAACGCCACGGTGACGCTCGATAACGACAAGCAGCAGGCCACGCTGACGGTGCCCGAACCGATTGCGGCAGGCAAGGCGAAGGTCGAGATTGCTTTCACGGGAATTCTGAACAACGAGCTGCGGGGCTTTTATCTGTCGAAGACCGAGCGCCGGAATTATGCGGTGACACAGTTCGAGTCCACCGACGCGCGCCGGGCCTTCCCATGCTTTGACGAGCCTGCTTTTAAGGCCAGGTTCGATGTATCGCTGGTGGTCGACAGCGGCGACACGGCCATCTCCAATATGCCGATCGCCGGCGACACGCCTGGGCCCGGGGAGGGCAGGCACACGCTGAAGTTCCAGACCACCCCGAAGATGTCGACGTATCTGATTGCGTTTTTGGTGGGCGACTTCAAGTGCACGAACGGCGAGCAGGACGGGGTGAAGATCGGAGTTTGTTCGACGCCGGATAAACTGGCGCTGACCCCGTACGGCGTGGAGGTGGCGAAGTATGTGCTGCACTACTACAACACGTATTTCGGCATTCCCTATCCGCTGCCCAAGCTGGACCTGATCGCGCTGCCGGACTTCGAGGCGGGCGCGATGGAAAACTTTGGAGCGATCACCTATCGCGAGGATGCGCTGCTGCTGGATCCGAAAACGGCTTCGGTGGGATCGAAGAAGGGCGTGGCGGGTGTGATCGCGCACGAGATGGCGCACCAGTGGTTCGGCGATCTGGTGACGATGCAGTGGTGGGACAACATCTGGCTGAACGAAGGGTTTGCGACGTGGATGTCGAGCAAGCCGCTGGCGGCCATGCACCCGGACTGGAACATGGACGAGGCGGTAGTTTCGGAAATGGACGGCGCGCTGGATCTGGACTCGCGGGCGACGACGCGCGCGATCCGCGCCAAGGCGGATACTCCGGACGAGATCAACCAGATGTTCGATGGGATCACTTATGAGAAGGCGGCGTCGGTGCTGCTGATGGTGGAGAACTATGTTGGGCGTGAGACCTTCCGCAAAGGGGTGCACGCCTATCTGGCCGCGCACGTTTACTCGAATGCGACGGCGGAGGACTTTTGGGGCGCACAGACGCGCGCGAGCGGCCGGCCTGTAGACAAGATCATGGAGAGCCTGGTGGCCCAGCCGGGCGTTCCCATCCTGACCTTCGGCGAGCCCTCGGGCGGCAGCGTTCCGGTTTCGCAGCGGCGGTTTTATCTGAGCCCGAGCATTCACGCGGACGCCGCCCAGAAGTGGACGCTGCCGGTGTGCTTCAAGGCGACAGGCGGCAATGCGTGCGAGCTGCTGAGTCCCGCGGATACGCAGTTGAAGGCGCCGACGGGACCGGTGTTCTTCCCCGATGCCGGTGGTGCGGGCTACTACCGCACGGCGTATGCGGCGGCGACGTTCAGGACGCTGGCCGACCAGGCGGAGACAGCGCTGACGGCGCCGGAGCGAATCCGGCTGCTGGGCGATCGATGGGCACAGCTACGCGCGAACGAGGCGACGGTGGGCGATTATCTGAACCTGGTGGGAGCGATGAGCAGCGATTCGAGCGCGGGGGTGATCGGCCAGGGGTTGGGCGGGATTGCGGCGATTTATCAGCGGGTGGCGGCGACGCCGGAGGAGCGCGACGGGCTGGCGGCGTGGGTTCGCGCGAAGTTCGGGGCGCAGCTGGCGAAGCTGGGAGAGCCGGCGGCGGACGACTCGCCAAACACGCGCGAGCTGCGGGCGGAGCTGTTCAACCTGCTGGGCAGCTATGGCAAAGATCCGGCGGTGCTGGCGCAGGCGCACGCGATCGCAGAGAAGTACATCGCCGATCCGGGATCGGTGGACGCGACTCTGGCGCAGACGGCGCTGGTGATCGCGGCGCGCAATGGCGATGCTGCGCTGTTCGATCAGCTGCAGAAAGTCTACGAGACTTCGACGAATCCGGAAGTGAAGCAAGGGGCGCTGCAGATGCTGGCGGAGTTCGAGGAACCTGCGCTGGCGCGGCGGTCACTGGACTATGCGGTCTCCAGGAAGGTGCGCAACCAGGATGCGGTATTCCAGCTGGCAATCGCGCTGCAGGACAATGCGACTCGGGACGCCACGTGGAGCTACATCAGGAACAATTGGGACAAGGTGCAGGCGCAGTTCACGACGTTTATGGGGGCGTTGCTGGTGGAGTCGAGCGGGAGCTTCTGCTCGGGGGAGGGGCGCGACGAGGTGAAGGCGTTCTTCGCCGAGCACAAAGTTCCGGACTCGAGCGTGGGCCTGCAGCGAGCGGTCGATCGGATCAACGGTTGCGCGGAGTTCCGGCAGCTGCAGGAGGGGAACCTGCACCAGTGGCTGGCGGGGCAGGGGAAATCGTGAGAGCGGTTGCGGGCCGGGATTAAACAGAAACGCCGGAGCTGATGGCTCCGGCGTTTCTTCCTTGCTATGGGAGTTGGTCCCGGGTTAGACGAGAGCCGGGACGTTGACCTTGTCGTACCAGGAGTGGGCGGACTTGAGGGCTTTGTTGACGTTCTCGATGTTCTCGACACCTTTGGTGAGGAGCCAGTCCTCGAAGGCCTTCGCGCCCTGCTTCGCGTAGATAGCGATGCCGTCTTTCCAGGTAGCGCGGCCGCAGAGGACTCCGTTGTAGGGGGCGCCGGATTCGTTGGCTAACTCGAGGGTCTCGATGAAGACCGGGTTGGAGACGCCGGCCGACAGATAGATGAAGGGCTTGTGCGTGGAAGAGGCGGCGAGGCGGAAGTGCTCGAGGGCCTCGGCGCGGGTGTAAGCCTGCTCGCCCTTGAAGGATTTGGTGCCGGCGACGAATTCCATCTGGATGGGCACTTCGACCTTCAGCACGTCGACGCCGTAGCGCTCCTTGCCGAACTCTTCCATGGAGCCGGTGACGATGTCGGGCTTGCGCTTTGCATAAGCGACGCTCTTCTCGTCCTCACCGTGGACGGCATAGCCGACGGTCTCGAGGAAGAAGGGGATGTCGTGGGCGCGGCACTCGTCACCGATGCGTTCGGTCCAGGCGTGCTTGTGGTCGTTGATGTTGGATTTCTCGTAGGGCGTGTAGTACAGCAGGATCTTGATGCAGTCGGCGCCGGCTTCCTTCAGGCGGCGAACGCTCCACAGGTCGAGCAGATCGGGGAGGCGGCCGGGCAGGGCGGCATCGTAGCCGGTCTTCTCATAAGCGAGCAGCAGGCCCTTGCCGTTGCGGCGCTTCGAGGCGGGCAAGCCGAACTCGGGGTCGAGCAGGATGGCCGAGGCGTGTTTGGTGAGGACTTCGGTGACGAGGGATTTGAATTCCTCGAGTGCGGAGTCAGGGACGTCGGCGACTCCCTTTTCTTTGGCGAGGGATTTCTTCAGCGAACCGCGCTGATCCATGGCGGCGGCAGCGATCACGCCGCGCGAGTCCGATACGGCTTTCAGTCCGGCGAGTTTGCCGGGGGTCAGATTCATCGACATCGTTTGTCTCCTGCGCTCCGAAATATTCGAAAAAGGCGTTTCCCAGTCAATTTTACCCGGCGGGAGGAGGGAGGGGCAGGTAGCGAAAGTAACGTGCGTGAATTCCGGCGTTGGGGGCTGGTCGGTGGAGGGAGAGACGGCTTCAGGGCGCGAGGTAGGGGCGGAGGCCGTCCCACGGGTAGAGGCCGGTGGGACCGCCGTTGTCGTATTCGACCTGGGGGCGGCTGGTGAAGCGGATGAAGAAGCCGACGATCTGGCTGTTGTAGTCGCGGGTGTTGTTGAGGGAGAGGAAGCCGCCGGCGAACCAGTGATCGCTGAGGTGGTAGGCGACTTCTCCCTTGAAGTCGTAGTTGCCGCTGACGACGGACTGCGCGGAGTAGGCGGCGTTGTTGTTGGCGACTTCGAGCGCGGTGTCGAGGGGGAAGTACGGCGCGCTGTCCTGCTGGAAGGCCTCGAGGCCGAAGGCAGCGACAGCGCTGTAGTGGATGTTGGGACCGTAGCGGCCCTCGAAGGAGAAGGGCACGTTGGCGAGGTAGTAGGCCTGGGGGCTGAAGTATCCGCCATGGCCGTAGGTAAAGAAGTTCTCGTTGGTGGTGTAGTGCATCCCGAAGAAGTTGACGCCGACGGTGAGATTGCCCTCGTCGGGAACTTGTTTGACGCGGAAGTACGCACCGGCGTCGCCGTCGATGCGGTTGTTGCTGTCGACGTGGACGCCGTTGAGATGCTGGCCGCCGGCGCTGACGTAGAAGCCGGAGTTGGGGTCGCTCTTGCCGTACTGGACTTCGCCTCCGGTGGAGACGACGCCGCCCCAGACGTTGCCTGCGAATCCTGGACCGACGGAACCAGGGTCGCGGAGGCCGGAGTAAGAGAGCTGCGAATCTTTGACGGAGTCGCGGGTGGCGGTGATGACGAGGGGGCCGTTGGCGGGCTTCCAGTTGACGCGGCCGATGACGTTGGAGACGAGGAAGCCCCAGGGCGAATAGCCTGCCGCGGCTGCGAAGTTTTCGGTGGCGAACTGGACCTCGCCGCCGACGCCGACGGCGTTCTGCTGATCGAGTACGGCGTTGGCGGGCGCGGTGCCGAGACGTTCGGCGATGCCACCAGGGAGGAGCGGCGATTGGGTGGCGGCGCCGGAGTCGAGGAAGACGGGGTTGGAAACGATGGTGAGTCGACCACCGGTGCTGAGTGGTGCAGAGGCTTCGAACGGCGCCTGCAGCGCGGTGAGCGCGTCGAAGCCGGCGGTTCCGCTGCGGTGATTGACGATGCCGGTGCCGCCTGCCCATGCGCTGTAACCGGCTTCGATGGTGGCGAGGTTCATCTGTGCCTGCTCGCGGAGGTCGCGCTGGCGCACGATGGAGGGCCGCTCGTAATGACCGCGCAGCGGAGGCAGGTTCTCCTTCATGAGCTCGTCGTCGGTGATGCCGTCGGGGCGCTCGAAGTAGTCCGGAGGCTGTACGGAGGCGATGACCTGCGAGGGCGGGGCGTACTGTGTGGCGACGATGGAAGGATCGGCGGGTTGCTTCGCCGCATTGAGGGTGGCCTGGGCGTGCTGCCAGGCCGGGTCAACGGTGGTGGAGAGCGGCGTGAGCGCGGCGCTGGTGTCGAGGCCGATTTCGATGGGCTGATCTTCGGGTGTGGGAAGCGCGGGGCGGGGCGCGATGCTGGCGCCGGTATGAATTTCGGCGGGGGGGAGCGAGGCTTCGGGGCTGTAGGGTTTGGTCTGCGGTTGCGCCGGGTTGGGCTTTTCGGGATGCGCGGAGCTGGAAGGCGGCGACGCTGGTTCTGAGGAGGATTTTGGAGCCGGAGTCAGCGGCACGATCCTGCCGGTTCCTGGGCCGGTGGTGGCGGTTATCCCGTTGCTGTTTCCGAGCTGGACGTTTCCGAGTTGCACCGGCGCGGTGCCCATGTAATAAGGATCGGGGCCGAGAGTCTGGTTGCTGGCGCGGTTGGGATTCGGATGGCTGAAGCTGGGCAGAGGAATGATGGTGTTGCCGGCGCTGTTGTCGGAGTCGGGGTTGAGCAGATCGACGAGGCCGGAGGGACCGCGAGGCCGGCTTTGCTGCACGAGATCAGCCTGGTCGAGTTTGTGGGCCAGCTCGGTAGTTGGGCTCACGGCGGGCATGGCTTTCAGGGACGCACGCCAGTAGTCCGCGGCTTTGGCGCGATCGCCGCGGGCGGTCTCGAACTGCGCGGCGGAGGCGAGGATCTTCGGATCGTTGGGGAATTTCGCGAGGGCGTCGCGCAGCCAGACTTCGGCCTGCTTCATGTTCTCGACGGCGAGGGCGGCGCCGATCATGCTCTGGTAGTCGGAGGCGGCGGCGTTGGACATGTCGAGAGACTGATAGATGGCCATCGCGTCCTTCGGCTGGCCGGCCTGAACGAAACCAGCGGCGAGGGCTTTGCTGACGGCGGGATTGCCAGGAAATGCCTGGGCCGCGGCGGTGAGGATGTCGACGGCGCGGCGGGTATTGCCCACGGCTGTGGCCTGGGCGGCGCGGCGTTGCGCCCAGGTGGCCCAGATGGTCTGCACCTGGCGGCGCTGGTCGTCGGTCATATCGCGGCGGTCGCCGAGGGTCATGAGCTGGCGGTAGAGGTCACGGTCGTCGCCGACATTCATCAGCGTCCAGGCGTTCGCGATGTCGACGGAGGCGGGCGCCTGCTTGCCTGCCGCGTGGTAGTAGTCCTCGACCTGGGTGAGGAGGCCGAGCGCGCTGCGCTCGTCGCCGTTGGCGGCGTAAACGGCGGCCAGGGTCTGCTGGTATTCCGGATCGGTGGCGAGCTGTTTGCGGATTGTTTGCGGGATCTCCTGAATCTGCGCCAGCGCGTCGGCGTCGTGATCGGTGGCGTGGAGCGCGGCCATGAGGCCTTTCCAGGCGTCGAGGTTGTCGGGGTGCTGCGTAAGCACGCTGCGGTAGATGTTGTACGCGCCCTCAGAATGGTTGCGATCCAGATCGAGCGCGGCAACCTGGAGCTGCAGTGAGATGGGCAGAGGCTGGCCGTCATCCTGATAGCTTTTGACAGCGCGCTCGAGGAAATCCTGCGCGACGTCGGGATGATTCTGGCTCTGATAGATGGCGGCCAGCTCAGAGAGGAAGCCGCCGTTGCGCAGTGCGCTGTCATAGGCATCGGGCGGCATGCGCTCGACGATGGCGATGGCGTCGGCGTCGTGACCGGCAAGATGCTGCATGGAGACCAGGCCCTGCCAGGCGTCGATGTTGTTGGGATCGGCGCGGAGAACGCGGTGGTAGATGTCGGCCGAGTGCGCGTAGTCCTTATCCTGGGCGAGCAGGGCGGCGTACTGCAGCGTGATGTCGGTGCGGATCTTCTCCTCGCCGGCGGGATACTTCAGGTTTATGGCCTGCACGAGCGTTTTCTGCGCCTGGGCATCCTGGCCTGCGGCAACGTAGGCTCGGGCGAGGTTGCGCAGATAGTCGGGATCGCGTGCGACGAATTTTTTCAGCGCGGGCGGGAACTTGTTCCCGGTGAGGATGGCGTCTCTTCCCTGCCCCGCCTGTGCCTGGGCGTTGAAGAGGCCGCGCCACCATGCGGGCGAAGCCGGTTGCCGGTGCAGCAGAGCCTGGTAGACGGGGACGGCGAGATCCGGTGTCTGTATGCGCATATACGCGCCGGCTTCGCCGCTAAGGGCGTTGATGTTGCCGGGACGCAGGGCGAGGGCGGCCTGATACTGGCGAATGGCATCGTCGAGGCGGTTGGCGTTCAGGGCCTGGGTGCCGAGCTGCATGGCATTCCAGAAGCGGGCCGTGGCAAGCGATTGCGCGATGAGGGGGATTCTGAGGCCGTTCTTTTGCGCCTGCTCGAAGTACTGCGCGGCCTCGGCGAAGTTGCTCTGTTTCATGCGCACGAAGCCAAGGCCGGCGAGGGCTCGAGGATTGGTCGGCTGCTTTACGGTGAGGTCGACGAACATCTGCTGCGCGCGATTGAGGTGGTTGACGGCGAGTTCGTTGAAGGCTTCGCGCTCGGCGGGGGTGCGAGCGATGCCCGCAGTCGCGCTTGATTGCTGCGCTTCGGTTTCGGCCAGCTCTTTGGCCAGCTCAGGATCGGGATGGAGCTTGAGGTACTCGCGGACAGCGGGAATGGTGGCGGGGTTCTGCACGTCCCAGGTGAGCGCAGTGCGCAGCGCGGTCTGCGCTGTGGTGTCCTGCGGATACTGGCTGAGAATCTTTTCGCCTTCGGCGCGGGTGTTTGGATCGTAAGTGAGCACGCGCCCGAGGTCGATGGTGTACTGCGGGTCGCTGGGGTATTTGGCGGCGAGGCCGCGCATGCCATTGATGGCGTCGGGCAGCTGCGCGGGGATTCCGGCTTCAGTGTCGTAATACGCCAGGGCCCAGTTGTCGGGCGGATGGGTGCCGAAGGTCTGGCGGTAGATTTTGAGGGCTTCTTCGTTGTGGCCGTTTTTGGCCAGCTCGGCGGCCTGCCCGAGAAGCTGGTTTTGGGTCTTGTTGCTGACCAGCGCCTCGATCTTCGCGATCTCGGGGCTGTCGGGGTTCACGGTGCGCAGGCGCTCGATCCAGGTCTGGGCCTCGGCGTCGTTGCCGGAGAGTTTGGCCCAGCGGCCGAGCCCGGCGAGGGCCTCCTGGTTGTTGGGATCGGAGAGAAGAATCTGCTGCCAGGTCTGCGCGGCGAGATCGATGTGGCCCGACTGTTCCTGGGACTGCGCCTTTTGCAGGAGGGTCTGCTCGGCGGCGGATTGCGCGGGCGCCGGGGCGGGGAGAGCGCAGAGGACCGCCGCGAGAGCCAGGAATGCGAACCTGTTGCGGAGGTTTCTGTTCATCGTCCCTACCTGCATATCACTGGACTTTGTGGGCACGCGATCACACAAAAGGAGATGGAACTGCGGACTGGAACCGAAGTGCCAGGCAGGAGTTCTATATCGCTTTTGCGTTCGCGCCGACTCATAAACTCTCCACGACCTGCAGGCGGCGGCGAGCGCGGGCGCGCAGCCAGCTGCGAATCCAGATGGCGAACACGAAGCTGATGGCGAGCACCGCGAGATCCACCATCCACGGCACCTGCATGAACCACAGCTGAAGCGCGGTCCACCACGGCAGGACGCCGACGTGATAGACGTTATTCCCGATGCGGTAGCTCTCGAAGCGCGGGCCTTCGAGGAGCGCGACGGTTCCGGAGACGGCGCTGGACTGCGAAGCTTCGAGAAAGGCCTTCATCATGGCGGGGTAGTTGGCCGCGGACTTCATATCGACGAGGACAACGGAGCGTCCGCTGGAGTACGGCGACTCGATCTCCTCGATGAGGGCGTCGGGAACGCCCGTGGTGCCGATCATGCCGGAGGAAAGCTGATCGTTGGCCGGAATCCGCCACCACATGTTGTGGACGGCGGCAAAGAAGCCGCGCGTGTCCTGCACTTTGAGCTCGTTGTCGGCGAAGGTGACCGGCATGCCGGATGCGAGGCGGCCGACCTCACCCGTGCTCTGGCCGGTGGTGATGACGAGGAAGTCCTGGTCGGCGCCGGATTGCAGCGCTTCGGGTCCGGCGACGGTGACGCGCAAGGTGGGGTAGCCGGTTTCAGCGCCGAAGTGACCCATCATCGCGAGGTAGGTTTCGATCTCCTGCTGCGAGGGCTCCTCGGGGAGGACAACGGTGGTCTGGCTGAGGTCGGCATAGCGAGTGAAGGGGAAGCCGGCGTTGGAGAAGAGTTCGAGATTGGGCATCGAGGCCTGGTGCGGCAGGCCCTTCAGGTCAATGTAGGAGCTGCGCAGGATCGCGCCCATCTGGTTGCCGGGGATCGTGGTGTTGCAACTGCCGCCCTTCAGGAGCTGAAAGGTGAACCTGAAGCGCATGGAGTTGGAGAACGGCCGCAGGTTGACGATGGGGATTGCGATGTTGACCGATGACTGCCGCGAGACTTCCTTGCCGGGGAACAGCGGAATCGAGCCGAGATACGCGTCGTTCGACTCGACCTGGACGCTGGAGATAGGGCCGATGGGGATCGCGTTGTAGCGGTAATCGAGGTGGAGCTTGACGTTCTGCTGCGCATCGCGGAAGAACAGGTCGGGGGGAATTTTGTAATAGGCGATGAGCGGCTCGTTGCCGTCGCCCTGGAGGGCCTGGGCGGGACCGGTCCAGAGAGGAACGCGGCCTCGATCGTCTGCGGCGCTCCAGCGCGGAGCATCGTCGGCGGCGCTCTTTGCAGGCAGATTCAGCTGGTCCACAACGACCATCGCGCCCTGCAATCCCGGCCAGCCGGTGGCCAGCGCCTGCGCGGCCACGAGGGTCTGGTCGGGATTGTTGCCGGTGACGATGAGGACCTTGCCGTAGGGATCGACGGGGTTGGTGCGGATGGCGAGGGTCGGCGAGAGAGGCGGATCGAGATTGAGCCCGGGGGGCAGCGAGTTGACGTTCTCGGCGATGAGCACGATATTGCCGGTGGGGAGATTGCCGATGGAGACCGGGAAGCGCATGGCGCGATAGTCGCCGAGCACGCCGAACCAGGACGTGACAACGCCGGCGGCTTCCAGAGCCTTTTGCGACGGCGCCGAGCCGAAGACGATGGGGATGACGGGCGGCTGCGCCAGTTGCGAGTCGAAGAACGGAAGCGGCAGCAGCTTGAGTTCGTCGGCCAGGGGCAGCAGATCGCCGGACATGGCGATGGTGGTGTTGGGATCGACATGCGCCCAGAGCGCGGAGTTGGTGGGATCCTCGCAGGTGGTCGTGTAGTGGGCGATCAGCTCGAAGGTGAGCTGGTTGTTGCGGACAAGGAGGTCGGGAGGGACGACGACATCGGACTCGATAACGGCGCCGTTGTTGGGCGTCTGCGGAACGGGCAGCGTGGCGAAGGTGGTGCCGTTGAGGATCACCTTGAGGTGGCTCTGCGCGGGGATCAGGCTCGGCGAGAAGTGGTAGTAGAGGTGCATCGAGGCCTGTTTCACCACTTCGTTCTGTGGGATCGCGAAGTAGATGGTGTCATAGCCGTCGGTGCCGTGGAGGTTGATGGTGTTCGTCGTGCCGAGGTCGAAGAGGTTCGTACGGGTGCTGAAGGTTCCGGCTGTGGGTGGCGTGGCGGCGGCGTTCTGGCCCGTGCCGGCGTTTTGATCCGTTGAGGCTGGAGAAGCCGGCTGCGGGGTGGCCGCTGCGGGCGGGGTTTGTGCCGGCGCGGCGGTTGCGGGTTGCGGAGTCTGCGGAGGAGGGTTGCTGGTTTGCGCTCTGGCGTTCGCGCACCATCCGGCGAGTCCGAGCGCGAG
Source organism: Acidobacterium sp. (assembly GCA_003152595.1). Classification (GTDB taxonomy): domain Bacteria; phylum Acidobacteriota; class Terriglobia; order Terriglobales; family Acidobacteriaceae; genus Palsa-343. Next base: position 11,985 of record PMAM01000143.1, read on the forward strand.
CAACAGCACCAGGCTCTCTGCGGCGACCGGCTGACGCTTGCCGGGCTTTTGTTTGCGGCGCGGGACCATCGCGGCGATGGCCATGCCGAGGCCGCGGAAAGCGATGCGAATAATGCGGCCAAGACTCTTCAGAGGCTGATCGACTTCGCGGGATTCGCCCCATCCGAGCCAGGAATCGGCGCGCGAGAAGAGCACCATGGTGAGCATTTCTTCTTCGGCGACGGTGAGCGGATCGAACTGGAGGCGCAGGACGCTGTTGGCGAGGCCCACGACCTTTGCCGGGAGCTCGGCATCGCCGGTGCGGAGCGGAAAGATGACTGTGAGTGAATCGCCGTGGTTGGCGTGCATGCCTTCGAGCAGTTCCATGGCGAGGCCGCCGCTGGAGACGTCGATGGTTTGGCCGGGAACGATGCGGCCGTCGCCAAGCGCCACTCTCACGGGCGCAGCGAAGTTGATGCGCACATGCTGGCGAGTCTGGCGGGCTTCGCGCGCCACGGCGACGCAGACGCTGAGGATGACGATGTTGAAGCTGGTCCAGAGGGCGTTGGTGATGATGGTGCCGGGGTGGGTGCCGTCCCATAGCCAGCCAAGGCCAGGGATGGGAATGAAGCGCGGGATGACCATCAACAGACCGAGGGCATTGAAGGCGAGCAGCACGATAAAGGGCTGCGCGATGCGCGCGTCGAAAAAAGTTTGGGTGACGATGCCGCCTTTGCTGGTGACGTTGAACTTGCCCGCCTTCGGGTTGAAGAGCGCGATCAGCGTGGGCAGCAGGATGTAGGGCGAGAGGACGGTCTCGTAGATCTCGTTCCAGAAGGAATGGCGATGGTAGCCCTGGATGCGGCTGTTGGTGACGCTGGAGAGCGTGAGGTGCGGAATGGCGTAGGCCAGGATGGCGATCCAGTAGCCGGGAATGTTGGTGAAACCGAAGATGAGGTAGATGAGCGGCGCGGTGAGGAAGATGAGCCGCGGCAGCGCGTAGAGAAAGTGGGTCATCGCGTTGAAGTAGCAGAGGCGCTGCGGCCAGGTGAGATTGGGCGCGAAGAGCGGGTTCTCGATGCGGAGGATCTGGATCATGCCGCGAGCCCAGCGAATGCGCTGCTTGACGTGGGCGCTGAGGCGTTCGGTGGCGAGGCCTGCCGCCTGCGGGATATTGATGTAGGCGGTGTTCCAGCCGTGAATCTGCAGGCGCAGGCAGGTGTGCGCATCTTCGGTGACGGTTTCGGCCGCGATGCCGCCGATCTCGTCGAGCGCTTCGCGGCGGAGCACCGCGCAGGATCCGCAGAAGAAGGCCGCGTTCCAGAAGTCGTTGCCGTCCTGGACGATGCCGTAGAAGAGCTCGCCTTCGTTGGGGATGACGCGGAACTGGCCGAGGTTCCGTTCGAAGGGGTCGGGCGAATAGAAATGGTGCGGCGTCTGCAGCATGCCGAGGTTGGGATCCTTGAGGAACCAGCCGATGGTCATCTGTAAGAAACTACGCGTGGGGACGTGATCGGAGTCGAAGATGGCGACGTAGGGGGCGCTCAGGCTTTTGAGGGCGTTGTTGATATTGCCGGCCTTGGCCTGGAGGTTATCGCCGCGGGTGATGTAGCCGATGCCGGCTTCGATGGCAAACTCGCGGAACTCTTCGCGGTTGCCGTCGTCGAGGATGTAGACGTGGAGCCTGTCGGCCGGCCAGTCAATGTTGAGCGAGGCGAGGGCAGTGTAGCGCACGACGCCGAGGGGCTCGTTGTAGGTGGGAATGAGCAGGTCGACTTCGGGCCAGTCGTCGGGATCGTCGGGCAGGGCGACGGGCGCGCGGCGCAGGGGCCAGACGGTCTGCAGGAAGCCGAGGTAGAGGATGCCGAAGGCGTAGGCTTCCGCGCCGAGGAGCAGAACGATGAAGAAGACGTCGACGGGACCCCATTTGGTGCCGGGATCCTGGAAGAAGGCAAAGATGCTGCTCACGCGCCACCAGCCGTAGCGGAAGGTGGCAAACATGGAGAGCATCATGAGGATCAGCGTGATGAGGTAGGAGTCCGAGACGCGGCTGAGCCACACGCACAACAGCACCATGAGCAGGCCGAGCACAGCCTGCTGCGGCCAGGAGAGCGCGAGGGAGCCGAAGAAAAACAGTGCGACGATGCCGAAAGCGATGAGGACGAGCTGCAGGAGCTTGAAGAACGGTCCTCGCCCGGTCTCAAAGCCTTCCCAAAGCTCTTCCTGGGTCATCGTTCACTCCAGCGCACTCCGCGCTGCCCTGTGCCGGCCGCGATTGAGGTGTTCCGGATCCAGGTGACCATGCTCATTACGTCTTCGGAGGCGGGCGAACTGGGGGCGTAGTCGATGACGGTCATGCCCTCAGCCAGAGCCTCGCTCATGGCGGGACTGCGATGGATGGCAAAGGGCAGCAGGCGCTCACCGAGCTGCTGACGGAGAACCTCGCGGACATCGAGTTGCAGGGGTGAGGATGGATCGAACTGGTTGAGGACATACCAGGCCTGCAGAGGCTTGCCGTGAAGCCCTTCCTGGTTGCGGAAGAANNGAGGCCGATCCGGTGGTGACGTCGATCAGCACGCGGCTGACATCCTGGGCGCCGCGTGTCATCTCGCGACGGAGCAGGTCAGGGTCGGCGTCGTAACGTTCGGCTTCGAGGGTGAGCACGCGAATGGGCGGATCGTTGGTGCCGCCGCTGAAGGTGCGCACCACGCCGGGCTTGATTTCGCGAGCGCCAAAGTAAAAGGGCAGCACGCCGAACGAGCAGGTATCGGTGAGCAGGACACGCTCGCCGCGCGCGGCCAGGGCGCGGCCGATCGCGGCAACGAGACTGGTCTTGCCGACGCCGCCAGCGAGAGAAAAGAACGTGAGGACCGGGACCTGGCCTTCCATGCGGGAGGGCTGGAGATCCTCGGGGTTGCGGCCGAAGACGCCGCGCAGCGCAAACCAGCGTGAGGCGACTCGTTCGCGCGACTGCTGCAACGGCTCGCTCGCCGGAGTTTGGAGGGGAGGCGGCGGCATTGCCGGCGCGGATGGCGGAACCTGCGTCACGGGCTGGGGCGGAGGCGAAGCCTGGACTAGGGGCGGAGGTGGAGGCAAAGGCGAAGAGTGGATCACCGGCGGAGGGCCGGTTTCGGCGAGCCATGCGGGGCGCACCTCGGCGCCTTCCAGTTCGGTTGTCAGCTCGACGTCGCGCGGATCGGGCGGTGCCGATTCGCGAAAATAAGGAGCACCACCGAGGCCGTGGCGGGTCGGGACGCTTGTCTCTGGTGCGGGCGGCAATGCGGCCGGCCTGCGCTCCGGTTCTGCCGGGCTCTCCAACCGCCGTTCGAAGGGATTTTCCCAGCGAGCCGGCGCAGCAGCGCCTGCCGCGGCTTGCCGCTCGCTGCCGGGCAGCAGATCTTCCCAACGGGGGCCTTCGCCCAGGGCCGGAGGCGGATTCTGAGCTTCTTCGCGGGCCAGTCGCGCGCGATCTGCCATGGTGCGCTGCCGCATCTGGACCCTCATTTCCTGGCGGGACGCACTGAAGTCCCGGTACTTGGCCCCGTGCAGGTTCGCCCACGAGTACAGTGTGGCAACGTCGTCGGCCTGCTCGGTTGTGTCGGGGTTCCGGGGAATCTCATCCGGCTTCATGGCATCATCACCCTGGGCTTGCAGCAGGACCGCTGCTCTTGATCGACTGTCATGGCGGGAGGCGGGTAGCCGGCTGAAGAAACCCGACTGAAGCCCCACTTCCACGACGCTAAGGCTTCACTGTTGCGGCTATCTCCCCAACCTGACATGTCTCTCCTGTTGCTGGGGAGTGTTTGCTTTTGCGTTAACCTGACGACTGTCTCGAAACAGCACTCGAAGTAGAAGTCTAATCAAGTTAACCCTTTAAGCCACCATGGAACCATTCCTCTTCAGTAACTGGAGTACCGTTACGACAGGGGGGTCGAAGTCGAACAGAGTGTGCCACTCCGGAGGGTTCCGCATGGGGGAGTGGAGTGGCCGGACGGCGCGATCCAGGTCCTCTTGTGCACGAAGGACGGGCGATTGCTGTGCTTACACGAAGCAATCCGCACCCTACTGTTGAGTTCCATGCGGCTGACTCTGCCGCCGGCTAACGCGAGAGATGTCCTTGAGCTGATGGTCTTCTGCGCGGCGATCGATGGGAATCTGGCGCACCGGTTCAGCGAGGGCTACGGGGTTGGGCGGCGGACCGAGAGGGGCGCTCTGGCGGCGATGGAGCACGGCAGCGGGTTCGTCGGAAGATTTCGGGGCAGGATCGTCGCGTCGCTTACGCTGTCCACGAGGAATCCGTGGGCGATCGACGCCAGATACTTCGATCCGAGCGAGATGCCGCTGTATCTGACTTCGATGGCTGTCGATCCACGGCACTGTTGAGAAGGCGTCGGGCGGCTCTGTCTGGATGAGGCGCGGCAGATCGCGACGGAGTGCGTGGTGAGCCCGCTGGGACTCGAACCCAGGACCCACGCCTTAAAAGGGCGTTGCTCTACCAACTGAGCTACGAGCTCACTATTGATTCAACTTATTTATATTCAAAAAGTTGAAGGCTATCCAGTTTTCTGCTTCTCGTGGCCATTTTGGTGTTGGTAGCCAATTTGTAGCCACTTTGTACGGAACTCGACCTCGGACGAACCAAGGTCTCCAGCGCCTGCAACTTGTGCGTCGGCGCGAGATGGGCATACCGAGTGGTCATAGCGATCATGTTATGTCCCATGAAGTTCCTGCACTGTTTTTAAGTCTACCCCAGCCATCACCAGGCGGCTAGCGAAGGATCAAAGCCAGGATCGAGGGCGTCACCTGGCACACGCTGCGGCATGAAGCGCCGTGGCAAACCACTCGCCACCATCACGTAGCTCCCGCCTTCCCGGCGGCCCAGGCCTCGCGGCGTATCCTTTCCAGCAGGTGCGCAGGCAGCCTGCATTCCGGCGCAGTGGCCGCGAAGGCGGGAATTGGGGACCCAGTTCCGGTGAGACTGCATGACTTCGATGAACCAGGTTTCGAGCTTCGGGGCCTCAGAGAAGCGAAGAACAGTCCGCCAAATCGATTGTTTTGCAGGGAGACTCGACTGTCAGGCAGCGGCAGCTTTCGCAGCGTACCCGAACTGGTGGCCCGCATCAACCAGTTCGTTCAGCATTACAACCTTAACTGCCGCCCCTTCGCCTGGACCGCTGCTGTATTCCATCCTGGAGAACCTTGCCCGACTTTGTTCATGTATTTCCGGGGCACAACGCCAGCCAGGCTGTGGGCCCCCTTGCGAGCTGGAGGCTCGCTCTGATCGCGGACCCCGGCAACGGCGCAAAAGAAGCATCCCTGCAAACGCAAGCCACGTTCAGTAATAGATTTTTACGGCCAGCTGCAGGAGACGGGGTGGGAGCGCACCGGTTAGGTATCCGAAGGTCGGCGTGCCCATAATGGTCGAATTGATGGAGTTCTGTGGCCCAGGAGCTGCGAATTGGAAGTTCGGGTGATTGAATGTATTGAAAGCCTCGGCCCGTAACTCAATGTGGCGCGCTTCGCCGAGTGGAATTTTTTTCAGCAAGGCGAAGTCTACGTTCTTTTCATTCGGCCCTTCGAGACTGTTCATACTGACGTCGCCGGTAGAACCGAGGGCCGGATTTTGAAAGGCGCAGGTATTGAAAAATGTGCCGGGAACGCAAGGCTTCGATGTGGCTTTGATACCGGGGACGAAGTCGGGACGCTGCTGACCGTCGGAGTTGGCGAAGTTCGCGTTGCCATCGGTGACTGTGAACCAGGTGCCGGACGAAAGGGTGACGATGCCGGACCAGTTCCAGTCTCCGATGATGTGGTCAACGACCGCGTTGTGGGTAGCGAGGCGGTGACCGGTACCGAAGGGCAGATCATAGAGGTAACTCGCCACGAAGTGATTCCGCACATCGAAATCGAGGGGCCCATATTCCTGATTCGGGTAGCGGCTATTGCGAAAGCCGTCGTTATTCTGCGATCCAAGATCGGCGCTGCTGGCGTTTCCGAGCGACTTGCTGTAGGTGTAGTTGACGATGAATTCGAGCCCGCGATTAAGTCTCTGCTGGAAGGAAGTCTGAAGGCCGTTATAGTTCGACGATCCTGCAGACTTGAGATAGCCGATCGCGGCATCCACGTAGGGGAAAGGACGACGCGGGGCGGTAGGAGCGGAGGGATCAGCGGTCGGCTGGGCCTGGTTTCCGTTCAGGTAGATGTAGGAACGGTCGCTTTTGGAGCCGACATAGGCTACTTCGAGCACCGTCTTATCCGCCAGCTGATACTGCGTGTCCAGGTGCCATTGCAGCACATAAGGCATGCGAAGGTTCAGCTGCAGGGCGAAAAGAGTGGGCGTGTTGGGATCGGTGAGCGAGTTCGCAGGAAAACCCTGGGAAAGCACGCTGATGCCGGGGACAGAACAATCTTCGGCGGCCGGAGAATACGATGGCAGGCCGCAAGGGGCGGCAAATGTCTGGCTGATGAAATAGGGGGGATTGAAGCCAGGGCTGGGATTGCTGTAGGGGCCGGCCTCATCGCCGTTGAAGAAGACGCCGAAGGCACTCTGCACAGCCAGATGTTTGGCGGCATTCCAGGCCAGTCCAGCGCGTGGACCGAAGTCCTTGTAGTCCGATGAGATGAGCGCATTGGAAGCGTTGTGATTCACGGGCAAGGTCGCGGCCAGGGTGGGGGTAAGGCTCACATTGCTGTCGCGTGGAATGTCGAGATTGCCGGTGACGGGATTGAAGTTTGCCTGGGCATTGTTTTTGGAATACACGGGAGAGAAGAACTCATAGCGCAGTCCCAGATTCAAAGTGAGCTGAGGCAGGACACGCCAGTCGTCCTGGGCGAAGAGCGCCCAGGTGTGGCGGTAATAATCGATATTGTTCAGGTTGTTGATATTGCCGCCATCGGGTTGGCCGGTGAGCAGGGTTGCAAGGCTGTAGCCCCCTGTTCCGGGATCACCCGCATTGTCGGTGTAGACGTGGGTGAAGCTCATGGTGCCGCGAGGATCGGCGGGCTCATAGATGGAGAAATGCTCGGGGCGAACTTCTCCGCCGAGCTTCCAGGCGTGATGGCCGGCGATGAGAGTGAACGTATCGGATACCTGAAATGTGGTTTGCCGTTCGATGGCGGGGAGAAATGTGGGACTGCCGAGATTGGAGGCATCGCTGAAGACCAGCTGCGGCAACCCACCATTGTTGGTTCCGGCCACATAGGGAACGCCGGAAAATCCCACGGTAGCGGAGATGTTCTGGTTATAGTTGGCCTGATAGCGGCTGGTCTTGATCCAGTTAGCGCCCACGCGAAATTCGTTCACGTTGTGCGCGGAGAAGACGTGAACTTCGTTGGCGGCGCCGCTGTAGGCGGTGATCTGCTGAATGCCGTCGAAAAATCCTCCGCCGTCGGCGTATCCAGGAAATGGCGAACCGATGTTTTCAGGCGTATTGCTGGTGCTGAAGCGATAGAAGGCGTTGTCGTGCTGGGACCAGACCTGATCGATGCGGACATCGCCCTGGTCGGCTGTTTGGGTGGTTACAGGATCGGACAGATAGTTATAGCCGACCCCGGCAGCATTGGGTGAGGGAAAGAGGTTGATCAACTTGCTGCCGAGGGAATCGATTTTTGAGGCCGGGATGATATTACTGGGCGCACCGTTGGCATAGCCGAACGGAACTCCGCAAAAGCCGCCAGCGGTGGCCTGAGTCTGGGTGGTATCGAAGATCTCACCCTGATAGGTCTGGACGCCGTTACAGTCGGCAACACCTGTGGGAGAGGTCAGATCGAGCAGGCTGGAAAAGTCGCCGGTTCTCTGGGCCGCCGTGGGTACGACGGATGTGATGGTTTGCGCCTGGCTGATGCGTAGTCCCTCGTAATCGACAAAGAACAGCAGTTTGTCGCGGATAATTCGGCCGCCCAGCGATGCACCGAACTGATTCTGGTGATACGGCTGACGAGCGGTATCGAAGTAGTTCATCGCATCCATATTCTGGTTGCGCAGGAACTCATAGACGGTGCCGTGGAAGTTGTTGGTGCCGCCTTTGGTTGTGGCATTGACGATGGCGCCGGTGGATCTGCCGAACTCAGCGTCGTAGTTCCCGGTTTCGACTTTGAACTCCTGCAGGGCGTCAGGAGGAGGCATGACGACATAGTTGGCTTCGTTGAGCAGGTCGGGCAGGTTGGAATTGTTATCGACCCCATCGAGGAGAAAGTTGTTATCGAGGGAACGCGATCCGCTGGCGCTGAAGCCGAACCCGCCGCTGTCGCGAGCTCCGGGCTCACTGGTGGTAACACCGACGCTGAGCTGAGCGAGCTGAACAGGGTTACGGCCATTCAGGGGAAAGCCGACCATGGAGGCGCTGTCGATGACCTGCCCGGTTTCGGAGGAGTCGGTTTCCAGCAGAGGAGCGGCCCCCTGTACTTCAACCTTTTCGCTTACCTGACCCACCTGGAGGGTGACGTCGGCACGCTGGCGCTGTTGCACATCGAGCGTGATGGGGCCGACGACCGCCTGCTTGAAACCCTGGGCGGAAATAGTAAGTGTGTAGGTGCCGATGCGCACCGGGCTGATGGCCCAGGCACCCGACTGATCGCTTCGCGCGCGGTAAGTGAGGTTGGTTGCGCTGTTGACGGCCAAAATCTGAGCATTGGGGACGACCGCACCGGACGTATCGACGACGAGTCCTTCCAGCGAGGCGGCATCGCGTTGGGCAGAGAGGGGACAGACGGACGCTGCGAGCAGCGCCAGGAAGGCAATTCGCCGTTTAGCAAGAGCAATCGACATCTGAGAGAGCCTCCTCCATGCAGTTCTGTCGGCCACACGAGACGATCAGTGATTGACTCACACCCCAAAGCCGGCAGGTTTCTTCCCGCGGGTGAAGCGGGAACGAACGGAAGAATATGACTGCAGAGCAAGAACCGAATCAGCCCCGGGGAGAAGAGCGGGGTCTATCGTTTATTTACGAAAAATTACGCCGGTTCAGCAGAATTGTCAATGATGTTTTGATTTACGGAGGGAACCGATCCTATTCGTAACCTCATATAATTTAGGCTAAAATTAACAAAATACATACGCTTACGAGAGTCCATATTCCCTATTTTCGATTGCACTCGCTGCATGACTCTTTCCAAATTGACGATTACGAAAGCTGGATGTAGTCTTACGAATGGTTTCTATTTTCTGGAGTATTCCTCGATTTTCCTGCCGTGCAGGAGTTGGTTCTCCTGGGGAGAAAGAGGAAAGCCGATGGAGTTTGCATGCCGCAGAATCTGAGTTGCGCTGGGCAGGAGGATATTCACGCGGCTGATCGCGTTACCGCACGAGAGATCGCACACCAGCCAGAGCTTTGGCCCGTGGTTGCTCAGGAAGTCCTTGCTGCTGCAGAGCAGGTGCAGCTGATTCAGAAGCTGCAGAACCGGAAAGTGCTTCTGACCGGTGCCGGAAGCTCGGCTTATGCAGCCAGCGCGGTGGCGGCGGCGTGGCCGGGAGCCACCGCAATCCCCACTACGGATCTGCTTGTGGATACGGAGCGCTATCTGATTGGAGTTGGCGCCGTCATTTCGCTGGCTCGTTCCGGCGAGAGCCCCGAAAGCGCCGCGGTGGTGGAACGGATCCGGAAGCTGCATCCCGAGATTCTGCAAGTGGCACTTGTCTGCAACCCCAACAGCGCACTCAGCCGCGCGGGGCTCGACGAACTGATTGCGCTGAATCCACGGACCAACGATCGCAGCCTGGTGATGACGAGCGCATTCTCAGGCCTGGTGCTGGCTGGATTGGTGCTGGCTCAGCCGCAGGCGGTGACTGCGAAGGTGAAGGCTCACAGCGCCCGCGCCGCCGCGCTCCTGCCTGAAATCGAGGCTGTGTGCCGACGTTTATCCGCCCGGGATTGCGATCGAATGGTGGTTTTGTCGTCGTCCCCTTTGTTCGGGTGGGCGCGAGAGGCGGGGCTGAAGACGCTGGAGATGACTTCCGGACATCTTGCTGTGGTGACAGAGACTTTCCTTGGACTGCGGCATGGGCCGATGTCGTTTGTGAAGGCGGACACGCTGGTTGTGTGCCTGCTCTCGAGCGATTCGCTCCGGCGCTCCTATGAAATCGACCTGATCGACGAACTCCGGTCCAAGAAGATCGGCCATCTGGTGGGCATCGCGGAGACAGGCGAATGGGACGCGTTATTCGATGAGAAGATTCCCGCGATTGCGCCGGAGGAAGATGACTCTCTGCGCACGCCGTATGAGATCGTAGGCCCGCAATGGCTGGGATATTACCTGAGCCTGCGGATCGGGCTGAACCCCGATAATCCGAGCCCCGACGGCATCATCAACCGCGTCGTTAGCGGAGTACGGATCTATCGGTAAGCATCGCTCGGCTTGATCAGGGTGGACGAAGAGGAGATCCTGGCGTGCGGCCCGATGATTGCGGTCGGATGCGTCAGTACCCTCTCAGGGCCCGCCGGCAAACAGACTCTGGACCAGAGCGTCGTCGCGAAACGACTCCATGCCGCCGGAACGCAGGGTGGAAAGAGTCGAAACGCGGATCAGAGTCCTCAGGGATCTTGCGGTGCACTGCCTGTCCATCCTATCGAAAACGAAATGGAAACTCGTCGCAAATGAAATATATCGTAAACGCCGACGCGCTAAGGGAGGGATCCAGGGAACCGCAGTGGAGTTAAGATAAACACAATATTATCTATAACTTGGCGGAGCGCTGCGCCAGGCGTGACTTTGTCGCAGCTTTTAGTGTAACCTTCTCAGCGGAAAGCGGACGAAATTGAATGGCGCGAACGCAAGAGGCATTCACCGGCGAGTCCGGTCAGCTGTTGATTGAAGAGCGCCGGCAGCACATCCTCTCTCTGATTCAGAACGAAGGCCGCGTTCTGGTGGGCGATCTATCCCGGGATCTCGGCATCTCGCAGATCACCATCCGGAAGGATCTGGAGTACCTGCAGTCCAGGGGACTGGTTCAGCGCACGCACGGCGGGGCGCTTCGCATCCAGGCCAGCGCATTGTTCGATCCATCCCTCCAGGAAAAACAGAAGCAGCATTCGCAGGAGAAGCAAAGGATCGCTGAAGCCGCGGTGAGGATGGTGGAAGAGGGCCAGTGCGTGATGCTGGACTCGGGCACCACCACCACGGCCATAGCCCATCAGCTGAGGAAATTCTCCCATCTCACGGTGATTACCAACGCCGTGAACATCGCGGCGGAACTGGCCAGTACTAATTTCGAAGTCATCCTGATTGGCGGAAGCCTTCGCAAGAACTCGTTCTCGCTGGTTGGGCCGCTGGCCGAAGACGTACTGCAGGAAATGCACGCCGACATTCTGTTCCTCGGCGTCGACGGGTTCGATCCCGAGGTGGGACTGACCACGCCGAACTTTCTCGAATCGCGGGTGAATCGAGCGATGGTGAAGGCCTCCCGCCGCATTGTTGCGGTTTGCGACTCGACGAAATTCGGCCGCCGAAGCCTTTCGCGGATCGTGCCGCCTACGGCAGTTCACACCGTCATCACGGACCGCAATCTTTCCGCTCAGAATGCGGAAGCGCTGCGGACGCAGAACATCGAAGTGATCACGGTTTAAGTGAACAGGGTTTAGCCGGCTGCGTTTCTTTGCGGCCTCGGGCGCAGCGCCTCAGTTCCCCTCATATCGCTTTTTCGCAGGCGGAGTGAAGACTGTGGGCAGATGCCCAGTGACATGGATTTTACAGTCCTTGTCGCCGGACATGTTGTCCAGGCCGGCGGCGTTCACATGCACCTGGTAATCGCCCGGTTCAGTCCATGCATGGCTCACCTTCGACGCGCCGTCGAGGTGTACACCGTCTCCGAAATTCCAGTGCCAGGAGACTGCTGGATGAGCGTCGCCGCTGCGAGCGGAAAAGCCGGCGGCGTTTCCGGCGGTGGCAGAGTCAGGGCAACTGGCTGTGATTTCAGGCGCGGCTGCAGGCACATCGCGGTCGACGATCCTGAGCACCAGCACGGAGTGAGCGGGTTGATCCAGCGACAACGAGCCCGACGCAGGAGCCTGCTGCTTGTGGTCGAAAATATCGGTGATGGTGGAGGAGCCCGTCGCGCTGAGCCCAAGATCGGACAGACGAATCGTTCTCGAGAGCGACTTTTCGGTCCAGTTGAAAACGGTCAGAATACTCTGTCGATCGGACTCCTTGAGATAGAACACGCTCGGCTGCAGATCGGACGCCGCATAGTCCATCAAATCGACAGGCCGGGAAGCTTTGCCGAGGCGCACCATGTCGATGAGATCGCGATTCTCGATCAGCGCCAGGCGATCCGGTGTGCCTTCGAGAGAAGGAAGATTGTCTCCAATCTCCAGCATCCCTCCGGAAACGGCAGCCAGAGCGATGGAAACGCGCGCCTCATCCTGGGTGAGTGGCGCATTGCCCTCGTGCCACGACTGATCCGTGATGCGCTGCGTGGAGACCGTGAATGCATCGGGATCGGAAACATAGAAGTTGCGATCCATGTAGTACCGCGCAGCGATGCCGGTCGCCGCATCGCGGCTGGCCTCGAAGCTGTGGCCGGTGTCCTGGGAGATACGTCCATAGTCGACATAGCCGACCGGGTTCAGCATCGCGCTGCCGTCCTTGTCGAGGTACACGTCGTCTCCCACGGTGTCGCGGATGATTCCGAGCCCGATGCGCTGTGCCTCCATCGCGGTGGTGTGCGGCTTGTAGAAATAGCCCTCGATCGCGCTGTCATCCATGAAATCCATCTTGATGTAATGAATTCCCCAGTCGTGGACGAGCTTGCGGTAGGTTGCACGCAGATATTCCTGCGCCGCCGGATTCGTGGTGTCGATGACATACAGCGGATCTTTTCCGTCTGTGACAAACCCTGCGTGGATTGGCTTGCCCTGCGCATTCTTCACCAGCCAGTCCGGGTGCTGTTGGTAAACAAAGGAGCGTTCAGAAACCTCGAAGGGCGCAGTCCAGATGCCGGGGGTCAGGCCGAGGCCCCGAATCTTGTATTCCATGGGCGCGAGCCCGTGCGGAAACAGAACCGCATCGGCGGTTCCATATTCACCGCGCGCGAACTGGTAGCCTTCGTCGATGTGGAAGATGTCATAGCCGAAGGGCTTCAGGTGCTCGGCTTCCCAGGCAGCGTTGGTAAGCGCGGCCGCTTCATTCAGGCCGAAGTAATACGCCGTCCAGCTCCACCAGCCGAGCAGCGGCGGAGCGGAGACACGGGCGTGGTGGATTTGCCGGATCAGGGCACCGTAGGTTTCCAGCTGATGGTGGTAATCCGCGCTCACGCTTATGGCCAGAGCTTCCGATGAAACCTCGCTGCCGGGCGCAACGGGCAGGCTGAGTTCCACGCGATCCACGGCGGACGATTTCTCGAGCGAATTCTCCATCTCCATCTCGGTGGTCCCGGTGGAATCGACTTCATATCGCGCGATCTGGCTTCCCTCGGTGTGGAGGCGAAGGATGGTGAGGAAGCGCTCGGATGTGAGGGCGCCGATGAAGAGGCTCCGATGAGATTCGCGGTTGTAGATCAGCTGGCTGCCTACGGCACGATACATCGTGTGCTCAGTGTCGCCCAGGTCGTGAATCTGCATGGCAGGCCTGTCTTCGCTGAAGCTATCGGACAGAACACGATCGGCTGAGGAGGGGCCACCAAGACTGACGGTGCCGGGGCCGGATTCATCGATGGAGCGAAGGCTCTGAACCGTAACCGCGGCAGCGGTGGTATTGCGGACCGTGACCTGCAAATCGACAAAGGGTTCAGAAGTGTAAGAGCGCAGACGGTAGATCAGGTCCGGCTTCCCTGCAAGACCGGAGAAGACAACGCGCTGCTGCTCCGCGGCGCCGAAGAAACCCTCCACGGTGTTTTTTTCAAGTTCATGTTTCGGGTAATCGGAAGAGTTGACCCATTGATCGTTGATTTTGGCAGCGACGCCTGAGACCAGGACCGGGTGATCGGGCGGCCCGAGAACGTATTCTCCGCGCGCGTTCACGGAAGCGATGAGCCGATGCTGCTGAGCCTGCAGGTGGCAGGCAGATGCGAGAAGGAAGCCCGCGAGCACCACCAGAATCCACTTGCGAACATTCGAAGCTGATTTGCTCACGATTTTCTCCTTCGATTGATGTTTCGATTTATTATCGTTACGAGCGAAAGGCTAGAAGAAGGGCCTTGCCGTGTCAAGCGGGCGGCTCTTCCCCCGTTGATGATTGAAAGATGGGCACTTTGATGCGAAAGGGAGAGGGATTTCAGAATCGGGCCTGAGTCCCTGCATTCCCCCGACGGGCGCTCGATTGCTTACAACCGAAAATACTGGTAAGAATACGGAATCTCTCGGAGGCCCCATGGCAGCCCCGTCCAGCGCTTACCCCAGGAGTTGATCGTGGAAGCTTCTGGTTTATCTCTCGAGACGGGCCGCCAGACAGAATCGCCGGGGCTGCGCCGCTCGCTCAAGCTCTGGCATCTGGTGCTCTACGGGATCATCATCATTCAGCCGACGGCCCCCATGAGCATCTATGGCGTGGTCAGCAATGCCGCCGGCGGTCATGTGGTGACCACGATTCTGATCGCGATGGTCGCGATGCTGTTCACTGCCATCAGCTATGGCCGCATGGCGCGAGTGTATCCCAGTGCCGGCTCGGCTTTCACCTATGTTGGACGTGAACTGCACCCGCTGGGCGGGTATGTCGTGGGCTGGTCGATGCTGATGGATTACATGCTCAATCCCATCATTTGCGCCGTCTGGTGCGGCGTTGCTATGCACGATATTTTTCCCAGGATTCCGTATGCCGCCTGGGTACTGGCCATCGTGATTGTGTTCACCGGCCTGAATCTCTTCGGCGTGCAGGCCTCGGCGAGAATCAATGCGATTCTGGCGCTCGGCATGAGCATGGTGGTCGTAATCTTCCTCGCTTATGCCTTCTATTACGTCGCGACCGTGATGAAACCGGTGGGCGGCGCCTGGCTCAGACCGTTCTACGATCCGCTTACATTTTCGCCGCATAGGCTGCTGCATGGAACCTCGATCGCGGTTCTCACCTACATCGGCTTCGATGGGATCTCGACGATGTCGGAAGAGGTGGAAAATCCGCGGCGTAACATCATGCTGGGTACTGTTTTTACTTGCCTTGCGATCGGAATCCTCTCCGCGATCGAGGCCTACGCTGCGCAGCTCGCCTGGCCGGCCACCTCACCGTTCCCGCCTGCCATTCTCGATACTGCATACGTCCACGTTGCGCTGCGGGTAGGCGGGCGCTTCCTCTTTCTGCTCCTAAATGGAACTCTGCTGGTTGCCAATATGGGCTCGGGCATCGCCGCCCAGTTTGGAGCCGCGCGCGTACTGTACGGCATGGGTCGGGAAAACGCTTTGCCGCGCAGCTTTTTCGGCGTAACAAGCCGGCGCGCAGCGATCCCGCGCAATAACGTTTTGCTGCTGGGCGTGGTGACTTTGATCGGCTGCTTCCTGCTGAGCTTTGAACGCGGCGCTGAGCTGCTGAACTTTGGCGCCTTTATCGCGTTTATGGGTGTCAATCTTGCAGCCCTGGTGCACTACCGATTCCGATCGGACGAGAAGGTACTGTTGCCTGGGCTCATTCCGCTTTCGGGCTTGTTGGTTTGCGGATTCATCTGGCTCAACCTTGCACACGCAGCTCAGCTTCTGGGCACCGCATGGATCGTGGTGGGATTGCTGGTCTATCTCCTGATGCGGTTCAGAAATAAGACGGCGAGCGTCCCGTTTGGAGCGGAGTGAGATCTTCGAAATCTGCCGACGACGATGGGTGTGAAATGCGTTGTCACTTCAGTTCGCCATAGGTTGCATTGCCGAGTTGGCAGGAGAGTGTGGCTGGACCATGTTCGGGAACGGAAAAACCATGCCGAAGCTGATTACGCTGTTCATCGTGCTGTTAACTCCCTGCGGTGTGGTTGCTCAGGGGGCTGCCGCCATCGCCGGTCCGCAACGCATCGAGCTCACGCAGGGATGGAGACTGATGCCAGCCCGGGAAACGGCGGCGCCTGGAGAGGTAATCTCGACGGCGGAGTACGATGCAGCGGGGTGGCACCCGATCCATCGCATGCCGGCGACGGTGCTGGAGATTCTTGAGGAAGACGGGGTGTATCCGAATCTCTATTTCGGCATGAACCTGCTGAAGGAGGTTCCCCAGGATCTGTATCTGCAGGACTGGTGGTACCGCACCCGTTTCACGGCTCCGGCCGACGCACCGGTTTACTGGCTGGAGTTTCCCGGCATCAACTACCGGGCCGAGATATGGCTGAACGGACATCATGTGGCGAACAGCCAGCAGGTGGTGGGGATGTATACCGCGCGCGAGCTGGATGTGACGCAGTGGATGCGGCCGGGCGAGGAGAACACACTTGCGGTGAAAGTCACGCCGGAGCGTGCTATTCAGGATGTGAACGGCGTGGAGCTGGCAGACAGCTGGTTTGACTGGATCAACTGGAAATACCTGGGGTATCAGGGGCCCAGGCCTCCTCAGAGCCACGGGATCTCATTTGTACCCGATCGGAATGCGGGAATCTGGAAGCCGGTCTACCTGCGCATGTCGGGTCCGGTGACGGTGAGCCACCCGCTGGTCGATACGGTGTTACCGCTGCCCCATACGAATTCCGCACGGCTGACCGTGTATGCGGAGCTGGGAAATGCCTGGCAGCAACCGATCCAGGGAGTCCTGACGGCGACTATTACGCGCAAGGGCAAGCGGGAGATCCGACTGCAGCAACCCGTGAGCCTGGCAGCGGGCGAGCATCGGGAGGCGAGCTTTGCTCCGGACCAGTTTCCGCAGCTTACCGTCGTAAATCCCGATCTTTGGTGGCCTTACACGATGGGGCAGCCGAACCTTTACGACCTCCAGCTGAAGTTCGTGGAGGGCGGAAGGACCTCCGATGAATCGCACATCCGATTTGGAATCCGGACGATTACGCAACATCGCGATGACGACGAGCGGTTTCCGGAAGTGGGCAAGGGGGGCAACTTCTACCTGCAGGTCAACGGCCGCAACTTTCTTGTACGCGGCGCGGTGTACACGCCGGATCTGTTGTACCGGTACGATCCTGCCCGGGAAACGACAGTGCTGCGCTATGTGAAGAACCTGGGGCTGAACATGTTGCGCTGGGAATCGAAGATCGCGAGCGACCACATCGTGGAGGAGGCGGATGAGGAAGGAATTCCGCTGCTGCTGGGGTGGATGTGCTGCAACCAATGGGAGAAGTGGGATCAGTGGAGCGCGGAGGACCACAAGGTGGCGGGAGAGAGCCTGCGCTCGCAGATCCTGATGCTGCGGGCCCATGCATCGGTGTTTCTGTGGGCGAACGGGAGCGATGGATTGCCCCCGGTGCGAGTGCGGAATCAATATCACGGGATTCTGCAGGAGCTGCACTGGCAAAACGCCGTGGTGGACACGGTGTCATCGTTTGCGCGCGGTCCGGATGGGAACCGTGAATGGGATGGCATCCACATGCAGGGGCCGTACAGCTGGCGGCCGCCCACCTACTGGTTCAGCGGGCGGTATGCCGCAGCGCGGGGGGCCTGCGCGGAGCAGGGAGACAATGAGGACATTCCGCCGTACGAGAGCCTGAAGAAATTCATTCCGGCGGATCGACTGTGGCCGATCAACGAGACGTGGTACTTCCATGCCGGCTCGAACGAGGGTAACAATACGCTGGCGAATATTCAGCGGGCGGTGAACCGGAGATACGGACCTTCGACGAGCGCTGAGGAATTTGCGCGCAAGGCGCAGCTGGCGGCGTACGAAGATACGCGCGCCCAGTTCGAGGATTTCGCCGCGAATGGCTGGCCGAATCATAAGATGACCCTCTACTGGATGCTGGACAGCCAGTGGCCTTCGTTCTTCGGACACCTCTTTGACAGTTACCTCAAACCCGGCGGGTCCTACTACGGAGCGATGAAGGGGCTGCGTCCGCTGTCGGTGGTCTTCGACTCCTTTGCGACCGGCGACCACAGTCAGGCACATTTTACGGTGGTCAATCAGACGCCGGTGGAGCAGCAGAGGCTGACCGCGCGGATTCGCATCTACGACCTCGAGGGCAGGCTCCGGGAGGACAGGACCATCGCCTCCATCGCTGTGGACTCGGGCGGCGCAGCTCACATCCTGACCCTTGCGAAGCCACAGGAAATTACGCCGGTGTACTTCGTGCGATGTGAGCTGTTCGATTCCCGGCGAAACCACATTGCGGAGAATGTCTACTGGCAGTCGACGAAGGACGACGATCTCGGTGATCCGAAGAACGACGATTCGTTCGATCTGCAGCAGCGGAGCTGGGCCGATATGACTGCGCTGAACACATTGCCCGAGGTACAGCTGGAATTAAGCGCCGAAGAAACGCATAGAAGCGCCGAGAGCCGCGTGACCCTCCGGCTGCAGAACTCCACCGACCATATTGCCTTCTTCGAGCGTGCAACCATTATCAGATCGAAAGACGGTGATGAGATTCTGCCCATTGAGTATGACGACAACTATGTGACCGTGTTCCCGCACGAAACGACCGAGATCCACGGAATGATTCGCGATGCGGACGGAGCACCGAAGTGGGTTCGAGTGCGCGGATACAACACCTCGGAGCAAGAGGTACAAGTCCGGTAGGTCTGCCGCTGTGACCGAAACCCTGCAAAAAGAAATGAAGCTGTACAGGTGGAAGCGGTCCCTTGTGCTCTGGGAACATTTCGCAATCAGATGATGAACCGCCACAACGCAGTCGCCTGTTCCCCAGGGTCCCTGCATGCGAAGACCCGGGACACCCGGGTCTTATCCGGAAGCGCAATTTGCGGAGTATGCTTCCCAAATCGTTCACGTCCAGGCGAAGCAAGCGTGCCCGCGGCGAGGCCGACGATCGCCAGGCGCAGGGTCTGCTGGACACGACTCCGGTCGTACCCAGTGCCATGCGCACGCCAATCTCCTGCGTCTTTTGTGGTAACCGAGCAGGAAATGACTCCATAAATCCCCAGTGCGGCGAGCAGGATTCCCCGGGGTAGCAAAGATCGTGACCAACGGGACAAAGAAGCGGGGCGGCGTCACTGAGCGATCGACAAGCATAGTTGCAACGCAGACCTTGCGCTTGGTTCGCTGGTAAGAAGTCCGGGATTTCTCTGCCTGAGAGCCGATCCCCCATCTCTTAGGTTGACATCCGACCCAAAGCGGGTCCATACTCCTGTCGAATGCCGACCCAACTGCCCAGCGACGACCGCATCGCTCTCCTGCAGGGCACCCTCGACCTGCTCATCCTCCGCACTCTGCTCTTCGGTCCCTGTCACGGCCAGGGTGTTGCCCGCTCCATCCAGCGCCAGTCTGAAGAAGTCCTCTTCGTCGACCACGGCTCTCTCTACCTCGCCCTTCAGCGCCTCGAAGACAAAAAGTGGATTCGCGCCCGCTGGGGCGTGAGCGAAAACAACCGCCGCGCTCGCTTCTATGAGCTCACTCCCAAAGGCCGGGCTCAGCTGGCTGAAAAAACCTCGCAGTGGAACCGCCTCACTGAAGCCATGGCCCGCATTCTCAATGCCGCTGGTGCGCAAAACGAGGAGGTCTGATCATGTTCCGTCGCCGCCGCAGCGAAGACGATTTTGCAGAAGAAATTCGCGCCCACCTCGAACTCGAAGACGACGACCTCCGTCAGGAAGGCATTTCCCCCGAGAAAGCCCGCTTCCAGGCTCGCCGCACCTTCGGCAATGTTCGCGCTGCCCAGGAGAGCTTCTACCTCCGCGGTCGCTGGATCTGGCTCGATCGCTTCCTCCGCGACCTTCGCTTCGGCCTCCGCTCCATGCGCCAAAGCCCCGGCTTCACCGCCACCGCCATCCTTACCCTCGCACTTGGCATGGGCGCGAATACCGCGGTCTTCAGTGTCATGAATGCCGTTCTCCTGCGTTCGCTCCCCGTGGCCGATCCCCAGCGCGTCGTCTACCTCGAAACCTCCAGCCGCCCTTTCGGCGCCAGCAACATTGACGCCCACGACACCTTCTCTTACGCCGTCTACACCGCCCTGCGTCCGCCCAACGGCGCCCTCAACGACCTCATCGCCGTCGGCCTTCTCTCCGGGGACAAGGTCGGCATTCGCATCAGCAGCGTCCCCGAACAGGCCGAAGCCGATATGGTCTCCGGCAATTTCTTCTCCGGCCTCGGCGTCCCCATCGTCCGCGGACGCGGCTTCACCCCGCAGGATGAAGCCATCAGCGCCTCCGTCCTCGTCCTCAGCTACGACTACTGGGCCCACCGCTTCGATCGCGATCCGAACGTCCTCGGCAGCACCATCACCGTCAAAGGCGTTCCCTTCACCGTCATCGGTATCAGCGACCGGGGCTTTGAAGGCGTCGAGCCCACCCACTCCACCGATTTCTGGATTCCCCTGCAGAACCGCCTCGCGTTCAACGTCCTCGGCAATCCCCCTGAAAAAGGCAAGCTCTATCAGGCCGATCCCACCTGGTGGTGCCTCCGCCTCATCGGCCGCCTCGCCCCCGGCGTCAGTCGCGCTCAGGCCATCGGCCGGCTCCAGCCCATCTTCCAGAACGCATCCCGCATGGGCCTGGGCAATCCCCAGCCTGGAGAGCGCCCGGTCGTTCTCAGCTTTTCCGACCCGAAGAGCTTCCCCGGCTACGACACGCGGTACGGCCAGCCCCTCCGCATGCTCATGGCCATGGTCGGCCTCGTCCTGCTCATCGCTCTCACCAACCTCATCATGCTGCTCATGGCGCGCAACGCCGCCCGCCAGCGCGAGTTCTCCCTCCGCCTCGCTCTCGGCGCCCGCCCCGCGGAACTCCTCCGCCAGCTCCTTACCGAATCCGTCCTCCTCGTCCTCCTCGGCGGCGCGCTCGCCTGGGCCTTTGCTGAGTTAGCGACGCGCGTGCTCGCCCGCTGGGCTCTCATCGAATCCAGCCTGGTTCCCGACCGCACCGTTCTCCTCTTTACCGCTGGCGTGCTCACCGTCAGCGCGCTGCTGTTGGGCTTCGCGCCTTTCCGCGCCGCCCTCGACGCTGGCCTCGCTCTGAAAACATCGGCTGCTGCCGCACACATCGACGGCGGCAAAACCCGGCTCGGGAAAGCCATCGTCGTCCTGCAGATGGCTCTCTGCCTCGTGCTCCTCGTTGGCGCCGCCCTGCTCACCCGCACCCTGCAGAACCTCCGCAACATCCCCCTCGGCATGAACACCTCCGGCCTCGTGGTCTTCGGCCTCAATCCGCAAAACGCTCATGCCCAGCCCCAGCTCGTCCACTTTTATCAGGATCTCCAGACGCGTCTACGCGCTCTCCCCGGCATCGAATCCACGACCGTGATGTCCAGCCGCCTCGGTTCCGGATGGTCCAACAACTCCAGCGTGACCATCGACGTCCGAGAAGACCGTACCGCCGGCGGCGACGAGCCCACAGTCCGCATGAATGACATCGGTCCAGGCTTCTTCCACACCCTCCAGGTCCCCATCCTTCTCGGCCGCGAATTCACCGACGCCGACGGCGCGTCCAAAAACGACGTCGCGATCGTGAACCAGCTCTTCGTTGATACCTTTTTCCCGCACCAGAACCCCCTCGGCCATCAGGTCAACGGCGCCACGATCGTCGGCGTCGTCGCCAATCACAAATACCGCAGCCTGCAGGAAGAACCCATCCCCATGGCCTGGTGGGACTACGCCCAGGGCCCCGGCGAAGGCGAGATGAATGTCGAATTGCGCGTCCGTGGCACCGACCCACTCGCGATCCTGCCCTCGGTGCAAAATGCAGTCGCGCGGATGGATCCCAACGCTCCGCTCATCCAGCCCATGCTCCAGCGCGAGCAGTTTGAGACCACCATCTCCCAGCAGCTCCTCTTCGCGCGCCTCTCGGAGTTTTTCGGACTTCTCGCCGTCATCCTCGTCGCCACCGGTCTCTACGGAACCCTCGCGTATCGCGTGAATCGCCGTACCGCGGAAATCGGCGTCCGCATGGCCGTCGGCGCCCGCCGCGGCCAGGTCGTCTGGATGATCCTGCGCGACAGCCTTGCCCTCACCGCCATCGGCGTGGTCCTCGGTATCCCACTCGCCATGCTGGTCGGGCGCGCCCTCGCCTCATCGCTCTATGGCGTTCAGCCTCTCGACCCGCTGAGTTATTTCCTGTCTGTTGCTGGCGTCGCCTTCGTCGCCCTCGCCGCCGGAGCACTCCCGGCTTCTCGCGCCGCCGGCATCGATCCGCTCTCGGCGCTGCGGACGGAGTGAGGTTCTCAGCGATCCAAGCAGCGTGTGGTCGTGTCAACGAGCGATGAATCGACAAATGCAATCAACAAGGGGTTAGCCTGAGTCGCGAACTTTTCAGCAACCGATTCGTAGCCGACTCTCTTAAAAAGAGACGTGATCGGCGTTCATGTTATCTCTCTCGCCGAATCCCCTCATGCATTTCTGCGCTCTCCTCGCCGCGCGGTCACTTCTCTGTCCGATTCGCTTCCAGATATTCGATGTATCCAAGCAAGGCGCCCCAGTGATAAAAACGATCGCTGTTGCGCACATCGTCGCCGGTGCCGCTGATGGCGTTGTAGTTCTCGTGGACATGGCGGTGCTCCGACCACTCCTTCAGAAACAGGGCGTACGATTTCTGCGCGAACTCCTGGCGCGCAGCAGGGTCATCGTAGTTACAAAGGCCGAGATACACGAGGTAGTTCATTGGTCCCCAGATCCGGCCGCGCCAGTAATCCTGATCATGAAAGGCCGGGTCGTCGCGCTCGATAGAAGGAATCACCCACTGTCCCCAGAACTGGTCCGGGTTCAGCAGGTGCTTCTCGATCATGATGTGCGCCTGCTCGGGCGTGGCGGCGCGGGCCAACAGAGGATAAAAATTCGTCGGCGAAAGCCGCGTGCTTGATTGCCCGGTGTGCAGGTCCTTATTCAGGAAGATGCCCTCCTGATCGCTCCAGAGCGTCGAGAGCTTCACCCGATAGCGGGCGGCGCGGTCCTTCAACTCTCTTTCGATCTCCGGTTTGCTCAGTACCTGCGCCATTTCAGCGAGCGCTTCGCAGTCGGTGATGTACAGGCTCATCAGGCCGACGTCGGCATACTCGAGTACGTGCTTCTGCGCATTGTAGGCGGCGGTATCGTACATCGGGCTGTTGTCGAGGCCGGACTCAAGAATCGCGCCGGCGCGCGTCCCGCGTGAGTCGTCATCGAGATTTGCGGGGAGATTCTCGCCGTCGCTGCCCCAGGCGAGATAGCCGTCTATGTCGCGATGCGCCGCCCACCATCGGTTCCAGCGCAGCAACGGTTCGAACGCGTCCTCAAGGAACCAGCGGTCGTTAAATTTCCGATAGAGCCCCAGCACGCTGATTGCACCGACCGGCGGCTCCGAGCGATCGAAGCTCTTCCACTCGCCGCCGCGCGCGTAGTTGGGTACAAAGCCCTCAGCCGTTGCCTCGCGCAGCGTCTCCATGGCATTGGCATAGGCGAGGTCGTGGTTGCCGATCCCCGCCATCGTCGCGGCGAAAAAGTTATCCCAGTCAAAGATCACATACCCGCCCCACCCCACACTCCACACGCGGCTCACCGGGGATACGACGCGCTCGCGGCTCGGCTCGTAGATCGTGTCCCAGCCCAGCGTGGTCTCGATCGCGTCCACAATCGGCCCGTTCTTGCCGACCGCGTGAATGGAATCCTCGTAAGCCTGCCGCTGACTGTCGATTGCTGCCTCAATCTCGCCCAGCGTCCGGCGTTTGCCGGTGCTAACGCCGACTGGCCCAGTGAGATTGGCGGAGAACCAGGAACCGCCGGTGGGCATATCGATCTGCTCGCGCGCCGGCTCAGATCCAGCGGGCGCACACGTGCAAAAGACCGGAATCGACCCCGCGGGGCTCTGCGCCTCGATGAAGTCGCTGCGACGCATCGTTGTGCCGGGCCGGTTCCACAGGAAATCCACGGTGAAAATGATGGCGGGAGGAAGAGCCGACTCCCGGTTGCCGGGCAAGGGAGTTGCCAGAATTACCACATCGCTGCCGTCGTGCGCGCTCTGCATCCGCCATTCGTGCCCGTGCCATGCCACGCGGAGATCGGTGTAGCTGCCCTCCCACGAGTGCGGCCCTGGCGTCACTTGTTCGGCGCCCGGGATCAGCCTCCCGATCAGCGCATCCTGCAGAAACGCGTCGCTGCCTTCGGTCGTGTTGTGCTTCAATCCTGCGTGGATCGCGAGGCCCTCGGGCAAAAGCACCTGGGTGATTACGCTGTGCACATCCCAGGTGTTCCAGCCCTGGGCCAGGCGCTGCTGCACCTGGCGGTACTCAGCGGATTCCGCCGGTGGCAACGCCTGGCCCGGAGCGATTCGCGAACCGACGGTCGGAGTCTGCGCCTGCGGACTGCAGGACAACCCCATGCCAGCTACCAGGACTGCCAGAGCGTCGCGCGCTACACCGCGCAACCGCGTCACTCGATTCAAGCTCCCCTCCGGTTGCACAGCGATTCGTAGCCAGCGCCATGCCCGCCGTGCTCCGCTCTAGCGCATGGCCGTCTCGCCACCCGCTTCAGTTCTTAGCGCCGCGGCCGTGCCGTGGATCACTTCCAGCAGTTCGCTATCCGGTTGGGTCCAGGCCGCAGCGCCGCTGTGCGTCAGACGCTGCGCCTGATCCTCCCAATGCAGCTTTGTGACCTCGCCGCCCGTTTTCTCATACCCATAAGTCTCGCCATCGTCCTGGTACAGCGCAAAATCCGCGTCCGCGCCCGGCCACACTTGTATCTTCGCAATGACTTGCTTCAACTCCGCGTTCGCGGCCGGAGGTCCCAGCGGCAGGATCGATCCCGCGCGCACAAAGAGCGGCAGCGTATCGATAGGAGCGTTCACGGTGATGCTCTGGCCACCGTGGTACCGCTCTTTTGTCCAGTAGTTGTACCAGTCCGCACCGGCTGGCAGATAAACGTCGCGGCTGGTTGCACCTTGTTCGGAAACCGGAGCAACCAGCAGAGCCGGCCCATACATATACTCATCCGGGATATTCGCAGCCTTCGGATCTCCGGGGAAATCCATGAAAAGAGCCCTCATATAAGGGGCCCCGGTCTGGTAGCTCCGATAGGCAAGGGAGTAGGTATAGGGAAGAAGTTGGTGACGCAGCTTCAGATACTTCGCGAGGATTGGCTCCGCCTGTTTCCCGTAGGACCATATCTCGTTATGCATCCTCTCGCCGTGCGCCCGCATGACCGGCTGGAACGAGCCCCACTCGAACCACCGCACAAACAATTCAGGATAGTCTTCGTAATTTCCAATCGTTCCCCGCACGTCCGATCCGTCAATCAGTGGTCTGTGCGCAGCATGATAGTCAGCCGGGATCGGCGGCGAGAAGAACCCCGCGATGTCCGTATCCCAGTAGGGCAGACCGCTTGCGGTGAAGTTCAGACCTGCCGGGATCGAGCGCTTCAGCATGTCCCAGGTCGAAATAATATCGCTCGACCAGAACACGGTGCCGTTCCGCTGCGCGCCCAGATAGGCAGCCCGCGCCAGAATCATGACCCGTCGGCTGTCGCCAAAATCCCGCCGGAAGCCCTCGTACACCGACGCGGTATGAAAGAGCGGATAGACGTTATAAAAGCGAGTGCCGGAGCCGATCGAGAAAACGTCCTTCGCCGGGTCAATATCCGGCTCTGTCTCATCCAGCCAGAGGTAATCGAAACCGTCCGGCTTGACATACCGGTCACGAATCTTTTCCCAGAACCACTTCGCCGCCTCGGGATTGGTCGTGTCGATATTGGGTCCGATCGTGTCCCGGAAGTGTCCCGAATCCGGCTTCCCGTCCGGTGTATGGATGAGCCATCCTTTGCTCTGCAACATGTCGTAGAACTGTGTCCCGGGTGCAAAGTGCGGCCACACGCTGAGCAACGTCCTCACATCCATCGCATGCAGTTCACGATTCATCGCAGCCGGATCGGGCCAGCGTTTCGGATCGAGGTCCATCTCGCCCTGGCGCGTCATGTTCAGGAAGTCCACCACGATAACGTCCAGCGGCAGATTCCTCTCGCGATATCCCTTCGCTACATCCAGAATCTGTTCCTGGGTCGGGTAGATCGCCTTGCTCTGGATGTACCCATAAACTCCCCGTGACAACATATGCGTCACGCCGGTCAGCAGCCGATAGCCCTCGTAAATTTCATCGCTGGTCTGCCCGGCAATGACGAAATACGACACCCGGTCTCCAACCTCTGACGACCACATATTCCGGCCATTGAATCCAAGATCGACGGTCGTTTTCGATGGGTTGTCCCACAGCAAGCCGTAGCCGCCACTGGAGACCATAAACGGAACGCACACATCCTGGCCGCCGATTGCCGAATAGTCGTGCCAACAGCGAATTTCGTGATCGCGCAGGTCCATCCAGCCCTTTTGTTCCTGCCCGAGTCCGTAGTAGTGCTCGTCGGCGGGCGAGTCAAACATGGCCCCCACCCGGTACCCTTTATCCGCAGCGTCCGCCTGGGCTACTTCCGGACTTTCCGGCGCCATCATCCAGGTGCGCATTTGTAGCAGCGTCTTGCCGTCCGCCGTTGTCACCCGCAACGCATCATTGTGCGGAGCGTTCCCGCGGCCCCCTCCTCCGAAATACTGCTGGCGCAGCTGTCGATTCAGATCATCCAGCGGCATCGAATTAGGCAGTTTGTCTGCTGGCAGCTCGCCCGGCGCCACGCGCACCACCATTTGCGCCGATCGATACACGTCGCCACCGTCCGCATCCCGATCATGGGTCCATCCCTCTGCCGACGGCTGCGCCACGATCCCGTATCCCGGCGCGCCGGTCGCACCGGCCTTATCGATGCTGAGTGTTATCCGCAGAACGTTGGGGGCATAAGGAACGAGCGAAATCACTCGCCCCTGCCTCTCCAGCACGAGTGGCCCGCTGGGGCCCGCACTTTCCTGGGCGACGAGTGGATACGCCAGCAGGATCATGCCAGCAACAGCAATCACCGCTGAAAGGAGAACTCTCCGAGGACCTTTCTTCATCGCCGAACCTCTACCGTAGTTTCTTTTCCGTCATAGCTGATGGTGCGATTCGCCCTGGCGGTCACAGCTTCTCCCGCACCGTGGCCCTTTGCGACAAGCACAACGTGGAAATCCATCTTCGGGGGCATGCCGGGATATGAACCCCGACGCTCCCCTATCGTCAGGCTTGAGGTCTTGTCATCCCAGTGCATCGGGATCAGAGCGCGCTCGCCTTTCTCATAGGCATATCCGTCGCCGGCATCCTGGTACAGGTTGAAGTCGCCATCGGCTCCGGCATAGATGCGCAGCTCCACCGGACCGGCCGGGTCCTGTTCCGCGTACTCGATCTCCGGCCCCATGGGAAGGATGGAACCAGCGCGCACGTAAAGAGGCATGCGGTCCAGTGGCGCGGCGACTTCAATTTGCTCTCCGCCTTTTGTTGTTCCTCCCGTCCAGAAGTCGTACCAGAGCGCGCTGCCGGGAAGATACACCGTCCTGGTCGCAGCGTTTGCTTTCAGAACTGGGTTCACCAGGAACGCAGGGCCGAACATGAACTGATCGCCGATGTTCCATGTGTTGGGATCCGAGCGCCAGTCCATTACCAGGGGCCGCTGCATAGTGTAGTCCTCGCTGCTGACTTTCCACGCGAGGGAATAGATGTAAGGCATTAGACGGTAGCGCAGCCTATCCCAGGTGATAAGGATGGGCTCGACATTTTCATAAGTCCAGATCTCGTTTTGCGGGCGGTGGCCGTGGCTGCGAAAGATCGGACAGAACACGCCGAACTCAAACCAGCGCGCGTAGAGCTCCTGATAGTCGGCGATCTCAGTTTTGCCTTCGTATGCGGGCCAGTAGCCGCCGATGTCCGTTGTCCAGTAGGGATACCCGGAGAGTGCGAAGTTCAGTCCAGCAGGGACCTGGTGGCTGAGTCCCCAGTAAGTGCTGTAAACATCGCCGGACCAAACCGTTGCGCCGACGCGCTGCTGTCCCAGAAAGGCCGAGCGGGTCAGTAAAAAGACCCGCTTTTGATCTGAGGCCGCTTTCCAGTGCTCCTGAACGCCGAGCGTGTGCATGAGCGGGAAAATGTTGGTGTACTCCGCCCCGTTGCCAATGGCAAGTTGTTTGCTGCGCAGGATCGCGTCCCCAAAATGCGGCCAGTATTCCTCGGGCTCGGCGCTGTCCAGCCAAAACGCGTCCCAGCCCTGGGACAGCAATTTTCCCACCAGATGATTCCAGTAAATATCTCGAGCCCCGGGATTCGTAGCATCGTAGACGTGTGCGCCGGGAACAAGATCGTGCTGGTCGTCCAGTACTTTGTAAGTCTCGGAGGCGGGATCCAGAAGACCCCAGACCGAGATCATCGCATGCACATGTTCCTGGTGCAGTACGTCCAGGTCCTTCGGTACATCGTGATAATTGGCGTTGAAGATGGGATCGCCTTCGGTCTTCCACCAGAACCAGTCCTGAACCATCGCATCCAGAGGAATGTGCTCATCACGATAGCGTTTCGCGATCTCCTGAATTTCGTCCAGGGAGACATATCGATCCTTCGACTGGAAGAAACCGAAAGCCCACTTTGGAAGCATGGGAGCATGGCCCGTCATGCTTCGGTACTGATGGATGATATTGTCCATCTCCGGTCCGTAGATGACGTAGTAGTCCACAGCCGGCCCGGCAATCGAGCTGAATTTCAGTTCCAGAGGGAAACGGTTATCGACATAGGTCAGCGCCGCCGTGTTCCACAGGATTGCATAGCCCTTGCTGGAGACGAGCAACGGAATCGCGACGTCGGTATTGTCCTGTCCGAGTTCAACAGTAGCCCCTCGATAATTGAACAACCCGCTTTGGTGTTGCCCCAGTCCGTAGAACGCCTCGGTTGCGTCCGGCGCGAAGCGGTCGGTTATTTGCCAGGTGTGCTCTCCGTTCAACTCAACGGGCTCGTAGGTGCGTGGTATGCCTTCTCCTTCATGGAGGAGCGCCGTGCCTCCAACCTGAAAGAAGCTGATATTGCCTCGAGTAAGGGAGAAATCCACTCGCAGCTGTCCGGTCGTCAGCGACGCCGCCTTATCACTCTTTGCGAACTGGAAAGGCGCTCCGGGGCAGGATTGCTGCGCATCGAGCATCCAGGGGCGCGCCATTTTCCCCGAGAGTGGTCCGTTTGGACTAGCCACAACATGGATCGCCGAACCCATACAAACGGAAATTTCGACGACCTCACTACCCACCGTGGCTCGCATTCCATGTTCCGACTGCGCAACCACAATCGTTGGCTGATCCGGTATGGATTGCCCAGGCATCTGTCCTTTGGCGTCGGGTGGGACGGCCAGGGCTAACGCGAAAAGTGCGATGACCAAAAGTGCAGGCCTCGCGACCGCCTCCCCGCAAGGAGTTCCGCTCGTTTCAACCCTCATCGTCTGGCCCATCCTCTGACTCAAAACAGCGCCGGGCACCATACTCGCGTGAGACATGCTTTGCGGCTTCCTGAAAAGTCAGGGAGAAATGACGGGAGGCGGTTGTCATCTCTCCCTCTCACGGAGGGAATCTCCCTCAGAAGCTCGCACGCAAATGGAACTGCAGATAGCGTGCGGGCAACTGATTCTGGGAGTGCCCGAAAGCACTGGCAGAGCTATTAAGATCGGCATTGACGCCTGTGAGGTTAACTCGATTGAACAGGTTGGTGACCTCACCGCGAGCCTCGATCCTCATCTTCTCACTGAAGAACCAGGGCACGTCGAAGAACTTCTCAAAGGTGAAATCGAGATTGTTATAACCGGGCCCGTCGTAAGTGCCACGCCCCAGGTTTCCCTCCTGTCCCAGAGAAGGGGCCGGGAAGGCGGAAGCTCCCGCCGAACCGAAGATCCCCTGCAGGAACTTCTTGTTGCTCACACCGCTCAGACGCCGTCCAAAGCTCGGGGCGTTGGGGATGTCATAGTTAGTCCCGTCGGCGTTGTAGTCCCCACCCGTGTTGCCGACGACGTTGCCACCCGCATCGAAGACCGGGGCAAAGGGCGCACTCGTCGTTACGGTAAAAGGCAGGCCCGACGCCATGACCCAGACACCGCTGAACTGCCAGCCACCGAGAGTGTTGCGTTCGAACGCGTTCCCATAGTGGTTCGGCACAATCCAGTCACCATCCGCGGTGACCTGCTGATGGATACTGAAGTCTGCGCGGCCGCGCTGATACTTCAGATTCTGCCAGTCGACCACGCCCGTAGTGGTTGTGATGGCTCCCGCGTCAAGCGAGTCGGACTGGCTCACTTCGTCGAGTGTCTTGCCCAGGGTATAGATGCCGCGCAGGGCGAAGCCATGGGCAAGGCGGCGAGTCGCAACGGCAGAGCCATAGTTGCCCACGGAATTGCTGGTGGAACTGGCGTACTCGACAGATCCGAAATATGGACTTAGCCGCTCAAGAGTGCCCTTATTAACGATAAGGTCGCCGGCAAATCGGTTGATGCCATTGTCGTCTTCCACCGGCAAGTGATGGGCTTCAGTGCCGGAATAGTTCAGTTCGACTACGAGATCGCTTTGCACCTGTTGCTGTACGCTCAGCGTCCATGCTTCGATCTGGGTTAGCTTGAAATTCGTGCTATAGCCATTCACATTGGCGCGGCTGCCCGGGACCGCGCCGAAGGAGTTGAGCGTGATGTTGCTGGTGTCTACGATCGGGCAGTTCTCGTTATAGCCGTTCGGAGCGGAACATAGCTGGAACGCAGGCATGGGCTGCCCGGATTTCACGTTGATCGATGGAGTGTAATAGTTCGGCAAATTCGCCGAGATGAGGTCGGTGATGTGCAGGTAGGGCGGCTGATCGGAGAACAATCCGGCGCCCGCGCGGACGGCCGTTTTCCCGTTCCCACGTACATCCCAGGCAAAACCGAGCCGGGGGTTGAACGCCCAGAGATTGTGATCGAGCACATGCGTCGTACCGGTCAAAACCGCCTTGCCGTTGGCAACCTGGCTGTTGAGCGTCGATCCCGTGCCAAGAATGAAGTTCGTTTCGGTCGGGGTTTCGATGTCGAAGTAATTATTCATCTCGTCATAGCGAATGCCTGCGTTGAAGGTGAACCGAGGCTTCACTTTCCAGGCATCCTGCAGGTAGTACGCCTGGTAGAAGGCCCGATAGCGGCGGTCATAAGGACCTTCCTGGTGAGTGGTGAGGCTGACCGGCGTCGCATTTTCACTGGTGGCTTCGCTTTGGACGAAATCCAGAAGATTCTGGAAATTGTAGGTCGGGCGATCGAAGGCACTGCTCTGGTTGTCGATTTCGCGAATGTCGAACATTTCGGTGCCGAACTTAAGAGTGTGCGTCCTCAGGGTCGCGGTCATCACATCGTGCCACCCATAGGTGGACTGAATGAAGTTACCTGCACCCCAGTTCGAGAATCCGTTCAGAGAACTGACATTGATATAGGGAATTTCCTCCAGAGCTGTTGGCAGGTCAGCACCCTGGGGCCGAATCAGATCTGCGCCCGCCTCGTTCAGGAGAGTTGGTGTAAAAGTGTGGGTCCAGTTGAGGTTGACAAAGTCAGAGGAGTTCGCCTGGGGAATATTCAGCACCGGCCGGCCAATGTTGCTCAGGCCGGTATCGTAAGTGCGCATCGCGTCGACGTAGATGCGGTCGGACTTCGTCAGGTAGTCATCGACGCGGAAGCTCCATTGATAACCGTTCTTGGGGGCGGTGAAACTGATATTCGAGGTACCGACAGCATTCAGACTGCCCGGGATGCCGGGGGGCGGAGCGTAATAGCCGGGTACGGAGGATTCCAGCTGGCTAACTGTCAGAAAGCCGGACGACGGGAAGTTGAGAGGCGGCGCTTCAAGAAGAATCTGTGCTCCGAGACTGTTGGGCAGATTGGCTTTGGCCCAGGTGTCGAAGTCCTGGGTCTCGAATGTGCCCTGGTAAGACGTTGTTTGACCGGAACGAAGCACGTCGATGGCTCCGAACCAGAAGAGCTTGTTCTTAAGGGCTGGACCGCCAATGGTGGCGCCCACCTGATTCCGCGTGAAAGGCGAAACCAGGGTCTGAAACTCGGTGCGGGCGCTCAGCGAATTGTTGAGGAAGTAGTAGTCGAAGGTTCCGTGGATGTCATTGGTGCCGGAACGGGTGTAGACATCGACGATGGCGCCCCCGTTTCTTCCCTTCTGAGCGTCGAAGGAGTTGGTTTCGATATTGATCGACTGCACGATTTCCGGATTGGGAGAGATAGAACTGGCCCCGCCGCGGGACGGCGTGTTGGTAAAGGCACCGTCAATCATGTAGCCGTTTTCTTCCTGACGAAGGCCCGCGGCGTTGATGTTGATCGAGTACTCGTTGGTATAGTTGTCGCCGGCGGTGACAGCGGTGCCAGTCACGCCAGGGGTAATGGAGGCCAACGCATAGACGTTTTGACCCGGCAAGGGCACCTGTTCGACCGTGGCTTCGCCGATGACGGCTCCTGTGTCGGGAGTGGTAAGGTCCACCGACTCGGCCGCGGCCGAAACAGTGACATTGGTGGACACGGCTCCAATCTTGAGGACCGGCGTAATTTCGCGAACCTCTCCGGCCTGGAGGTCGAGATCGGTCTGCCGCCAGGTTTCAAAACCATTGGCCTGGATCTGGACGGTGTAGTTGGAGGCGCCGATACTGTCGATGCGGAAGTAGCCGACCTGATTGGTGCTGGTGGTCTTGGTGACCCCGAGCCGCGTGTCGGTGACCGTGACCGTGGCGCCCGACACGACCGCGCCGCTGGAGTCGTGGGCTGTACCTTCAATGCCGCTGGAGTATTGAGCCAGAGCTGCTGCGCAGCTCACAACGGCGAAGACGAACAGCAGCGTCACTTTTTTCAGAGAAGCGTTTCTCACTTGTTACCTCCCAAAAATGCGTGCTCTCCAGGCTTGCCGACGCGCCTTTTGCGTGAAAGCGGGCGGAGCCGGGGAAACGCTTACCATCCCAGGGCGCACGTCGAACTCCACCTTTGGATGGAATTCCGGCCGCGCCCACCGTAGTGACCATGACCGGAACATGCAAGTATTGGACGGTTAAATACGGTACCGCCCGTGCTTCGTTCGCCGTCCGAGATGGACCGTAAGCCTTTAGAGATCAACAGAACCAGCCGATGATCTTTCCTCGACCGGCCCAGGAGTGCCAACCCCGTCTGGTTTTGCTATAGTTCCGAGCGGAGGCCGGGTGGCTTTATGGCTGGTTCTGTTAAAGACCACGAACCTCTGGCTCCCAACCCCCATTCGGCCCCGGAATCCAGCGAGGCACAGGCGGTGATCCTCAGTGAGCTGGAGAAAATCCTGGCAAGCCCCCATTTTCGGGGCAGCAACCGCCGTAAGGAATTCCTTTCCTACGTCGTTCACCACAGCCTCGAAGGCCAACATGAGCAGCTGAAAGAGCGGATCATCGGTGCCGAAGTTTTCCACCGCGATGCCGATTACGCCACCGGAGACGACCCGGTAGTCCGCGTGCAGGCGGGAGAAGTCCGCCGTCGGCTGGAGCAGTACTATTACAGCGCCCCGCCCGATCTTCCGGTCCGCATCGAGATTCCCATCGGCTCTTACTGTCCGACATTTCACTGGAGAGATTCCGCTTCGGCTGGAACGCCTCCGCAATTCGCTGCCCCCCACCCGCCGCACCCATCGGTCCATGAGCCGATCACTGATTCGGGTCCTGAACTCCATGTACCTCAGCCACAGGGGCCAACACCTGCTGCATCGACCAACAAATCGCCGTGGATCTTCGGCATCACGGGGCTGGTGCTGATCGCAGCCGCTGTTGCATTTTTCGCGTTCGAGCATGGCCACAAGCCCCCGGCAACGCCACTCGATGTCTTCTGGTCGCCGGCACTACAGTCCTCGCAGCCCGTTATCATTTGTCTGGCCAAGCCCGTCGTCTATCGTCCCAGCGACGAGATGTATGAGCGCTATGCCCGCACCCATCCCGGCAGTTTCCAAACCGAGGCCGAGCGCGATAACCAGGTCCTGCCGCTTCCCCCATCAGAAAGAATGACCTGGGGAGACATGCAGATTTATCCCGGCTACGGCGTGGCCAGCGGCGATGCATTCGCCGCAGTGCAAATTTCGAATCTGCTCGTCCGCATGGGAAAGACCAGCCAGGTTCGCATTGGCAACAGCTACTCCTTTGAGGACCTGCGTACCTCTCCCGCGGTAGTCCTCGGCGCATTCAATAATCGATGGACCATGCAGCTGACCTCGAATCTGCATTTCGCCCTGGTCTACCACGTGGGCATTCAGGAGCAGGGTTCCAAAGGCCGTCTCTGGGAGTCGCAGTACGAGCCCGGCAAGGGATACTCGGCCGACTACGGCGTAATCACTCGCCTGCTCGACGCGAAAAGCGGGCAGTTCCTGGTCTCGGCCGCCGGTATCGGGTCGCCGGGTACGCAGGCTGCGGGCGAGCTGATTTCCAACCCGGCTTATCTCAATGAAGTTCTTCGCACCGCGCCACCGGACTGGAGCCGCAGGAACATGCAGGTTGTCGTCCAGACCAGCGTCATCGACTCCATTCCAGGACCGCCGCACGTGGTGGCCAGCTATTACTGGTAGCACCCGCAAACGGCCGACGCTCTGCCGCTCGCCGACCGATCCGCTTCGGCTCTCACAGATAGCGTTTCCCTGGCCGTCGGGAACGATTATGATGTGGGCTTGGTCTCCGTCATGCGTACCGGCCGGCGTGGTTTTCTTCATCTCTCTTTGGCAACCATCGCGGCCACAATCGCCGGTCGCTCCGCGGCGCAGCGGCAGCAACTCGGCGGGATGGGTGGACGCGTAGCGGCGGCTCAGGCGAAACCCAAACAGTCCGGACGCCCCTTCGACGCGCACTTTGTGGATGTCTCGGCATCCGCCGGTCTCACCGCGCCGGTTGTTTATGGTGGCGTCGATCACAAGGAATTCATTATTGAGGCCAACGGTTGCGGCTGCGCTTTCCTCGACTATGACAACGACGGTTGGCTCGATATTTTTCTGCTGAGCGGAACCCGGCTCGAAGGCGCCCCTCCCGGCGCTACCAATCGCCTCTACAGGAACAATCGCGATGGCACCTTTACNNGATATTTTCTGCACTTACTTCGGCCAGAATCGTCTTTATCGCAACATGGGCGATGGCACCTTCAGGGACGCCACACGCGAAGCGGGACTCATGGACGTGGATGCGCGCTGGGGAGCCGGCTGCACGTTCGTCGACTACGACCGCGATGGTTATCTCGATCTCTTCGTCTCGAACTATCTCATATTCGACTTTGCGCATGTGCCGCGTCCCGGCTCCGGGGCCAACTGCAACTGGAAAGGGCTCCCCGTTAACTGCGGCCCGCGCGGCCTGCCCTTCGGCCGCCATTCTCTCTATCGCAATAATGGCGACGGCACCTTCACCGACGTCACGAAAGCAGCCGGCCTCGCAGGGCCCTGGCCGAGCTACGGTATGACCACGGTTGCTGCCGACTTCGATGGTGATGGCTGGCCCGATATCTACGTCGCCTGTGATTCAACACCCAGCCTCCTGTTCATGAATCAGCACGACGGCACGTTTAAGGAAGAAGGCATCCAGCGCGGCGTTGCGCTCAGCAACGATGGCGGCGAAGAGGCCGGCATGGGCGTGGGCATCGGCGACTATGCCCTCGACGGCCATCTCGATATCTTCAAGACCCATTTTGCCGAAGATACCGATGTGCTCTATCACAACGACGGCACCGGTAACTTCGACGATCGCACCCTGGCCGCAAAGATTGGCGTGGAGGTGCGCTTCGCCAGCTGGGGCGCCGGAATTGTGGACCTCGATAACGACGGCTGGCCCGACATTTTCTTTGTCACAGGCAGCGTGTATCCCGAAGCGGAGAAGCTCCTTCCCGACAGCCCGAATAAGTCGCCGCGCATTCTCTTCCGCAATCTTGGCAATGGCACCTTCGAAGAGATCGCCGACGCCGGTCCCGGAGTAACAACACCTCACTCCAGTCGCGGCTGCGCTTTCGGCGACTTCGACAACGACGGCGACCTCGATATCCTAGTCCTGAATATGAATGAGCCGCCATCTCTGCTCAGAAATGACCTGCGCGGCGACAACCACTGGCTTAAAGTTCGTCTTGTGGGTACAAAATCGAATCGCAGTGCCATCGGCGCTCGTGTACTGGCTCACTACTCCGGACGCACTCAGGCCCAGGAGATCCTCAGCCAGTCGAGCTATTACTCCTGCAACGACTTTCGTCTTCACTTCGGGCTCGGTGCCGCAAGCACCGCCGATCTCACCGTCCTGTGGCCGAGCGGTCTCAAAGAGGAGTATCGCAACGTTGGATCCAACAAGCTGATCACCATTCAGGAGACTCGCGGGATAATTCCCAACCGTGGCTGGAGCCGAACCTGAATGTTCCGACACCCCATTCGCGCGAGGCTGCCTTTTCTCCTGACTTTGCCTCTGGTCGTTGCCCTCTCTGCTCAGAACACTTCATCGTCGGTCAACGACATCGAAGCCCTGATTCGCGCTCACGATTATGATCAGGCCCGAGGCAGGGTTCAGACAGCTCTGCGCAACTCTCCGCGCAACCCTCACCTGTGGACGCTCGAAGGTATCATCGATTCCATCACGGGCAAAACCGCCGACGCCTCAAAGGACTTCGAGACTGCCCTGAAGTTTGCTCCCGACGATCCGGCAGCGCTTCGCGGTGAAGCGCAGATTCTCTATAAGTCGCAGGACAAACGTGCCATTCCCCTCCTCGAGCGAATCCTGGCGCGGGATGGGAACGACAATACCGCACATGAAATGCTGGCCGGCATCGAGGAGAAGCAGGGCGACTGCAAAGCTGCCGTCGAACAGTTCGCACTTGCCGGCACCGCGACCGCATCGCATCCTCTCTCACTGGAGAGTTATGGCAAATGTCTGATGCAACTCCAGCGTCCGGCCGATGCCGCTCCCATTTTTCAACAACTGGCTGCTGCTCTTCCTCAGCAAACATGGCCACGTTATGACGTCGCCGTCGCCCTCGCCGATGCAGGGCAGAACCAGTCGGCAATCGAAGTTCTCGCTCCGTTAATCGCCGGCGACCATCCCGATCCCGACGCGTTGCGCCTCGCTTCCGACGCCTATGAAGCAACAGGAGAAACCCCGAAGGCCGTCGCGCTGCTGCGCCAGGCTATCGTCCTCAATCCCGATGAGCCGAGCTATTACGTTGCCTTTACTGGCCTGTGCCTGAATCACGATTCGTTCAAAGTGGGCGTCGACATGCTTAACATTGGCATCCGCCACATTCCTCGCAGTTCGTCGCTATATATCGCGCGCGGATTGCTCTACGCCCAGATGGCGCAGTACGACAACGCCGAGGCCGATTTTCGCACGGCTGAGAAGCTCGACGCGGCCCAGGGCATCAGCGCCTATGCCATCGACCTTACCGACCTCCAGAAGAACAAGCCCGAGGAAGCCATCGAACATGTGCGCGCTCAGCTGCGGACGCATCCGCGCAGCCCACTGCTGCACTATCTGCTCGCTAAGCTCCTCTGGGCCCAGGGCAACCAGGCTGGCAGCCCCGCCATGGCCGAAGCGCAAAAAGAAGCCTCGGCGGCGATCGCACTCAAACCCAATCTGAACGAGGCGCGTGACCTGCTCGGAGACATCGACATTGCCTCCGATCGTTATGGTGACGCGGAGCAACAGAGCAGAACTGCGCTCCAGATCGATCCGTCCGATCAGACCGCCATCTACCACCTGATTGTTGCGCTGCGTCACAACCATGAGCAAAACGCTGCATCCGAGATTCCGGCTCTGGTGAAGCGCCTCTCTCTTCTGCAACAGCAGTCGCTCGATCAGGAGACCGCGCGCAAACATTTCAGCCTGGTTGAGAGCAAGACGGCACAATCTCCCTGACTGCTGTTCCAATCATCGAACTGAGACCATCTCCAGGCAATTGACTTTAATCAGGAATGAATCGGCCTGGAAGACGGGCGGCTGTTTCGCAGGCATTTCCGCTTTCAGAATGACCATCCGATACTCCACCATCAGCACCACGCCTGAGCGCCTGCCTCTTCCTGAACGTCTGGACTCCTGCGGGCCATGGGCGCAAGCGGGCCAGTCGTGTCCTGCAACCATGGCGGGGACTTCGTCGTCGGATCGGGAGGTGGATCTTTTTGTTAAAAGGGCGTTGCTCTACCAACTGAGCTACGGTCTCACAACTGCTCTCGGTTTATGTGGTCAACGCTGGCGCCTCGGAGCTGCACGAAGCGTGCAGGGCCGAGTCGCTCAGCGGCGATCCATGAAGTGAGTTTCGGGGAGCGATTGCAGGCGCTCGGCGGCGGACTCAGGTGTGATGTCGCGCTGGGGCATGCCGAGCATTTCGAAGCCAACCATATATTTGCGGACCGTGGCGGAACGCAGCAGCGGAGGGTAAAAGTGCGCGTGGAAGTGCCACTCGTCGTGGGGATCGCCGTCGGTGGGCGCCTGGTGGAAGCCCATGGTGTAGGGGAAGCTGGTTTCGAAGAGATTGTCGTAACGGGTGGTGAGCTGTTTAAGGATGCCGGCGAGGGCATCGCGCTCGGCGTCCGTGAAGTCGAGCAGCGAGCGGAGGTGACGCTTCGCGAGGACCAGCGTCTCGAAGGGCCAGACGGCCCACCAGGGGACGACGGCGAGGAAGCTGTCGTTCTGGGCGACGATGCGGACCTTCTCCCGCGTTTCGAGAGCGGCGTAGTCGCAAAGCAGACAGGTGCCGCGGGTGGCGCGGTAGTCGCGGAGGGAGTCGGTCTCGGCCTGGGGCTCGTCGGGGATGTGTTCGGTGGTCCAGATCTGACCGTGGGGATGCGGATTGCTGGCGCCCATCATCGGGCCGCGGTTCTCGAAGATCTGCACGTAGCGGAAGTCGGGCTCGGCGCCGAGGGTGCGGTACTCCTCGGTCCAGGCGTCGACGACGCGGCGGATGTCGGGGACTGACATGCGGGCGAGCGTGAGGCTGTGGTCGGGATGGAAGCAGAGGACGCGGCAGCGGCCGCGCTCGCGGTCGGCGCGGAGGAGCTCGGGGGCGTCGCGGCGCTGTGGCTCAGGCGAGTCGGGCAGGAGCGCGGCGTAGTCGTTGTCGAAGACGTAGACGCTTTCGTACTTCGGCGTGAGGTGGCCGCCGGCGCGCGTGTTGCCGGGGCAGAGGTAGCAGGCGGGGTCGTAGTGGACGTCGGAGAATCCGGAGGTGGGGTTGACCTCGCCTTGCCACGGGCGCGCGGTGCGGTGCGGGGAGACGAGCACCCACTGGCGACGGAGGGGATTGAAGCGGCGATGCGGGTATTGGAGAGATTCGGACAAACGGGCTCCTGTTAGGTGAGTGCTCTGTCTGCGGTTTACGCTGTGGGTTTGTCGGGTACGGGTGCGGTGGCGAGGTACTCGTGGGCGAAGCGCTGGGCGTAGTCCTCGAGCAGCGCGCGGACGCGCCCGGGATCGCCGCTGCGCACGATGAGGCCAGCGTGGTGGTGTTTCTTGAGGCGCAGGACGATCTCGGGGGCGTTGAACATCGCGGTGTCGGGATCGGCGGTTTTCGCGAGGCAGAGGACGCTGCCGGCGTAGAGGGCGTGCGGCTCGGGCGCGCGATACGATTCGCCGCGCAGGTTCGCGACCTCGATGCGGGCCCATTCGCGCCAGAGGTTCACGCCGGTGGCGAGTTCGACCACGTCGGCAATGAAGGCGCCGCCGACGCGTGCGGCGGCTTCGAGGAAGTAGAAGCGGCCGTCTTCCCTGCCCCGGATGTACTCGGCGTGATTGACGCCGCGGACCATGCCCATGGCCGGCATGAGCTGCGCATTGATGGCGGTGAGCTGGCGGGTCTCGTCGGAACCGCGGTCGAGGATGCGGGTGGTGAAGACGCCGCCCTCGTGCATGACCTGCATGGGCGGCTTGCCGTAGCCGCTGACGCTGGTGAAGACGACCTGGCCTTCGCTCGTAATGGAGTCGACGTGGAAGATGTCGCCGGGGACGAAGCGCTCGAGGAGGTAGAAGCTCTGGCGGTCGCCGAGTTGTTCGAGCGCGCGCCAGACGTCGTCGGGGGAGTGCATCTTTTTGATCCCGATGGCGGAGGCTTCGCTGCGCGGCTTGAGAACCCAGGGCGCGGGGACGCGCTGCATCCATTCACGCAGCTCGCTGTGGACGAGGACGCGAGTGAAGTCGGGCACCAGGGCGCCGGCCTGCTGGGCCTGCTCGCGCATGACGAGCTTGTCGCGGAAGTGCGCGGTGAGGGTGCGGCCCATGCCGGGGATGCGCATGTGCTCGCGGAGGTGGGCGACGGTCTCCATGTCGAACTCGTCGAGGGCGACGAGGCGGTCGAAGCGTTTGGAGCGGGCTACATATGTAACCGCGTTGGTGACTTGTTCGAGAGTGAGGCCGTCCGGCATGGCGTGGAAGTCTTCGAGGATGGACTTCGGCCAGTTGGCGTTGCGAAGCTTGTCGACGGTAAGCAGGACGACGCGGCAGCCGAGGGCGGCGCACTCCTCGAGGAAGGCCTGGCCTTTCTCGTAGGTGCTGATGCAGAAGATCCGTGGCTGTTCGGACGGATTCATTGGTCACTGGTGTTCTACCATAGCCTCGAAGCCAGGATGAGCGAACTTCTCCACTTTTCTGCTGCCGAAATCGCCGCTCTTCACGACCGCGCCACCCGCCTGTGGCACGATGACCCTTTCAACGTCGTCGTTGCCGGGCAGCCGTTCTACGACACAGTCGCAGCCCAGCACCGTGCCAACTTCGACCTTTGGCACGTTGAAGATCGGGCCCGCGCTCCCCGTGCCACCGACGCCGATATCGCCGAAGTCAAGCGCGCCATCGACCACTTCAACCAGAGCCGCAACGACCTCGCCGAACAGTGCGACGCCATGCTCCTCGAATCTCTCCAGGCCGCGAAGCTGCCTAATCCGGCCGCCAGCCTCAACTCGGAGAGCCCCGGCCTCATGATCGATCGCCTCTCCATCCTCGCCCTCAAAATCTTCCATACCGCGGAAGAAATCGATCGCCCCAACGCGCCACCGGACCACGCCCACCGCAACCGCCAGCGCTTCGAGCTCCTGATGGAACAACGCCAGGATCTGGTCGGCTGCCTCGACCAGTTCTGGGCGGAGGTCCTGGCCGGACGGCGCCGGTTCAAGGTCTACCGGCAGCTCAAGATGTACAACGACCCCACGCTGAACCCGGCGATTTACGGCTCTGAACGCTGAACGCCGAACGCGGTACGCTGGTTTTCGTGCCCCTTATTGTTAATGCCGATGACTTCGGCCTTACGCCTGGCGTCAACCGATCCATTGGTGAATTGCATCGCGCAGGCGCGCTGTCTTCGGCGACGCTGATGGCGGCCGGGGCGTACTTCGACGACGCGGTGGCGGTGGCGCGGGCGACTCCAGGGCTGGAGGTGGGATGCCATGTGCTGCTGGTGGACGGGACCCCGGTGCTGCCGCCGGCGCAAATTCCGACGCTGTGCCCGAACGGGAAGGAGTTTCGGCCGACGCTGACGGCGTTTGTCCGGGATCTGTTCGCGTTTCGCATTCGCGCGGCGGAGATCACGGCGGAAGCGACGGCGCAGATGGAGCGGCTGCGGGCGGCGGGACTGCGGGTTTCGCATTTCGACACGCACAAGCACACGCATCTGTTCTCGGGAATTCTGCGGCCGCTGCTGGCGGCGGCGCAGGCGTGCCAGGTTCCGGCGGTTCGGAATCCGTTTGAGCCGGACTGGGCGCTGCGCGCGACGAAGGGATCGGCCACGATGCTGCGGAGACTGGCGGTGGTCACGCTGCAGTCGCAGCATCGGGCTTTCCTGCGGGCGGTTGCGGCGGTGGGGCTGGCGACGACGAGGGGGACGATCGGGGTGCTGGCGACGGGGACGCTGGAAGTAACGCCGACGCTGCGCGGGCTGCTGGATGCGATGCCGGCGGATGCGGGGGCGACGTGGGAGCTGGTGTGTCATCCAGGGTATCCGGATGCGGCGCTGGAGCAGGTGCGCACGCGGCTGCGGCAATCGCGGGCCGAGGAGCACGCAGCGCTGCTGGAACTGCTGCCGACGGTTCCGCTTGCTTCGTGGGGCGACCTCGTGCGGGCGCGAACTGATGGCGCGCACGCTCCTCGTGCTCCGCGATAAGATTTGTCCTGGTCGCGACATTCGCCGATGCGTTCCTGCCTAACCCTTCCGCTGTCGATGCTGCTTGCGCTGGCGCCGATCGGCGCGGCCCAGAATGCGGCTGCGGGCTCGGGTGCGCAACCGCCCTTGCGGGCCGATCAGCCACCGCGCATCTCCGTGACCACCCACCTGGTGAGCGTGGATGTGGTGGTGCGGGAGCATGACCGGCCAGTCACCGGGCTGATCCAGGACAACTTTGTGGTTCTCGAAGACGGCCGACCGCAGACGGTGAACTTCTTCGAGGCTCATACGGCGGGCGACGCTGCCGCTCTTCCGCGGCCACCGGCGCTGCCGCTCGACACCTACACGAATCTGCCGGTGACGCACGTGACCGATTCAGTGACTGTGTTGCTGCTGGACGCCCTCAACACGGAGGCACCGGATCAGCTTTATGTCCGCCGCGAGATGATCCGGTACCTGCACAAGCTGCCGGCCGGGCGGCGCATCGCGGTTTTCACGCTGGGGACGCAACTGCGGATGCTGCAGGGATTCACCGACGATGTGAGCCTGCTGCTGGCGGCGCTGGACAGGAAGGACGCGGCTGCACCAGCGGCGATGACGATCCCGAAGAGCCAGATCGCCGACGAACGGAACACCCTTGCGTGGATGGCGGAGGCCGGCGCGCCTCCCATGCTGATCGACACTTACACCAACTTCGTGCATGGCGCCGACGCCGATGAAACGGGCCAGCGCATCGCACTGACGATCGAGGCGATGGAGCAGCTGGCGCGCTATCTTGCCGGCATTCCGGGCCGGAAGAATCTGGTGTGGTTTTCCGGGTCGTTCCCACTGCAATTCTTTGCGACGGAGCGCAATCCC
Source organism: Acidobacterium sp. (assembly GCA_003152595.1). Lineage (GTDB taxonomy): Bacteria > Acidobacteriota > Terriglobia > Terriglobales > Acidobacteriaceae > Palsa-343. Next base: position 54,778 of record PMAM01000143.1, read on the forward strand.
TTCCATAGCGACAACGGCGGCCAGGCCGTTCCCGTGCGGGACTCGAATGATGTGCTGCGCTCGGCGATCGATCTGCTGACCGCTGCGCGGGTCGCGGTCTACCCGGTGGACGCGCGCGGCGTGCTGCTGGGGACGACGTTCGCTGCCGACGAGCAGGGCGATTACGCGCGCATCGTGAACGGGGCCGCGGTCACCAGTCCGTCGCAGGACACGGCGATGCTGGCGGCGCAGCGAGTGGCCGAACACGGAACGATGGATGTTCTCGCGCAGCAAACCGGCGGACGCGCTGTTTACGACGACAACGGCTTACAGGAGGCGATGGCCGACGCGGTGAATGACGGGTCGAACTTCTACACGCTGGCCTACGATCCTACGAATCGAAGCTTCAATGGGCGGCTGCGCCGCATTGAGATCCGTCTTGCTCCGGGCGCGACGCAGTGGAAAGCGCAGCTGGATTATCGGCGATCTTACTATGCGGACGACCGGCCCAGCGCCCAGGACCGCGGCGTGAGCGGGCAGCGGCTGGTGTTCGCGGCGGCTATGCATCGCGGCGTTCCCGCCGCTACACAGATCATCTTCGAAGCCCGCGTGGCGGCCGCCGATCCGCAGCCGGCGTCGATTCCGATTCCGCCCCACAAACCGCCGCTGCAAGGGCCGCTGACGCGGTACGACATCGACTATGCGGTGGGCCCGCGCGCGCTCGATCTGAGCACGCAGCCCGACGGTGAGCGCCGTGGCCAGATCGTGATTGAGGCAGCCGCATGGACGGCCGACGGCAAACTGCTCACCGCAGACGGCACGGAGCACTCCTTCACCGTGACGCCCACGCAATACCGGCAGTCGGGCCAGATCGGGCTGCAGTTTCACCAGAGTCTCGATGTTCCAGCCGGACCGGTGTTTCTTCGCCTGGGGATTTATGAGCCGGCGACGGGCCAGATTGGGTCGCTGGAGATCCCGCTGCCCGCAAAGGCTGCGTCGACGACCGTTTCGTCAAAGTAGCGAAGGGCGGAGAACGGTGCCCGGAACCCGCGGAGAGGCGGTGGCGTATTGAACAGCATGCGATGGGTCTANNGCGGGCGCGAAGGCGAACGCGCGGATTGAGTCTGTTGGATCGCGGGTTTTTCGAACGGTTCTGTTGTTAGTTGGGGTTCTGCTGATGTGCTGGCCCTGGATTCCGGTGGCGTGGCTGTACCGGCGCTTTCTGCCCATGACTGCGGAGATGTTCTGGGTCGGTGCGGCGGTGACGGTGGCGGGGCTGCTGTTTTGTGTGTGGGCGCGGGTGACGCTGGGCAGGAACTGGAGCCGGTCAGTGACGATCAAGCAGGGGCATGAACTGATCACCGCGGGGCCGTATGCGCTGGTACGGCATCCGATCTACACGGGGCTGCTGACGGGGTTCGCGGGAACGGCGATTGCGCTTGGGGAGCTGCGCGGGGTGGTGGCGTTCGTGCTGATTTTCGCATCGCTCTGGTACAAGCTGCGGCTGGAAGAGCGGTGGATGCGGACGGCGTTTGGGGAGGTGTATGCGGATTATTCGCGGCATACAAAGGCGCTGATTCCGTGGGTGCTGTGAAGGGGATGTGTTCGGCGGCGGTTCTGTCGAGACCTAATGCTTCCCTGCTCGCGCTACTCTGATCGCAGACCATGTCGACGTCTGTACGCAAAGAAAAATCGCTCACTCCGCTGGCGCACGGGGCACTCAACCACTGCTTTGGCTGCGGGCTGGAGAACCGCACGGGCCTGCGGCTGCATTTCTTCACCGATGAGCACAACAACGTCGTCTGCCATCTGCGGCTGGCGGCGCGGTTTGCGGGGCCGCCGGGGCATGCGCATGGCGGGATCATTGCGACGCTGCTCGATGAGGCGATGAGCAAGTCGAACCGGGCGCGCGGGATTCTGGCGATGACCCGGCACATGGAAGTGGAGTATCTGCGGCCAGTGCCGCTGGGCGTGCCGCTGACGCTGACCGCGCAGCACACGGGCGCGACGGGGCGGCGGAATCACACGGAGGCGCAGCTTGCGGATGCGTCTGGAGTGGTGCTGGCGACCGGGAAGGCGGTGTTCGTGACGGTGACGCCGGAGATGCTGAAGGCGCGGCAGTAAAGCTTGTTAAAATAGGGTTTCAGGCAATATTTCCGCAGCGCGGACGCGCTTTTGCGGTGCCCGAGCGCCGAGCGGAACGCGCATCCCAAGGAGATTCATCATGGCAGAGGTTCACAGCGGCAACGGCCACCACGCCCCCAGTTCCCCGACCACACTGCGGCTGAAGGTTGGGCTGGCAGAGATGCTGAAGGGCGGCGTCATCATGGACGTGATGAACGTGGAGCAGGCCCGAATCGCCGAGGAGGCGGGGGCGGTTTCGGTGATGGCGCTGGAGCGGGTGCCGGCGATGATTCGTGCCGAGGGCGGCGTGGCGCGGATGGCGAATCCGAAGCTGATCAAGGCGATCATTGAGACGGTTTCGATTCCGGTGATGGCGAAGGCGCGCATCGGGCATTTCGCTGAGGCGCAGATCCTGCAGGAGCTGGGCGTGGACTTTATCGATGAGAGCGAGGTGCTGACGCCGGCCGACGAGGCGCACCACATCGACAAGCACGCCTTTACGACGCCGTTTGTGTGCGGGGCGCGGAACCTGGGCGAGGCGCTGCGGCGGATTGCCGAAGGCGCTGCGATGATCCGGACCAAGGGCGAGGCCGGCACCGGCGACGTGGTGCACGCGGTACAGCACATGCGGCAGATCACGAAGGAGATGAAGGCGCTGACGGTGCTGAGCGAGCAGGAGCTGTTCGCGGCGGCCAAGGAACACCAGGCGCCGTACGAGCTGGTGCGCATGGTGGCGCAGACGGGCAAGCTGCCGGTGCCAAACTTCTCGGCCGGAGGGATTGCGACGCCGGCGGATGCGGCGCTGATGATGCAGCTGGGCGCGGAGGCAATCTTTGTGGGGTCGGGGATCTTCATGAAGGAACGGGCGACGCCGCTCGATGTCGAGAACGATCCGAAGGAGCGCGAAGAGGCGGTTTCGCGGGCGAAGGCGATCGTGATTGCGACGACGCACTACAACGATGCGAAGATCCTGGCCGAGGTCTCAGCGCAGGTGACCGGGACGATGAAGGGGCTGGCGGCGGCGGGGCTGGATGAGAAGCAGCTGCTGCAGACCAGAGGCTGGTGAACTTGCCGTCCAGGCGGACGCGGGNNTGAAGGAACAAGCCTTGCGCGGAGAACGAGCAGCAGAGTTGGAGAACTCAACAGAAGAGCCGAGTGTGTCTCGTCCCCGCATCGGCGTGCTCGCCATTCAGGGGGATTACGATGCGCATTCGCAGGCGCTATGGGAGGCAGGAGCGGAGCCGGTGCTGGTTCGCAAGCCGGAGGAGCTGGCGTCGGTGGATGGACTGATTATTCCGGGTGGGGAGTCGACGACGTTTTTGAAGTTCCTGGAGCGGGATGGTTTTCTGGGAGCGCTGCGGACGTTTGTGCAGGACAAGCCGACGTTTGGGACGTGTGCGGGGTGCATCCTGCTGGCGAAGGACGTGACGCATCCGCCGCAGAGAAGCCTGGGCGTGCTGGACGCGACGGTGGAGCGCAACGCTTACGGCCGACAGATCGACAGCTCGATCGAGACGGGCGAGACGCAGCTGGCTGGCGGTCCGCTGGAGATGGTGTACATCCGCGCGCCGCGCATTGTGAAGACCGGCGATGGGGTCGAGGTGCTGGCGGAGCGCGATGGATTTCCGGTTTTGGTGGAGCAGGGGCACTTGATGGCGGCGACGTTCCATCCAGAGCTGTCCAGCGACCGGCGCGTCCACCAGCGCTTTGTGGAATTGGTGCGGAGCTGGCAGGCGCGGCAGCGGCAAAAGCAATAAGCTGATAATTCGATCCGCATGAACTGGCTTCCACCTGACGGCGCGCTGCGCGGGATCGCCCTCGATCATCTTCTGGGGTGGAATCTCTCCATTGTCTTTTGGCTGTTTGTCGCGGCGCAGGCGCTGCTGGTGGTGGCGCTGGTGCGCCGCTGGATCCGGAGCGGCGGGGCTGCTTCGGGCGACGTGGGGGATCATGCGCGCGGGCGATACTTCTTCTTCCATGTTCTTCCACTGCTCGCCTTCGTAGGGCTGTATGTGTGGATGCTGGTGACGAGCCATGGCCTGTGGGCGGCGCGGCGGGAGATGGGAGCGCCGGCGCGGGCGTTGCAAGTGGAGGTCACAGGCGTGCAGTTCCAGTGGTATTTCCGTTATCCGGGGCGCGATGGAGTGTATGGGACGACCAAACCGAACATGGTCAGCGCGCCGACGGGGAATCCGCTGGGGCTCGACGCGAGTGATCCGCACGCGGGGGACGATGTGGTTTCGTCGGTGATGATGCTGCCGGCGGGGCAGCCGGTGGAGATCACGCTGCGGACGCAGGATGTGATTCATGGGTTCTTTGTGCCGGGCATGCGGCTGAAGCAGGACGCGATTCCGGGGATGACGGGGCATCTGGAGTTCACGCCGGAGACGCCGGGGGACTATGTGATTCTCTGCAGCCAGGTGTGCGGACTGGGGCACTATCGCATGCAGGCGCGGATGCGCGTGGTTTCTGAGGCGCAGTTTGACGCCTGGCTGGTGGCGCGGGAGAGCGCGCGATGACCCGCCGCATCTTTACGACGGAGCCGAAGACGCTGGCGCGGCTGTATCTCTGGCTGGGCCTGGTTGCTGTCATCACCGGCACGGTGCTGTCGCTGCTGATGCGGATTCATCGGACGTGGCCGGAGCTGGCGATGCCTCTGCATGGGGTGATCAAGCCGGAGGATTACCTGGCGTTGGTGACGATGCACGGGACGCTGATGGTGTTCTTTGTGCTGACGGTGGTGCCGCAGAGCGCGTTTCCGAACCTGGTGCTGCCGGCGCAGATCGGCGCGGAGGGGATGGCGTTGCCGCGACTGAATGCGGCGGCGTTCTGGGTCACGGCGGCTTCCCTGCTGGTTCTGCTGGCGGC
>PMAM01000114.1 GCA_003152595.1 Acidobacterium sp.
CTCCGATGCCGGCTGAAATGCCCACGGCGGCCGTGAGCACATAGTCAATCATGAGCGCGGCTGCGGCCAGCAGCGCCGCGCGTTCGCCGAGGTTCTCCCCAGCCACCGTGAACGAGCCACCGCCATAGGGATAGGCCTCGATCGTTTGCGAGTAGGAGAAATAGAGAATGACGAGAAGGATGAGGATGGCAAGGGTGATGGGGCCGATGTAGTGAATGCCGCCGATGCCGAGCGGAAGCAGCAGGGTGAGAGCGGCTTCCGGTCCGTAGGCAGCGGAGCTTAGAGCGTCGAGGCCGAAAACTGGGATGCCCGCGGCGGGGCCGATGTGCTCTGCGCGTTCTTCTGAGGTGGCGAGGGGCCGGCCAAACAGCAGGTCTGAGATTTGCATCGGCGATCCGGGGCTGAGCTATTCTGCCAGATTTGGTTCCGCTACCGTTTCAAATTGTCTGTGAAGAAGTGCGCCATGATGTGGTCGGCTTCTTTGGATTCGGGCAGATTGGGATCGTTCCAGAAGGCGTGCGGCAGGCCTTCGAAAACGACCAGTTGGGCGTTGTCGTTGCCGGCGCGGAGAAAAGCGCGGTGCAGGATCGTGGTCCCGCTGAGCAACATGTCGCGGCCGCTGGTGATGAACAAGGTCGGCGGCATGTTGTGCAGATCGGCGAAGAGCGGCGACAGCACGGGATCGCGCGGGTCCGCGGATCCGATGTAGTACGGATCGTGCGCGCTCGCCGTAAGCAGATCGAGATGGCCGGAAAGTCCATTGAGGGCGTACATCGACCGGGAGTCCCCCTCGCGCGAAAAGTCGCCCATGCCGGAGAAGATGCCGAATGCGCCGGGAAGGGGAAGGCCCACCTGCCGGAGTTTCACAGCAACTTCGCCGGTCATAATCGCTCCGGCTGAGGTTCCGTAGATGGCGATGTGCTCCGGCTTGTAAGTCTTCAGCAGCTCCTTGTAAACGGCAATGCCATCGTCAATGCCCGCAGGAAAGGGATGCTCGGGCGCCAGACGATAAAGAACGGCGACGACCTTCATCCTCGTCAGGTTCGCGACGGGAATGGTCTCGGTCCAGGAGCCGGAGTCGGAGTTGAATCCGCCGCCGTGGAGGTTGAGCAGAACGCGGTCGGGGATCATGTCGGCGACAGGCGTGATGATCCGGACCGGAACGCCGGCCATGGCGCTTTCAGACCGATGGACGGGATAGAGTTGTGCGGATACATCGCCCGCGTGGTTTTGCCAGACGCCAGTTCCGTGCCGCCGCTCTTCGAGACTCTGGGGACGGGAAGCGTCGGAGACCTGGCGGGAGAGCGACTTCTTTGCCTCGGGACTGAGGTCAGGAGGAACAGGAATGACGCGCGTGATGTGCGCCGTGCCCTGAGCGTCGATGTAGCTCGTATCGGCGTTGGGTGCCTGCGCGGCGGTGGTGCCCTGCTGGGCGAAGGCGAGGCTGGAGGAAAGGAGCAGGACGGCGGCGAGCGACTTCATGCTGGTTCTCCTGTCGCGAAGATGGACGAGGCAGGATACCAGAGCGGGCTCACCAGAAAAGCGAAAGGCCCGCTTTCCAGCGGGCCCGCTTCAGAGGCTGAAGGAGGGAATATCAGGGGAAATTTGAGGGTCCTGCGGAAACTGCTCGCAGGCGATTATAGGAGGAGACTCAATACAACCAGGTGGGTTGGAAACGTTGAAGTAGCCTCTAATGTTGTCCATATAGATGCGGCCAGCTATGCCGAGTTGTCCGCTGACTGAGAAAAAATTCGCTACAGATGTAACTATCAGTGAAATCAGCAGCTTGTGTTAGGTTTCGCGCTGCCTACTGCCGGTACTGAATCTCGTAAAGCCCCGCCCCGTGTGGCGGCAGGGTTGCTTCGATGTGGTCGAGCCGCCCCAACTCCTTCCGCTCCCAGAGATCCCGAACGGCGAATTTCCCGAACTGAATGCCGAGGTCGTGCCAGGGATAATTCACGGTCTTCGACTCGTCGGAGAGATTGAAGACGGCAACGTAATCCCCGGCGTGCTCAGGCGCAGAGGCCATCCAGACTACCGAGTCGGCTTTTTCGATCACAGGGTGGTTATTTTCGCCGTACTGATCGACAGCGATCAGCTCGGGGCTGGTCAGGATCGACTCCGTGAAGGCGTCCATCTTCAGCAGATTCGTCCCGATAAAGAGCGGCGAGCGCGCGATGCACCAGAGCGTCATCATGGTGCGAACTTCATCGTGAGTGAGGCGTGTCTGGCGAGGCTGACCCCAGCCAGGCTTCGGGCCGAGATAGCCGATCGGCAGCATGTCGGCGTCAGGCCAGTGGCCCGGGCCGGCGACCGTGTTCCATTGGGCCAGAAGCGCAAACTGGTTCTTCAGCGGCTGAGGGAACGCCGGCGCGCCGGCCGGCTTTGACCACAGGTCCCACATGTCGTCGGAAATGCGCCAGAGCTGCGCGCTGCGGGAGACGTCGTCGGCGTCCTCGATGGGCGTCGGCCCCGGCGAGAGGCTCAGCACGATCGGCCGTCCGCTGCGGCGCAGGGCGTCGTGCATCATGTGGATTTCGTCGGTCTTGTACGGCCGCGAGATGCAGTCGACCTTGAGGTAGTCCACACCCCACTTGGCGTAGAGATCGGCGAGCGAATCGTAGTACGCCTGCGCGGCCTTATTGTTTTTCAGCCCGTAATTATCTGAGTTCCACGCGCAGGTATCGGACGTGTCCGCCGCTTCGGCGGCTGTAAAATGCGAACCCGCGATGCGCAGGTCGCGAGCGACGGCTTCGCGCGGGATGCCCCGCACAATATGGATGCCGAACTTCAGGCCGAGCGAGTGAACCCAGTCGGCCAGCGGGCGAAAACCCTTGCCGCCGGCAGCGGAGGGAAAGCGGTTGACGGCAGGCATATAGCGTCCATCGTCGGACATCGTGTAATCCATGTGCCCCACGGGANNTCCCAGCTGTTCCAGCCCATGGGAGGCGTCTGCGCGAGCATGGTCATGTCGTCGCGCGTGGAGCGGGCCGAGAAAGAGGGAAGAGAAACAGCGAGCAGAGCGAGGATGATCGGCAGTAGGGGTTTCGCGGCGCTGCTTCGCATGACAACCTCGAATGCGGGCTGGTTTCGTTACACAATTTACGCTACACCCAAGAGGGTTATCGCTGCGGTATACTCCTGTTTCTATGCGTGTATCAGTGATTTTGCCCGCGGCCGGCATAGGCACGCGGATGGCGCCGGGACACTCAACGCATGCCGCGCCAAAGCAGTTTCAGGAACTGGCCGGAAAGCCGATTCTGATCCGCACGCTGCAGGCCTTTGCTGAAATCCCGGAAGTGACGTCGCTGGTGGTTGCCGTGCGCGCGACCGAAATGGAGCGGCTGACCGCGCAGATCTTCGAGCACGGCTTTGCGGAGCGGGTGCGCGTGGTCGAGGGCGGCGATTCTCGCCAGGAAAGCGTTTGCAACGCGCTGAAGACGCTGGACTGCGCTGAAGACGACATTGTTCTGGTGCACGACGCGGTGCGTCCGCTGATTGAGCCTGCCGTGATCCGTCGAGTCATTGAAGCGGTCGAGAAGCATGACGCCGCGATTGTCGGCCTCCCGGCTGTGGACACGATCAAGCAAGTGGAGCGGACATCGGATGGCGCGATTGTGACAGCCACCATCCCGCGCGAGTACATCGTGCAGGCGCAGACGCCCCAGGGGTTTCGCTGCGGTTTGCTGCGCCGGGCTTTCGCCGAGGCGGAAGCCGACGGGTTTGTCGGAACAGACGAAGCGAGCCTCGTCGAGCGGGCGGGAAGCTCGGTATTCGTTGTGCCGGGTTCGGCGTCGAACCTGAAGATCACCCAGCCCGGCGACCTGGAACTGGCGGAGTTTTATCTCGCGCACCGCGGGAAGTCGCATTAAAATTCACAGTAACTCGCAATCGAAAAAGGCTGATGTACAGTGAAGAGGTTGCAGGGGACCGCGCATGGACATTCGCATCGGTTATGGCTGGGATTCGCACGCATTCAGGCCGGGCGTGCCGCTGAAGATTGGCGGTCTCAGCATCGATCATCCGGAAGGGCTTGCTGGGCACTCGGATGGCGATGTGCTGCTGCACGCGCTGACCGACGCGCTGCTGGGTGCAGTGTCCGCAGGCGACATCGGCAGCTTCTTTCCGCCGGGCGATCCGCGCTGGAAGGATGCCGATTCTCAAATATTTCTTGAACTGGCGAAGGAAGAAATCCGCAATGCCGGATACAGGATCGTCAACGTCGATACCACGCTGGTGCTGAATGCGCCGAAGATCGGCCCCATTTCAAGCGAGATGCGTGAGCGCGTGGCGGAACTGCTGGAGATTGCTCCACTTAATGTAGGCATCAAGGCGAAAACCCCGGAAGGACTGGACGCCGACCATGTGGCGCAGGCGCACGCCGTCGTGCTGCTGGAGCGCATCGAGGAAGCGGGCGAACTCCAGACCATGAGTGCGGTGATCCAGAGCCAGCGCGAACTCGAAGATGTGGTGCGCGATCTGGTGAGCCAGGTGCACGGCGTCGCGGTGAAAGCCCCGTTCGACACCGACGATATTACGTAATTCGGCCGGCAGCGAATCGGAAATTCCGACGCTTGTGAACGCGACGTTCCCCCTGATTCAAAACAACCAGCGGTACAATTTCCCGAACCGCGATTGCAGCGTTGCCGCGGACTGAGCTGCGGCGAAATCCCCTGTTTGCATTTCGCATCCGATTCCGGGGCAAACCAGGAACGTGTAGACTCTGTTTTTCGCGAGGGATAGCAGGAAATCCGCTTCGCAATCGAGCAACCTTCCGGAGGGTCGAGTGGCACTTCGCCGTCTTCGTTTCTGCGTGGCCGCGGGCGGTTGGGCGGCTGGTTCTTTGCTGTCCTGTTCTCTCCTTGCACAACAAGCCGCGCCACCCGCGCCTGAATCAGCGTCGATCTACAGTCAGCTGCATTACCGATTTATCGGACCTCCCGGGAATCGGGTTACGTCGGTGGTCGGCGTTCCGGGCGATAACAACATCTACTATGCCGGCGCAGCCTCGGGCGGGGTATGGAAATCGTGGGATGGCGGCGACCAGTGGTACCCGATCTTCGATAGTCAGGATGCGCAGTCGATCGGATCGATCGCGCTGGCGCCGTCGAACCCCAATATCGTGTGGGTGGGGACCGGCGAGGCCTTCATCCGCAGCAATGTCTCGCTCGGCGACGGTGTCTACAAATCAATCGACGGCGGCAAAACGTGGAAGCACATGGGGCTCGAAAAGACAGGCCGCATCGGGCGCATCCTGATCGATCCTGCGAATCCTGACGTCGTCTACGCCGCTGCCCTCGGCACCTGCTATGGGCCGCAGCAGGAGCGCGGCGTCTATCGCACCACCGACGGCGGTGTGACCTGGAAGCGCGTACTGTTCGTCGATGAGAACACTGGCGTCTACGACCTGACGATGGACCCGGGGGATCCGCAGAAGATCATCGCGGCGAGCTGGCAGATCGATATCAAAACCTGGGGTCGCAACAGCGGTGGCCCCGGCAGCGGCCTGTTCGTGACCAGCGACGGGGGCGACAACTGGAATCACCTGACCGGGCACGGCTTGCCGCCCTCGCCGCTGGGCAAGATCGCAGTGAGTTTTGCGCCGAGCGATGGGCGGCGTGTCTATGCGCTGATCGAAACCGGGCAGGGCGG
>PMAM01000102.1 GCA_003152595.1 Acidobacterium sp.
GTCCCGGCAATTCTGGAATCTTCCCGGACGGTTAACCGGCAACCCGGAAGTTTCAACCTTGTGGCGGCACCGGCGGCCCGCGTGGGGTGGGGATCTAACGGGCCCAGTGCCCCGGAAAGTCCGTTCGCGGACCTTGGAAATGAACCATCGAAATTCCAGGTCTGCAATGCACCAGCGCCGCACTCGCGGCGTACACAGGACGTACACTCCTGCCGCCAATCTGGCACTTCTCGCTCTTCTGCGAGTTTGTGGAATCAGTAAGTTGCTGAAGGTTATCAGGATACCAAGTTGAGCGACTAAGTCTGCCAGGTTTGTTGGGGGATTTTGGCGGGGAAGTGGTTTGGAATTAGGGGGCATTACTTTGGTGGGGAGGGTGGGGGGTTGACAAGAAAATGTGAGTGGCAATGGCTTCGCGGAAAATCTTGATAGGTTGTCTAAAACAGGTGACTCCTACGGCTGGCTTGATTTTTGCGAGTACCCTTTATCAGGAAAAAGAAGGGGAAATACACGGCGCCTTCTCGGCATACGTGGCGTGGCGGGGCTGAGCTTCCTGGATAGGTGGATTCTCGGGGAGATGGGATGAGCTTTTCGGAGCGATATGGATTCCGATCGGTTCGCCAAAGCGTTCAGGTCGATTCAATCAACACGGAACTGAGGAACGGTCTGTGGAGCGTGCTCTATGAGCACGTGTCAAGTCGGGCAGTGCGCTCCCCAGATCCGGGGCGGGTACGCTATCCCCTGTCTCGTAATCCAGCCCATCGCGAGCTATCTCGCCGTCTTTGGCTCGACTTTTTTAGGGACCCGGTAGATCAGATTCCCGCCGATTGGTCAGAGATCTCCTCTCAATTGCGAAAATTCTTCTTCAGTTGTGAGTGGTTTCTTGCATATGACCTGCTCGAGTTCGTTGCCAACAACTATGGCTTCACCGACAGGCGAAAGTTTCTAGGTGCTTGCAATTCTGCGCTCGAAAGGGAGGTTGCTGCATACCGGTTCGTCGATGGTCTGATAACCCGAATAACCGACGAGGAAGAAATATCAGCTATCGAGGATGCGACCGAAAGCCGTTTGCCGCCCGTCAAGGAACATCTGCATAGAGCCTTGGAGTTGATGTCCTCCCGCGAGCAACCTGACTATCGCAACTCCATAAAGGAGTCGATCTCGGCTGTAGAAAGTCTGGTAATGAACACGCTGGGAAGGAAGGGGACCCTCGGAGATCTCATCAAGAAGCTTCGCGACGAGATTGGTTTGCATCCCGCTCTTAGCGGAGCATTCGAGAAGCTGTATGGCTACACGTCAGACGAGGGCGGCGTACGTCATGCGATTCTCGATTCCCCTAATGTTCGATTCGAAGATGCGAAGTTTCTCTCGGTGGCTTGCTGCGCGTTCGTTAACTTTGTCACAGCGAGAGTCGCGGACAGTAAAAGGTGACCCCGGCATGAGATTGTTCGCCGGACACGATCTCGATCGGCCCTTCGCGACCGGGTCCCCTTCGCGCCGAGGCCCTTGCAGGCCGCATGCATCGTGCGGCTTCGGGGGGTGCCGTTCGACGCAGCGTCTGGCGACGCCTTGCTCAGGCCAGGCTCTTCGACTTCGGCCCGAGAAATATCGTGCATCGCTGGCGAAAGTCGTGGCGGGCCTCCGCTCAGGATGACATTTGTAATTTAACTCGCGCGGAAGGTGGTCCGTGCACCGCGGGAGGGGGCCTTGCCCGCGCTCCGGTTAGGATGACGTCCGTGTTTTGGTTGGCGCTTTGCGCCAAGCCCTCGCTTTGCGAGGGGCACGTGCTCCGCTTGAGATTTTTGTCGGCCGCTGCGCGACCGATTTCCCTTCGCCTAAGAGCGCGGGCTGGTGTACTGCGCGTGGGCTTCGGGGGGTCCTTCCACTCCGCGCGGATCGGAGTCCGTGCCCCGCTGGAGAGAGCCTTGGCCGCGCTCCGGTCAGGATGACATTTGTGAAAATTTCGCGCTCAGGAAATCGTTGCCGCCATGCGGTCGGAGGAGGAGGGCTGCAATGACGGTCGTTCCGCGCCTTGGCGGGCGTCGATTAACGACACCAGGGTCCAGAGCATTTCTGTGTACGGTACCGGGATGTTGCGTTCGCGTGCGGCTCGGACGATGGCTCCGTTGATGGAGTCGATCTCGGTGCGGCGGTGGGCGAGGATGTCCTGCAGCATGGAGGGCTGGTGGCCGGCGTGCGTCTTGAGCGAGCGCAGGACCATGGCCTGGGTGTGCTCGAGGTCGGCGGGGATGCCGGCGGCACGGGCGACGGCGATGGCTTCGGCGACGACAGCGAGGGCCATCTCGGGGCCGGAGGGGACCCAACCGATCTGCTCGACCGTGCAGCCGGTGACGGCGCAGAGGGCGTTGAAGGCGGCGTTGAAGGCGGCCTTCTCCCAGATGGCGGCCCAGACATTGGGGTCGGCAGTGGCGCGAAGGCCGGCGCGGTGGAAGAGGTCGACGACCTGACAGAGCCGGCAGGATCCGTTGAAGGGGCGGTGGCCGGGGTGGTCGGTGTGGGCTGCGTCGGCGGCGTGGCCCATGCGGATGAGGCCGCCGCCGTGGGAGGCGACGTGCGCGGGTCCGAGGAAGTCGGCGGGAATGGTGGTGACGCCGACGAGGATGCGCTCGGGGGGGACGAAGGCGGAGATGGCTTCGACGTTGCCGAGGCCGTTCTGCAGGGTGAGGACCCAGGTTGCGGGGCCGAGGAGGCGCCGGGCGGAGCCGAGGGCGGCGGCGATCTGATGGGTCTTGGTGAAGATCAGGAGGAGGTCGGGGACCTGGGTGGCTTCTTCAGGGCGGCAGGCGGCGAGGGTGGTGATGGTGCGGGTTTGGTGGTCGGTTTCAAGGCGGAGGCCGTCGTGGCGGATGGCGTCAAGGTGCTGCTGATTGACGTCGAGGAGGGTGACGGAGGCTCCGGCTTCGGCGAGGAGACCACCGAAGAGGGAACCCATGGCGCCTGCGCCGAGGATGGCGATGTTCATAGGGTCTCCAGAAGAAAGGGTAGGGCGGGGAGGGGCGGTGGGGATGTGACAGGAGGCACAGAGCTTGGAGGAGGGAGGAGGGAGGAGGGAGCGGGTGACGGGGGGCAGGTTACAGGGAGCCGGGAAGCGGCCTGGGGTCAGGCCTGGGCGATGGGGGTTTGGAGGGCTTCGGCCGCGTAAGCCCAGGCGCCGGTGGCGATGAAGGCGTCGATGGCGGCGGGGTCCATGGGGCGGGCGAAGTAGAAGCCCTGGCCGCAGGGGCAGCCCATGGTTTTGAGTTCCTCGAGCTGGTCGGCGTCTTCGATGCCTTCGGCGACGACATCCATACCGAAGGAGCGGGCAAGGGCGAGGATGGAGCCGACGATGAGGCGGGAGTCGTGATCCCAGGCGATGTCGCGGACGAAGGAGCGGTCGATTTTGAGGGTATCGAAGGGGAAGCGCTGGAGGTAGTCGAGGGAGGAGTAGCCGGTGCCGAAGTCGTCCATGTGGAGGCCGACGCCGAGTTTTTCCAGGGCGAGCATGTTGGCCTGGGCGGCGGGGCCGTCGGAGATGAGGCTGCTCTCGGTGACTTCGAGGCGGAGGCAGGCGGGGGGGAGGCCGGTTTCGGCGAGGATCTTCTCGACCTGGCCGATGAGGCTGGGCTGTTCGAGCTGTTTGCCGGACAGGTTGACGCTGATGCGGGCCTTTTGCAGGGGCTCGCTGCCGGTGCTGCGCCATTCGACGAGTTGGCGGCAGGCTTCCGCGAGGCCCCACTGACCGAGGGAGACGATGAGGCCGGTTTCTTCGGCGAGGGGGATGAACTCGGCGGGGGAGAGAAGGCCGCGGCGGGTGTGGTTCCAGCGCATGAGGGCTTCGAAGCCGATGATGCGGTTGGTGCGGAGGTCAACTTCGGGCTGGTAGTGGAGGACGAGCTCGCCCTGGCGGATGGCGCGCTCGAGTTCGGCTTCGAGTTCAAGACGCTCGACGGCCTTTTCGCGCATGCCCTGGGAGTAGCAGGCGACGCCGGGAGGTTCCTGGCGGCGGGCGTGGAGGAGGGCGGATTCGGCGTCGGCCATGAGTTCTTCGGGATGCGAGTAGAGGATGGAGGCCTGAGCGATGCCGATGACAAGTTGGGGGGCGACCGTGGGAACGCGCGTCTGTTGACTGCGGAGGAGAGGCTCGTGGAAGGATGCGAGGAGGGACGCGGCGAAGTGGGCGGCGTCGGCCTCAGTGTGGACGCCTTCGAGGAGGATCATGAACTCGGCGCCGAGGAGGCGGGCGGCGAGGGANNGAGGGAATCGAAGCGGTCGAGGGTGACGGAGAGGAGCGCGAAGTTCCAGTCGGCGTGCTGGAACCCGCGCTCGATGCGGCGCTCGAGGTGCTCGACGAAGAAGGCGCGGTTGGGCAGGCCGGTGAGGGGATCGGCCATGCGCTGCGCGGTGTTGTCGCGGAGGGAGCCGGCGATGTGCGCGATGCGGCCGGAGGGATCGCGATGGGCGACGGCGCGGATCTGTGCCCAGCGCCAGGAGCCGTTTTCGCTTCGGACGCGATGTTCGAGGGCGATATCGCGTGCCTGGCCGTTGCGGAGGGCGAGAAGTTCGTTCTCGATGGACGGTTTGTCGTGGGGATGGACGCGGTCGAGCCAGGCGGCGAGGGTGGAACAGGAGTCGCAGAGGCCGGCGATGGCACGAAAGCGGGCAGAGGCCCAGAGCTGATCGGCAACCAGGTCGAGGTCGAAGAAGCCTTCGTTCGAGGCTTCGAGGGCGAGGGCGTAACGGAACCAGTCGTCGGCTGGTTTGTGTTCCTCCGGCATGGGCACGACTCTCAGAGAACAGATTGAGGCGCAGAGCGCCTGCATGGGGGAGATATCGGCGGGGAAAGTGCGGGAGTTAGGTCGGAATGGGAGGGAGGTAAGAGAGATTCCCGTTCTGGGGCTTGCGGCGCGCGAGGTCAACCGGTCGGCTGAGAAGGGCACCGGCAAGGAGAGCTGCATCTGTCGCTGGGGGATGGCTGCCATGGGGCGCTTGGTGGCGATGTTGTCTCTGGACTCGCGGCTGAAGGCCGAAACGGAACAGCGCTTTTTCGTAATGGTTCAGGCTTTGTCGAAAAGCGGTACTTCGGGTTCGGTGCAGATGAGATTTGTATTGAGAATCGGATGGCCGCGGAGTCTTCTGCTTGCTGTGGGGTGAACCTGCCGGCGCCACTTGTTTGGGGTGTTCCTTTTTTTGGGGAGGCTCATTTTTTGGGGTGCTCTCTTTTGTGTTCTTTTTTCTAAGAGAGGTTCCTTTGGGGGGCTTCCTAGCCGTTGGGCCAGAGGAGCCGTAGCTTCTTGTCGCTGACGCCGATGACGGCGCAGCTGGCGCCGAGGACTTCGCCATCGGCTTCGACGAGGAACGGCGTGCGGTACTGGGTCCGGTCGTGCTGGCAGGCAGGATTCGGTTCGTGCTGCCTGACACCCTTTTCGTGCTGGTTGAAACGGCTCATTTCGCGCTCGGCGGAGTTGAGGCAGTGCTCTTCCCAAAATGGTGCAGCGCGGTGCTTTCGGAATGAACCCAGAGTTGAGTCGCATTGATGTTCGGGCTGCCTGAGCGGAAACTTCTTGCTATGGGGTGAACCTGGCCTTCGCAGCATTGGATTTGCGGGTTTTTCTTCGAGCCCCGAAGTCGTGCCCCTTAGTGGCGAAGGCGAATGCCCGGATCGCGGTTTGGAGTCGATCGGCTCCGACGCTACTGTTGCGGGAAAGTCGCGCGTGAAAGAAACCGGGCCCCTGGGGTCTAAAGCCGGCCCTGTTTTGCAGGTCTTATGGCACAGCAAAAAAGGCTTGCGAAAAAGCGGCATGAGAGGAGTTGAGGTGCTTTTTCCCAAATGGTGGTACGCAGCACTTTCGGGTGGATCCAGAAGCGATTCGTATTGATGTTCAAGTGGCGACGGCCTACAGCTTCTTGCTGTGGGGTGAACCTGGCCTTTGCTGCGGTTGTGGACGTGGTTGGTTCCGCCCGCAACTGTGATGCCATGCCCCGTGCCCCTCTGTAGCGACGGCTAACCCCTGGATCGCGGTTTGGAGTCGATCGGCGACGACGCTACAGTTGCGAAAGAGTGCCAAGTACAAGAAAACCGGGTTCCCTGGCGGCTAAAGCCGAACCTGTTTGCAGCTCTTGTGGCGCGGCTCATAAGGCGCGACGAAACAGCATAAGCGGAGTTGAGGTGCTTTTTCCCAAAATGGTGCGACGCGTACTTTCGGGTGGATCCAGAAGCGATTTGTATTGATGTTCGAGTGGCGATGGCTGAAGCTTCTTGCTGTGGGGTGAACCTGGCCTTTGCTGGGTTGGTGTGTGGCTTTTTCTCCGAGCCGCGAAGTCGTGCTGGCAGACTGGGACCGCCTGGTGCTGCGTGAGGGTCCGTTTTGTGCTGCGTGACGAGGGTGCGATGGTCATGGTTCACAGGGTCGCCTCGTGCTGCGTGACAGGTCCGGCTTCGCACTTGAGAGAGAAAGTCGCCCCACAACTCCGGAAAAACCCTCGGCCGGCGGGATAGGAAAGCCTTTCGTCAGCGCTCAGGGACGCGTGATGTGCGTGTTGATGTCTTCGGCGATGGGGTTGATGCCGTTTTCGCTGGCGCTTGCGGGGTTCGCGATTCAGTGAGTTTGGCGGGGACGTTTGTTGTATGCCTGGTGTTATTAC
Organism: Acidobacterium sp.; assembly: GCA_003152595.1. Taxonomy (GTDB): domain Bacteria; phylum Acidobacteriota; class Terriglobia; order Terriglobales; family Acidobacteriaceae; genus Palsa-343. The sequence goes on from PMAM01000102.1 coordinate 6,640, forward strand.
TTCTCCGCAGGGCTTCTATCGCCAGTATGCAGGAGTCGTGATTGGCGGTCGACGGTCGATCTACATCAATGCTTTCCCGAAAGACTTTATTCCCAAAGATTGGCGCTCGCGCCTGGTAGATGTTTGTGACGGCGGTTCCGGCTTTTGGGGCGCTCTGTTCGATCCTGCGACCGGAAAATTCTCGGACCTTGCAACTAACGGTGTCGGATAGCTACTTCGCCCCGTTCGGCCAGAGGAGTTTTAGTTTTTGGTTGCTGACTCCGATGGCTGTGTAGCTGGCGCCGAGGACTTCTCCGTCGGCTTCGATGAGGAGTGGTGTGCGGTACTGGGTGCCGTTGAGCGGGCGGCAAATCATGCGGGTGACGGTTGCGTATTGCGGGAAGGGCAGATTGCCCCAGCCGGTTTCGACGCTGGTTTTGCCGGTGGCAAGGGCGTGAAAGCTGGCGTGGCCGAGTCCGAAGCGGCCGGTGGGTGGGACCCAGGCGACGCGGAGCCACTGGGCGAAGGGATTGCCGCCGGGGCGCCAGCGATTGATCTCTGAAACGTGCGTTGCGATGGCTTCGCAGGCGGGGACGGTGTGCGTTGTCCCGTCGATGAGGGTCATCTCGAGCTGAAAGGCCTGAATGGGATGATCGACCAGGAGACGAAAGCCACCGATGAAATAAGCAACGCGGCCACCGCGGCGTTTGCCCTGGCCGGTGGGGGAGAGGTTCATCAGTGCGGCGTGGACGCCCATGCCGGCGGCGATGAAGAAGTACCAGCTGCGCATGCGTTTGTGGCCGGTGGGGTTGAGGATGACTTCGCCGAGGGTGACCTCGCGGGGCTGCGCGTTGAGGAGGAGGCGCGCGGCGCCGAGCGGATTGCGCGGCATGTGCAGGTTCTGCGCGATGACATTGCCGGTGCCGAAGGGGAGGACGCCGAGGGTGGCGTCCGAACCGGCAACGCCCTGGATGACCTGGAAGATGGTGCCGTCTCCACCGCAGACGAGGAAAGTATCGAAGCCGGCGGCAACGGCGTCGGCGGCCTGCTGGCCGGCGGAGTGGGCGGAGAGGGTTTCCTGGAGGTGAACGTCGGCGCCGTAGCCGCTGAGGAGTTCGGCGATCTGTTCGACCTGGGCGCGGCGCTTCTCGTTGTGGATGAGAAGGGGATTGAGGAACATCATGACGCGGCGCATCAGGCGAGGCTCGTGGGGTTTTGGGGTTTGGGTCGGCCGGTGCGGAGAGGAGAGCTGGGGGCGAGGCCGGAGAACTCCATATGTGAACCGTTGTAGAGGCGATTGGCTGAGGGCAATGTGAACAGATGATGAGATGCGGGGGAAAGTATCTGCGTGGTCAACGGGCGGGTGCGGGTGCGGCAGTTTGGGCGTGCAGGAGGGCGGTGAGGCGGGTGTGGAATTCGGTGGTGTTGCCCAGGCGCATGCGAGTCTGGTTGGTTTGCGCGGCGAGGCGGAGATCGCCGGCGAGCAGGGCGGCGGCGGCGAGGATGTCGTAAAGCTCGGGAAAGCCGGGATCGCTGGCGATGGCGCTCTCGATGCGGCGCAGACCCTGGTTGGTGAGGCTAAGGTGAACCTCGGAGGCGCCGAGTTTGGCGAGGGAGAGCGGGGCGGCTTCGCCCTGATGCGTGGCGGCGGTGTAGGCGGCGCGGGCTTCGGCGTATCGGCCGGTATAGAAGCGCGCGTCGCCGAGGGTCTGCCAGAAGACAGAATTGCGGAGGCCGAGTTCAGCGGCGCGGGCGAGACGGCGAAGGGCTTCCGGAGCGTTGCCCATGCGGACGAGGCAGACTCCAGCGAAGAGCCAGGCGACGGCGTAGCCGGGGCTGAGCACGCAGGCCTGTTCGAACAGAGAAAGAGCTGCGGCGGGGTGGCGGAGATGCTCGAGCTCCCCGAGGCCGAGTTCGAAGAGGGCCTGGGGGTCGCGTGGATCGGAGGAGACCTTCTTTTGGCTCAGTGACTGATACAAATCATTCTTCCGCAGGCGGGCGGATTGGGGATCTTCAGCGTGACCGAAGTGGTGGACGATGAAATCCGCGTGGCCGGAGCGCAGGCCGAGGGCGGCGAGCCGTTTTGTAACAGTCTCGTGCACACATCCCTCGTAATCGATCCCGGGATGGCTGCGGAAGAGGCGGGTGGTGAGCGAGGGAACGTAAGCGGGAAAGGCGCGCGACTCCTCGAGAACGAAGGGGTTGACGCGCGGCGACTGACTGCCGAGGCGCGTGTGGCTGTCGCGCATGTAGTTCCAGCGCCAGTTGTCGTACGCGAAGAAAGTTGGGTCTTCGAGGAGAGCGCGAATCTGGTGGGGGGCGTCCTGGTCGAGCATTTCGTCGGCGTCGAGGACGAGGATCCAATCGCAACGGCGATGGGCGAGGACACGGTTGCGAGCGCGGGCGAAATCGTTTTCCCAGGGGAGGTGAAGGAATTCGGCGTCGAACTCGCGGACGATGTCGGGAGTGGCGTCGGTGGAACCGGTGTCGCCGATGAGGATGCGATCGATGAAGGGGGCGACGCTGGTGAGGCAGCGGGCGAGGCCGGCCGCGGCGCCGTTCTTCACGATCATGTTGAGTTCGATGGTGGGCATAGAAATGCGCGGGGACCCTGCGCGTACGGGTGGTGAAGCGCCTGGGGCGGTGGTGTTCTATCGGCAGATGGAGTGTGGATTTTCAGCCTGCGGGAGACGCCGAAAGCAAGAGGCGGAGGAAAAGTCAAAAGGGTGCGTTTCAAAATGGTTCCGGTGGCGTGTCCTGCAGTACCTTCGTGCGAGGTGCTGGATCGGATCCTGTTGACTCGGGATGGTTATGAGCGGCGGCTTCTTGCTGTGGGGTGAACCTGGCCGGGGCCGCCTTTTCTGCTCTGACTCGGTACACCACGCGTCGCCCGGAAGACCTGAACGGCACCGGGGGTGCGGGAGCGCTGTCGCCTGTTGCCGCATCCGGGGAACAGTCCGGGACCGACTGGTTTCGAGGGCCACAAAGGCCCGCGCCTCAGGCGAAGCTCCTGACAGCGAAAGTTCCGAGTAGCCAGTCGTACGGCAGGGACGAACATTTTGGCGAGCAGCCGTTGGGCTTCATGCGTTCGACCTTAAACCGATGTTGTTGTGCCGCTGAAGAAAAGCTCATATTCGATCCAGTCGCCATTCGGATGGCAGCGGAATATCAGACACTTTGGCTCCCACTGCGGTTCATCGGAACCTCTTTATCGACTGAATCTGCCAAGCCGTGCATGAATGTGAACAAGCCTCCCGGTTCAGGACCAGCGATGACGTCGCGTGGACGGATGTCAAACCCAGGGTCTCCGCTGGGGCCTAGCATCCCGAGCGATGCCCCCAACGGTCCGGATTAGTAGGTAGCTTACCATCATAGGCTACATTACTGATCCACGGCATTCACGTCGACCACGACCCACTTGTTGTTTTTAAACTGAAGAACTATCCGGTCAGTTTTGCTCTCGTCAGACCCTTCGACACGTAGATTGACATACGAGATCACGTTGCCTTCGTAAGGATTCGTCTTTACGACGCTGAATACGTACTGATCCGAGCTGTAATGGAAATCTGCCAACTGGAAATCTGCCAGCTGCTTTCGCATATCATCAATGCGTGCCCCACACGCGTACCGCTCAGAGGCATCACAGTGAGCAGAATTTTGGTACCCGTTAACGTGTCCGTTATAGTCCTCAGGGCCGTTGCATGTGGTATCGGCTGTCTCGATGCACTGGGGTAAGTTGGCGAGCGCGTTTGACAGGTCACTTTCACGCCTAATCAGATCGTCGTCAGCTTCATCCATGTAGAGCTTTATGGCCGCTATGACCAGTTCTTTTTTGGGTATCCTAGTATAAGGTTGACTTAACGTGGCTAACAGTTTCTCGCGCCGTTCGTTCTCTGGACGCTCCTTTTCTTTAGTCTCCTTTTCTTTTTGGGTTTGAATTATACACGTGTGTAGATTTTGCTCGGCACCATACTTGACCCAAGTTGGGAGAATTTCAGATGACCCATTATTGATTTGATCAAGAACCATCTGGCTCCAGTGGCAACTCTTTCCATAGTCTTCGAACTTGTCCCTTCCGTAAAATATCGCTCCAATATCATAGCCTTCGAACTGGTCGCTTCGTTGAGCTATCACCATGAAAAAATGAGAGACCACGTACTTCGTCATGATGTTCTTAGCCGCAGCGTCGCCATCCAATATCTTGAGGTATTCGATATCATCTTTTTTATTCTCGCCCCTAGGCCCGTACCCGTCCACCAACCAACTCTGCACGAGATAACCGTAAAATTCTGTTGCTTCCCCAATGTCGGTGGCTTGTGGCCATTTCGTCCGACATGCTTGATCGCCGCTCGGATCAGGAAGGAAAGCCGCTGAGGTGTAAAGCGCATCCATTTCTCCTACACCAGGGATCTCTAGACGGACGTGCTCAACAACAACACCCCCATTGCCCAGAGACTGGGCTTCCCCGAGTACGCAAAGATGCTGTCCAGCCTCAAGGTGACCTGCCGGTGGAGTCGTGCCTACGCTGTTTGCGTGGTACTGAACTGCGCCCTGTGCTATCACCGCAAACGGCGCAACGGCAGGAATAGGCTTAGGCCGTGGAGCACCCTGAACGGGTGGAGGGATATTAGCGGGCACTGCCAAAGTGGTTTGTGCGTCTCCCCGTTTTTCCGCAGCAAGGCCGGCTTCCAAGGCCCCCGCATCAGTTCCACTGCTTCCGACGTTTGATTTGGCCTGATTGGCTTCAGGCGTCAGTTGCTCGGGCGATTGCGCCGATGTTCCGGAGGAGGAGGTGGCCGCTACGGCATCGCCGGTACGCTGGTCTATCCCATTGGATTGGGCGGGTGGCTGAGGTTGTGCCGCTACCGTCGCCGAATGCTGGGACGG